>PBOD01000247.1 GCA_002724215.1 Gemmatimonadota bacterium | reverse complement strand
TGACCATCGCCGGTTGAAATAAAATGCGATCGGAGCCGCAGGCGACCCCGCCGGCGGTACCCTGGCCGCCGAGGACGAGGATGTCGATGGGTTTGGCGATGGGCATGGAGTACTACTATACGCATTCTGTCTGCAGGGGTCGAGAGAGATACTTTGCGCTGGAGCACGAGGGCGCGGCGGCTGTCGCCGCTGCCTTGCGGGCCGCAGGGCAGGACATTTTCGACGATTGAGCCAGCCGGGCGGTTGACACTGTTGAACGCCTCGTTTTCCGGATATAGACGCACGCGATTTACTACGGGAGGACCCATGAGACGGACCGGTTTTTCAATCGTATTGCTGCTCTTTTCGACTGCCGAATCCCAGACGATCGACTGGCCCTTTTACACCTCGGACCTCAAGGGCAGCAAGTACACCCCCGCCGACCAGCGCCCCGGCGACAATCTCTTCGGCGAGAGCATCGTCTGCCTCGACGCCCAGAGCGGTGAGCGGGTCTGGCACTTCCAGATGGTGCACCACGGGCTGTGGGACCTCGACCCGCCGGCACCGCCGATCTAGCGTTCGGTCTCTCGTCACACACCACCTGAGCGGTAGGAACGTTCGGTACCCTTCGGCTGAAAATAGAAACGCGGTTCAATTTTCCTCTATCTCCATCATCGATCAGTCGACCAGTTGGTATATCACACATAGTGTGATATGTTATAGGCAGCCCACTGTCGTCCGTCCGACGAGGGATGAAAATTGCGGATTTTCAAAAATGCCTGGTTCCAGCGATTCGCCAGACGCGAGAATATCAGTGATGCTGCTCTGGCAGAAACTATTGCCCGAGCGGTAAAGGGGTCTGTCGATACTGCTCTCGGCGGTAATGTGATCAAGCAGCGCATCGCAAGACCGCGTCAAGGGAAATCGGGTGGATACAGGGCACTCATTGTTTTCAGGCGAGGAGACAGAGCTTTTTTCGTGTACGGTTTTGCCAAGAAGGAACGGGACAATATTAGAAGGGATGAACTGAAGGTGTTCAAACAGGCGGCGAAGGAATTACTGGCTTTATCGGATGAGCAAATTGAGAAACTGATTACAGTTGGAGGATTGACGGAGGTCGAGCTATGAGCAAAACACGCCAATACAAGTCGGAAGCGCTTGCGGCTATTCACGAAACAATGGATTCTCTACATCAGATTGGTGCGATCGACAAGAAAACCATGCGGAACTTCGATGAGAGCTGCTTGGGACCGGCTATCGAACTGGAGCCGGGTGAAATACGGGATTTACGTCTCCGCGAGCAGGTATCTCAGCCGGTATTTGCCCTCTATCTCAATGTTTCCAAGAATCTCGTATCCGATTGGGAGCGTGGCGTGAAAAAACCCGGTGGACCTGCTCTCCGCTTGCTCGGCATTATACAAAGGCATGGATTGGATGCCTTAGTTTGAGAACCGTAGTCTCCCATCCGTATCATCGGCCTCGAGATTAATTAACGCGTTAATCAAAACCACAGAATTCGAGGTTAAGAGGATTAAAACCGCGTTTGCGGTTTGATAGGGTAATTACAAAGAAGAACCAGGCCGGTCGAGGTGCGTGTTAGAGAACTCCCGAACAAGAGTAACGAATTCTTCAATTCTGGGTGTTCTTTCTAGACCACGGCGCCGACGTAAATAGCTTTGCCGGGCAATTCGTCCATTACGACCGCGGCAGCACGCCGCTGCACAAGACCGTGATGACGGACCAGCTCGAAATGGCCCGGCTGCTCGTGGCGCGCGGCGCCGATGTGCTACTGGGCGACAAGCGGTTCAACAGCCACCCGTTCGGGTGGTGCTTTTACAACGACATCTCGTCCGAACTGGAGGAGTTGCTCAAAAAACGCTACGAAAACGCGCTGGCTGCGCCCTGAGAAGATCGTTCCGGAGCCCCGGGGCTTTTGGGGTTTGGTTTGATGATAGGAACGGGTGGGGAGGTCGTTGCCGCGATCGCTGCGGGCTGTGATTGGAGACGTTATTGATGAAGGGTAATCTCGATGAGGCTGCCGACTATTTGCACCGCGCCGAGCGCGTGCTCTCTATCAGCCCGCCAGCCCCCTACCCCAGCCCCCGCTCCGGATCCACTTCCACCTCGTAATCAATTCCGGCCAAACCGAATCCGAACAGGTTTAGAAATTCATCGCGATAGCCCGCAATATCCGAAATCGCCTCGAGATTCTCCGTCGTCACCTGAGCCCACAACGCCGCAACCGCCTCCTGCACGTCATCGCGCATTTCCCAATCGTCGATGCGGATGCGGCCCTGGTCGTCGACGGGTACTGGGGCGTCGGCGTAGAGGCGGTCGGTGAAGAGCCGGTGCATCTGCTGGATGCAGTTTTCGTGGCAGTCCTTTTCTTTCATCACCTTGTAGAGCAGCGAAATATAGAGCGGGACCACGGGGATGGCGGCGCTCGACTGGGTGACCATGGCCTTGTTGGTCGAGACGTGGGCACTGCCATTTCTGGCCTGTAAGTACTCGTTGAGGGCCAGGCCCGTTTTTTCGAGGTGGTTCTTGGCGCGGCCGATGGTGCCGTCGCGATAGACCGGATGGGTGATCGCAGGGCCGATATAGGTGTAGGCGACAGTGCGCACGCCGTCGGCGAGCACACCCGCTTCGTCGAGGGCGCGGATCCACAGTTCCCAATCCTCGCCGCCCATCACCGCCTCGGTTCCGGCGATCTCCTCGTCGCTGGCCGGCTCGATATCGATATCCGTGACCTCGCCGCTCTGCACATTGACGGTCTTGTTGCTGTAGGTCTGGCCGATGGGCTTGAGGACCGAACTGAAGCTTTCGCCGGTACTGGGGTGGGTGCGGCGCGGTGAGGCCAGGCTATAGACGACGAGGTCGATCTGGCCGAGATCGGCGCGGATGGCTTCGATGGTTTGGGTTTTGATCTCGTCGGAAAAGGCGTCGCCGTTGATACTTCTGGCGTAGTGGCCTGCGGCGCGGGCGGCGGCTTCGAAGGCCGCGCTATTGTACCACCCGGCAGTGGCGGTGCGCCGGCCCTCGGCCGGGCGCTCGAAGAACGCGCCGAGGGTGGCGGCGCCGGCGCCGAAGCTGGCGGCGATGCGCGAGGCCAGGCCATAGCCGGTGGAGGCGCCGACGACCAGAACTTTCTCGGGACCACTGAAGGCGGGCCGGGCTCTGACCCAGTCTATCTGGTCTTGGACGGCGCGGGCGCAGCCGTCGGGGTGGGCGGTGGTGCAGATAAAACCGCGGATTTTGGGCTGGATGATCATGGATGTCTCCGATTCGAAAGATGGTGCGTTCGGCTCAGCGCATGGCAGTGCGGCCGAAATGTCCCATATAATAACACAAGACACCTGATTGCGGCAGGTGTTGGGCATGCTGTCAGAGCGCGGTGCGGGCGATATGGTTCCAGGCAATAGCAGCTAGCGTTGCGGGCTTGGGGGTCGGGTGCCAATACCCACCTTATACCTGTCCCAAGCCCTACTTATTTCTCCGCAAATACATCCACTGCATTACCATCGCCACTGCAATCACGCCTGCTGCCAGTAGATAGGGCGCTCGCGCGCCAATGTGTTCCCCGGCCAAACCGCCCAGCAACGGACCTACCAGATTGCCGCTGCCGAGGATCGCCTCGTGGAAACCAATGCGACGGCCCGCAGGTGAGGGGGAGTGCAGGCTGTAAAAGCCGCTGGAGGTGAAGGTGAAACCGATGAGCAGGCCGTGGAGCAACAGGCCGACGGCGAAGACAAAAAGCGAGTCGCCGAAGGCCAGGGCGCACAGGCCAGCCAGCGCGCAGAGTTGCACCAGTGCCAGTGGCCATAGTTTAAACTGCCAGCGGTCGCTGCGGGCGACGAGTGTGAACGCGGTGAATTGGGCGACGCCGATCAGGGCCATGAGATAGCCCAGGTGCTCGGTGGCGACGCCGAGGTCGGTGGCGAGTTTGGGGAAGAGGGCGCGGATGACGCCGGTGGCGAAGAAGGTGGCGAAGTTGGCGATCCAGGCCACGGGTAGGAAGCGGCGGGCGGCGGCGATCGAGGCGCTTTCCTCCTCCAGCTCGACCGGGGCGCTTTCCCGCACGCGGACCAGAGTGATGGCCACGCAGAGCGCCGCGGCGAGGATGGCGGCGAGCACGAAGGAGAAATCGGCGTAGGCGGCGTAGAGTGCGCCCGCCACGCCCGGGCCGACGATCAGGCCCAGCGACCACGACATATTGAAGCCGCCGATGGCGCGGCGCAGGCCGGCGCGGTTTTGCTCCCGGCCCAGCCAGGCCTGCACCGAGGGCCAGAAGGCCGCCAGGCCGAGGCCGGTCAACAGCGCCAGTCCGAAGAGCTGGGCCACCGCATCGACGCGATAGTAACCCAGATAAATGACCGTCATCGCCAGGCAGCACGCGGCCATCGCGCGCTGGTAGCCGACGCGATCGGCCAGGCGGCCGAGGAAGAAGGCGCCCACTGCGTAGGTCAGAGCGTGGGTTGCGCGCAGGGCACCGAGATCGTCGTAGCTACCGCCGACCTCGATGGCCAAAAGGGGCACGCAGAGGCTGACCACGGCAGAGCCGCCGTCCATCAAGAAGGCGACTATGTAGAGGAA
This sequence comes from Gemmatimonadota bacterium, assembly GCA_002724215.1. Lineage (GTDB taxonomy): Bacteria > Latescibacterota > UBA2968 > UBA8231 > UBA8231. The sequence continues at coordinate 1,578 of PBOD01000247.1, read as the reverse complement.
AGGCTCTTTGCGTATAGCGGGCCGCGCCGTCAGAAGACGTACCGCTCTTCGACGAAGCGACCGATTTCGCGCACCGTGCGTTCGGTGCTCTCGAGCGCATCGTGGACCCGATAGTGCCAGGGCTCCGGTCCCAGATCGGCGCGCCAGGTGCGGATGGCCTGGGTATTGGCTTCGCCGGCTAGGCGCAGCGCGGCGAGATGGCCGCGCAGATTTTCCTGGTCCTGCACATCGCGCAAATCGCGGGTCGCCATGCACTCGGCAATTTGCCAGATATTGTGCGCGAGGTCGATATAGGAATCGACGACGGTGGTTTCGTGCGCGCAGTCGGCGGGCAGATCCTCGGCGAGTGCTAGCGCACGGCGGCACAGCGCTCTTTTCTCTGCAAAGGCGTCGGGTGTCGGATAGTAGCGGAATATTCCCTCGCCCAGATAGGGCCGCTGGCGCTGGCGGATCATGTCGAGCGCCAGATCCTGCGAATAGCAGATGGGGAAATCCGAGTCGAAGACGTCGAATTCGATCGGTCCCATGAGCTCGGCCCAGTCCGCAAATGCTTCTGGATTGGCCATTCCCTCGCGCACCGCCCAGGCCGCGGCGAATTCGCGGGTATCGCGGCCGTCGCCATTCCACGTCCATTCGGCCAGGGCGGCGATATTGAAACCATTGGTCTCTCGCGCCAGCGTCCCCCACGCTATCATGCCGTAGACGCCCTGATAACCGCGCCGGCGCATTTGCTCGACATAGTCGCGGATGCGCTGCGCCGAACGCTCGGGGATTTTGAATTCCGGCGTATCGACATCGCCGTTGACGCCGATGGGCGCGTCGTAGCTGGCGATCCAGCGCCCATCGCGCGCATAGGCGTCGAACAGGGGATTGGCGAAGAGATCTCGGGGATGATGGCGGACGCGTTCGAGCCCGAGGGCACAGCAGCGTTCGATTTTGACCTCGGGCGGGGTTTCGGCCAGCACGCGCCAGTCGCGCTGCAGGGTGGTGGTCGAGAGAAAGAGGCGGATTTCGAGCGCCCCATACGTCTTGCGGGCGCGCTGCCAGGCGGCGACGAAGGCACGGGCTTCCAATACAAATTGCCCGACGGCGGTGCAATCCTCGCAGCCGCATTGGCCGGGCCGCTCGCTGAGCCAGCAGCTGATGTCGAGCCCGCCCTGCGATGCGATCGACTCCATCCACTCGCTCAGGATGTCGACCAGCACCGGCTGCGAGGCACAGGGCGCGCGGTGCTGGTTGCCCTCTTTGTGCGCGAAGTAGCGGCCGGTAAGCGCGCTGTCGCCGTGGCCGGCGAGCTCGGGATAGGCGCGGTAGAGATTGCACCCGTGGAGGAAATTTAGATGGAGGATATAGGGTGAGTAGTTGAAAGCGCGGTTGCCGGCGGCGAGCAGGGCGTCGCGATCGATGGTGGCACTGTTGGGCTTACCGCGTTCAACCGGGGTCAGTTGCGTGCTGGCCATTTTGCCGAAGTTGAGCTTGAGCGAGACGAGCCAGGGTATCCACTCCGTTTCGAAGGGAAAGTTCCACAGGCCGCGTTCGTCGAAGTCGGGCCAGTCGGCGATGGTTGCCAGGGGCACG
>PBOD01000246.1 GCA_002724215.1 Gemmatimonadota bacterium | reverse complement strand
GAACTAAGCCAAGCGTTTATAAACCTGATCGTCAATGCAGCCGATGCCGTCCAAGAAGAGATTGAGCGCGCCGCACCAGAGAGCCAAGCCAAGGGCGAAATTCGGCTCACGAGTCAACTGGTCGACTCTTTTGTGGAAGTCCGAATCTCTGATACCGGCGGCGGTGTGTCGCCGGAAATTCGATCGAAGATCTTCGATTATTTTTTCACGACCAAAGCACCGGGGAAAGGAACCGGACAAGGCTTAGCGATCGCCTACGACGTGATTGTTAATAAGCACGGTGGCGAGCTCTCTTTTGACTCTGTGCCGCAACGCGGTTCCACGTTCACCGTACGCTTGCCGATACACCCGTTATAGAAAGAGCATCTTAATGAACGAAAAACAGCCCACCATACTCTTCGTTGATGACGAGCCGCTCATTCTTAAGGCCATAGAAAACAGCCTATTTCGAAAGCGTAAGCTCTGGTCGATGAAATTCGCGACGAGTGGTCAAACGGCGCTGGAGATCTTGGACAAGGCCGCTTGTGCGGTTATAATCTCCGATATGCGCATGCCTGGGATAGATGGCATACAATTGCTGCAGAAAGTCAAGGAGAGATATCCAAACATTATCCGCGTTATGCTGACGGGCACGGCCGACGTCCAGACCGCTATTGATGCCATAAATACCGGCGAAGTTTTCCGCTTTCTTTCCAAACCGACCACCACAAAAACGCTAAGCGATACTATTGAAGCCGCTTTAGAGCAAGTTCGGCTCATAGAAGCCGAATCGAGACTACTGCGCGAAACCTTAACAGGTACGGTGAACCTACTCTACGACCTAATGGCTTCCATCAATCCAGAGGGACATAAACGGGGGGTCTGGTTACGGGATGCCGTCCGCGAACTAGCACAGAGCATCGCTGTATTGAGAGGGCGCTGGGATATTGAAGTCGCCGCGCTACTTAGCCAAATCGGAGCGATTTCTCTGCCTCCAAATTTGACGGATCACCATTTGTCTGGTATTGACGAACAACATGAAGATAGCATTTCTCAACACAAGATAATCGAGACAGGCAGCGACCTAGTGGGTCGGATTCCCTATCTTGGAACAGTAAGCAAAATAATTCACTACCAAGACAAACGATTCGACGGTAAAGGTTTTCCTAATGACTCGGTCGCGGGAGAGAAAATACCACTCGGCGCCCGTGTGTTGAAAATTCTGCACGATTTCAGAAAGTACGATAAAGAATGCAAGAATCGCTATCGGGTCCAAACACGGATGCGTGCCGTGCCAGGGATGTACGACCCCGCACTCTTAGAGGCTATTCTGCCCATTTGTCCATTACCGTATGGAGTTGACACTGAGACGCATCGACACCTGAAGGTCCGCGCCGACGAACTTAGGTTAGGTCACAAACTGCTTTCGGATGTAAAAACCGCGGACAATGTGGTTGTCGTCGGCGCCGGTAATCGCCTATCGCCTGGTTTTCTTGCGCGGATAAGAAACCTCGCCGAAAGTACGGGCATTCAGGAACCGATTTCTGTTCTCGTGGCTGATTAAAGCTAAGAGAGTTTTATGAGTGAACTTTAGGCGCAGGAAAGCGATACAGTATGAAGTACTTACGGCCGAAATCGATAATAACGGCATTTGACATTTGGAACTGTAAGATTGTCAGCATGGACGTTCGGTACCAAGTGCAGTGTGATTAGTTGATCCTGTTAACAGCCCATTTAAAGACAGTCTGAATCGCGAAATTTGCGGCCACGATGTATTTCTACATGATCGCCGATCGCCCTGTGGCTGTCGCCACCGCCCTGCTGGCTGTGCTGCTGGTCTGGGCTCGCTTCGACGAATTCGCCGTCGGTTCGATGGCCGACGACGCCGTCTACGCCGAATTGGCGCGGTCGATCGCTGAGGGGCGCGGCCCCGTCCTGCATCTGGGTCTGGATGAACGCTCTGTTGCGCCGACGACCCAGCCCAGCGGCTACCCGCTACTGATCAGCCCCGTCGCCTGGCTCTTCCCCGATTCGCTGACCGCGCTCAAGCTCTGTTCGGCCGCGTTCTACATCGCCTATCTCGCCGTCTTCAACGCGCTGCTCACACCCTGTGTCGAGCGGCGCACGCGGCTGGCTGTCATCGCCTTGATCGCCCTCAATCCCTGGACCATCGCCTACGCCAATCGCGTCTTCAGCGAGTCGGCCTACATGCTGGTCTCGCTGGGCGGCGCGTGGTTTTACGACCGCTGGGTGCGCGGTCGGATCTTGAGTGCTGATCTGGCCGGGCTCGTGCTGTGCCTGGCCTTTGGCGCCGCGATCCGCTCGATTGGCTTCGCCCTGGTACTGGCGGTGGGGCTTCATCTCGCATATCGGCGTCTGTGGCGCCACTTGGGGTGGTGGATCCCGTGCCAGGCTGCGCTGCTGGGATTATTGATGGCTTTTTCGCGCCCCAGCGGTGGCAGCCTCGTGCCCGGCTCCTACCTCGATCAACTGGTCGGCGCCGACGCGGCGCTCTTCGACCGCCTGTCCTTTATGGCCTGGACCCTGTTCTACTATCTCGTGGAATTCGCCGCGCTGGCCCTGCCCGTCTTCGGCCAGGCCGCCGCAACACTCGCAATGCAGCAGGGCCTCGGCGGTCTTTACGCCGTCGTCGCGTGGAGTATAGGGGCCCTCGTTTTGCTGGGGGCGCTACTGGGCATTCTGCGCTGGCGCGCCGCCGCCGCGCTGCAATTGCTCTGGCTCTATCAATTGATTTTCCTCGCGGTCCTCTGCAACTGGACCTTCATCCCGCTCGATCGGCCCGGCGGCTGGACCGAATTGCGCTTGCTGATTCCGCTGCTGCCGCTCGTCTACCTCTTCGCGACCGGCGGCCTGCAACAGCTGGCCGCCAGACTCCCCAGGCTCACCTCCGCCCTGCCGCTGGTACTCGCCGCCACCCTCGCGATGTCCGCAGCGCACAACGCCTACCGGATCAAAGTGCCCTTCCGCGAGGCGCGCCAGGCCGCGGGTCGCGGCTTTATCGACTATTCCACCGGCGCTGCCTGGATCCGGGCCAACACCGATCGCGACGCGGTGGTCATGACCTCCAGCCCCCTCGAGCGCCACATCCACCACAACCGCCCCAGTATCAGCTATACGACGGAGTGGACGCGCGCTCAATATCTGTTCATTGGCCCCGCCGACCCCAATACCCCCGACGCGCTGACCCCGGACGACGCGCGCCTGCTGGAACAGGTGCAAAGCCAACCTGACCGCTTCAGGCCCACCGTCTCTGGCGCTAACTGGCATATCTTCCGGGTGCTGCACTAGTGTGTACTTTATATAGCTGGATGCGGCGCGGCGACGAATGGCTCAGGCGTGCAGGACCTGCCGCCGTCTGCGGCATCCGGCCCCGAAAGTTGATGTGATTGAGGATTAGATCTATTTTCACGCAGCAGACCCGCTCAGGCCCCATCCGGTCCCGGGTGGGGCCTTTAATCCGCCACGACCCCGGGGTCATTTTTACTCTTGCGCCATGGATTCCGAACTGCGCCATATCACCTGGATGTGCGGCCAGTGGAAGCGCTTTCGCCGCACCCTCCTCGGCTGCAGCGGCGCGGCCTGGCTCTTGTGTTGCGCCGGCATCATCCTCATCGGCCACGACCGCTTCCCGGTGCTGGTGGCGCTGGTTTTTCTGTTTTTCGTCGTTACCGCGGTCTTTATCTACCTCATGTTCGTGGCGCGTCGCGAGGGCAAAAACCTCGAGCGCAAAGCCATTGCAATCCGCGCGGAGATGGCGGCGGCAAAACTGGCGGCCAAGATGGAATAGCGGGGCCGAAACGCCGATGCCATTTCTTGACAGAAAGTATTGGTTAATCTTATTTTACGTAAATTAACTTCAATGATTTTTTCGCTCTCTACATCCCCATTTTTCACCTGTTAAGAACGGCATGGATTCGTCCCATTCGCTCGACGACATTATCCGCCTGACCGCGCAGACGGACAGCTTCAAAGAGGTCGTCGATCGGCTCCAGAAAGGTCGAGAGCAGATCTTGCTGCACGGTCTGCCCTCGACCCTGGCTGCCTTTCTCGCCGCCCACATCCGCTCAGCCCTCGACCGCCCGGTGCTCCTGGTTGCCGCCGACGAAGATCGCGCCGAACAATGGCGCGACGACCTCCAGGCCATCGTCGGCGAGGCGATCGTCTGCTACTTCCCGACCTGGGATGTCGAACTCTACGATCGCCAGTCTCCCGACGACGAGATCACCGGGCTGCGCGTCGAGGCCGCCTCGCGACTCTTGCGCGGCGAGCCGACCATCATCGTCGCACCGGCCCAGGCACTACTCTTGCCGCTGATCCCGCCGCACGCCCTCGAACTCGGCTCCCTCGACCTCAAGGTCGGCGACGAAAAGGACCCTGACGCGCTGTGCTCGCACCTTGTAGACGGCGGCTTCGAGCGAGTGCCGGCCATCGACGGCATCGGGCAATTTTCCCTGCGCGGCGGCATCCTCGATGTCTACCCCTTCGGCGTCGAGCATCCCTACCGCATTGAATTCTTCGGCGACGAGATCGAATCGATCCGCCACTTCGATGTCGCCACCCAGCGCTCGCTGAGCACCTGCGAGGACGCCTGGATTCTGCCGGCGCGCGAAGTGCTGATCGGCTCGCCCTTCTACGAAGACTACCTCCAGCGCATCGAGGCCCACCCCACGCCCGAGGCACTGGCCCCGCTCAAAGACCAGCTCGAGCTCGGCGAATCGCTCGAGGGCATCGAGGGCTGGGCCGCCGTGCTCTACGGCCGCGATGAAGGCCTCTTCGAGTATTTAAACAATCCGCTGCTCTTTTTGGATGAGGGCGAAGAAATCTCCGCGGGGCTCGACAAGGCCCTGGCCCGACCGCGCAAAGAGTACGAGCGCCGCCGCGGATCGAGGACGGGCGAATCGCGCAGCGGTTCAGCTCAGCGCGGCGACCTGCTACCGCCCGAGGAGCTCATCCGCGACGATACCTGGCTCGCCGCGCACCTGGCCGCCCATACCCGCCTCGAACCCGCGCCTCTGGGCCAGCTCGCCGAGGCGGTAAGATTCGACGCTGCCGAGCCGCGCATCTTCGCCGGCGAGTTGCCACTTTTGCGCCAGGAGATCGACAGACTCGCCGACGAGCGCTACGCTATCCATATCCGCTGCGAGACCAAGGGGCAGACCAGCCGCCTGGAGGAGATCTTCGCCGACTGGCCCGAAATTCAATTCGGCCTCGGCTCGCTGCACAGAGGCTTCACCTATCCACAGGCGAAGCTGGCAGTGCTCAACGACCACGAGATCTTCAGCCGCCAGAAGCGCCGCTACCGCTACCGCCGCTTCCGCCAGGCCACCGCCATTGCCAACTACGGCGCACTGCAGCGCGGCGACTACGTCGTCCACGTCGATCACGGCATCGGTCGCTACGGCGGCATCCGCCGCTTGTCGATCGGCGGCCGCGACCACGACTGCCTGACCGTCAGCTACCAGAGCCAGGACCGTCTCTTCATTCCGGTCGAGCAACTCGACCGCCTGCGCAAATACTCCAGCTCCGAGGGCGAGGCGCCGCTGCTGTCGAAGCTGGGCGGCACCGCCTGGGAAAAGCTCAAGGAGCGCACTCGCGAAGAGATCTTTAAGATGGCCAGCGAGCTGGTCGGCCTCTACGCAGAGCGCAAGGCGCGGCCGGGCTTCAAGTTCTCCGAGGACGGGCCGATGCACCGCGAGTTAGAAGCGGCCTTTCCCTTCCAGGAGACGCCCGACCAGTTGCGCACGATGGCCGAGGTCAAGAGCGATATGGAAGCGCCCAACCCCATGGATCGCCTGGTTTGCGGCGACGTCGGCTACGGCAAGACCGAGGTCGCGGTGCGCGCGGCCTTCAAGGCGGTCTGCGACCACAAACAGGCGGCGGTGCTGGTGCCGACCACCATCCTCGCCGAGCAGCACTACCAGACCTTTTCCGAGCGCATGGGCCACACCCCGGCGCGCGTCGAGGTGATGAGCCGCTTCCGCAACGCCAGTGAGCAGAAGCAGATCCTCGAGGACTGCAAAAACGGCAAGGTCGATGTGCTGATCGGCACCCACCGCATCCTTTCCAAGGACATTCGCTTCAGCGACCTCGGGCTGCTGGTCGTCGACGAGGAACAGCGCTTCGGCGTCAAGCACAAGGAGCGGCTCAAGCAGTTCAAGCGCCTGGTCGATGTGCTGACGCTGACCGCCACGCCGATCCCGCGTACCCTGCACATGTCGATGATGGGCGCGCGCGACATGTCGGTGATCAATACCCCGCCGCAGGACCGCCTGCCGATCCATACCGAAATTCTGGCCTTCGACGAGACCCGCATCGCCGAGGCGATACACCGCGAGGTCGAGCGCGGCGGCCAAGTCTACTTCGTGCACAACCGCGTGCAGTCGATCCACCGGCTCAAGCAGTATCTCGAAGACCTGCTGCCCCAGGTGCGCTTCGCCGTTGCGCACGGCCAGATGGCGCCGCGCCAGCTCGAGAAGATCATGCTCGACTTCCTGGAACGGAAGTACGACTGCCTGGTCTGTACCATGATTATCGAATCGGGGATCGACATCCCCTCGGTCAACACCATCCTCGTCAACCGCGCCGACACCCTGGGCCTGAGCCAGCTCTACCAGATCCGCGGACGGGTCGGCCGCTCCAACGAGCGCGCCTACGCCTACCTGCTGGTGCCCAAGGGCAAAAAGCTGACCAAGAAGAGCCGCATGCGGCTCAGGGCCATCGAGGAGTTCGCCGATTTGGGCTCGGGCTTCAATATCGCCATGCGCGATCTCGAGATCCGCGGCGCCGGCAACCTGGTCGGCGCGCAGCAGCACGGCTTTATCGCTGCCGTCGGCTTCGACCTCTACTGCCGCCTGTTGGACGAAGCGATGCGCGAACTCAAGGGCGAGACCGTACTCGACGCCCCGGAGCCCGACATCAAGATCGCGGTCTCGGCTTATATTCCCGACGACTACGTGCCCGACCCGGACCAGAAGATGGAATTCTACCAGCGCTTAGCCGATGCCGGCCGCATCGTCGACCTCCTCGAGATCCGCGAGGAGATGGAGGATCGCTTCGGTCGCCTGCCGCCGCCGACGCGCTCGCTGATGCATATTATGGAGATCAAGGTTATGGCGCGGCAGCTCGGCGTCGAAAGCGTGCAACTGGACAAGAGCCGCTTCCGCCTCGCCTTTCCGCCCGACCGCCAAGTCTCGCCGGTCGATATCCAGCGCATGGTCGAGAAATGCTCGACCCAGCTCGATTTCGACCTCGGCGAAAAACTGCACATCGAGGTGCAAGTACAGGGCCGCGACGAGCTCGAACGGCTCGAAAAGGCCCGCGACACTCTGGAGGAACTGCTCTGAAAGGCCTGCTCTCCATCGCCCTTTGCGCCCTGCTGGCTTGCGGCTCCTCGCGCGCCCACAACGATGTCGTGGCCCGCGTCGGCGAGGCCGAGCTCACCGCCGACCTCATCCGCGCGTTCCGCGTGAAGGGCGGGCAGGGCGGCGCGGACAAGAAGTTCTGG
>PBOD01000245.1 GCA_002724215.1 Gemmatimonadota bacterium | reverse complement strand
GCGGTGACGGCGATATGGGGCGCTTCGCCGCGAATGCCCGCCCAGTGGGCCTGGGCGATATTGCCGCAGCCGACGAGGGCGATTTTTACGGAGTTGGACATGGCCTTGCGTTTAGAGACGGGGGTCGACTAAGGGTAATGGAAAATTACTCTGTGTAGATCTTTTCACGCAGGTCTTTTAAGTAATGGAGGGTTTTTTCGGTTTCTGTGCCGAAGTCGAGCTCTCCACCGTCGGAGCTGATCCAGGCACAGGCGCAGGAGACGGCGCCCTCATAGCCGGTGTCGCGCAGGATGCGGAAGAGGCGCTCATAGAGGTCGGTACGATCTCCCGTGCCGGGCTGGCCGCCGCCCTCGGCGATGTGGACGTGGGCGCAGAATTCGGGCTCTGCGGCGATGTCTTCCAATGGTTGGTCGAGTTTGAGGAAGTAGTTGAGATCGGCCATGACCTTGACCGAGGGCCGGTTGACGCGTTTGGCGAATTCGATGCCCTCGAGATAGCGTGGAAAGAGGGTGTCGAGGTCGGAGAAGGGTTCCAGGGCTACGGTGATGCCGTGCTCTTCGGCGCCGTCGGCCAAAAGGTGGCAGAAGCGCAGGGCCTGGTCGATTGCCTCGGCGCGGGAAAAGCCGTTGGGAACGGCGAAGAAGCCGCCGTAGATGCCCGCGACCTCAACGCCGAGCTCGCCGAGGCGGCGATAGGCACGGCGGGTCCAGAATTCGAGCTGCTCCCAGTCGACGTCGGGACCGACGGCCTTGAGGCCCCAGAACTGGATGAAGTGGCTGGCGACGCGGATCGGGGGCAGGCCCCAGGATGCGATTTCGGCCTTCTTTGCTGCCCAGTTGGCATCGCTTTCGAAGGGCTGGATCTGGATGGCGACGGGTATTTCGCAAATATCCCAGTTGGTGCTGATTTGTCCGGGGGGGCGGATGTCGGGCTTGTCGCCGAAGAGGATGCAGAGTTTGAAGGGGGTAGCCATTGGGCGGTTCCTTTGCGATGCGGTGTTAGTAAAGAGTATCGGCTGCAGTTATTTTCGACAAGGGGGATAGTGGAAGCATCGGGATGCTGCTGACCCTCCGCTGTGGTGGAGGGGCTTTGGTGAAATAGGCCGTCTAGTGTTTTGTTGCCTTTAGCATGATGAATTTGCGATTGCTGGCGATAGTGGTGCAGTGGCCGAAGAGGCGCTTGAGTTTGCTGTGATAGCCGAGGTGGCGGTTGCCGACGATCCACAGGGTACCGCCTTTTTTGAGCGCGGTGCGGGCCTGGCGGAACATGCGTCGGGCGGTGGCGTCGTCGACGGCGCGTTGCTGGTGGCAGGGCGGGTTGCAGAGTACGAGGTCGAGACTGTTTTTGGGCCTGTCTGCCAGACCGTCGGTGATGGCGAAGGTGGCGGTGCGGCTGGGGAAGGCCGCCGAGAAATTTGCCCGCGCCGAAGCGATGGCCATAAAGGACTCGTCTGCGAAATACAGTTCGGCACTGGGGTTGCGCGCGGCGGCGACTAGGCCGATGACGCCATTGCCGCAGCCGAGGTCGGCGATGTGGAGTGGGGCGTCGGAGGAGGGTATCTGCTCGAGGAAGAGCCGGGTGCCGATGTCGAGACGCTCGCGCGAGAAGAGATTGGCGTGGTTGATGAGGGTATAATCGGTGCCTTCGAGTACATAGTTGGTGGGATAGGGCGACGGGCCGGGATCGAGGTCGGCGTCGTAGGTGCAGAAGACGAGCCGGGCTTTCTTGCTGGCCAGCGAGGTGCGGGTTGGGCCGATGGAGCGCTCGCACAACTCCAGGGTTGAGCTGTGGATGCTGCGGACCATGCCGGCGCCGACAAACCGGGTGTGTGGGTGGCAATGCGGGCGGATGCGATGCAGTTGGTCTTGCAGCAATGCCAGTGTCTTGGGGATCTTGCACAGCACCAGGTCGAAGGGGCCGGTGGGGTCGTCGAGGCTGGTGAGGAGGCGGAGGTTGCCGAGGTCGAGGTGGTTGTAGTGGGCGTTGGCCAGGGCCGCTCGATGGGCCAGATGCGAATCGGATAGCGACTGCGGGCGGTGAGCCGCAAGCGCAACGGCGAGCGCGCCGCAGCTGTCGTTGAGGATGAGGACGGACGATTCTGGCGCGGGCAAGCCCGCCGCGTGCAGGTGGTGCAGCAGGTATTCGTCGGCCGCGTCCCAGGCACGCAAGGGGTCATTGGCGCGCTGGGGATAGCGCGCGAGGGCGAAGGCGCCTTGGGGAACGGCGAGGGTTTGCATGGGACTATAATGTAGGCAAAATTTAGTAGCCGGCCCGGGGCCGATGGCCTATTTTGTCGGCTATTCGAAAGGAGCGACGACCATGAACGAGGACGATAAATATCTATTTGATCTCAACGGCTATCTGATTTTGCGCCAGGTGCTGACGCCGGACGAAGTGGCCGAGCTGAATGCGGGCATCGATCACCATGCTGATGGCATGAAGGCGATCGAGCGATCGCTGTCGGGCGACTCTAGGGCGATGCGGGGCACGTCGCGCCGCAAGGATCTGGGGGGCATGCTCGCCTGGGAACGGCCTTTTTGCGAGCCGTTCCGCAAATTGCTGGTGCACCCGCGAGTCAAGCCGATACTGGAAGAAGTGCTGGGCAAGGGCTATCGCCTTGACCATGGGCCGGGGCTGATCGCGATGGACGAGGGCTGCGAGGGCGGGACCTTGCACGGCGGTGGGGTCGAGCGCGGGGATATTTCGGAGGCCTATTTCTATAAGAACGACAAAATCTACACCGGGTTGACAGTGGTGGAATACTTGCTTGCCGACGAGGGGCCGGGCGACGGTGGGGTGGCGGTGGTGCCGGGCAGCCACAAGGCCAATCTGGCCTGTCCGCAGAGCATGAAATTCTGGGACAGTCACCAGGAGCACGTGCTCGAAGTCAACGGCCAGGCCGGCGACGTGGTGATTTTTACCGAGACCCTGACCCACGGCACGCTGCCGTGGACGGCCAAGCACCAGCGGCGGGCGGTGCTTTACAAATTCAGTCCGGGCACGCTGTCGTACGGGTCGGGGCCGCACGAGGTTGCTTATGGCGACTATATCGAGGACATGACTGCAGAGGAGCGCGCGGTCATGGAAGCGCCGCATATCCGGCGCGGCTAAGAGACAGGGGAGAAGATGACGGAGCAAAAACACGTACTGGTGGCCGATTGGGCCTCGGGCGACTTTACTGCCGAGCGGGCGCGGATGCAGCCGCACGGTATTTCCATAGCCGGCTCGGGTATCGTCGGCACCGATTCGATCGAGGACAAGCACGCTAAGCTCAAACGGGCGATCGAGGCTGCGGAGCGGATCGACGCGCTGATGTTCTGCATCGCGCCGATCGATGCGGAGATCATCTCGCTGCTCCCCGATGATTGCAAACTATTGCAGCGCAACGGCACCGGTCTCGACAATGTCGATTTGGAGAAGGCGGCGGAGCTGGGCAAGACAGTGCGCAACACGCCGCGCTACTGCGTCGAGGAGGTGGCGGTGCACGCGATGGGGATGTTGCTGTCGCTGCATCGCCAGTTGGGGCAGATTCAGGCGCGCATGCTGGCCGGCGAATGGTCGGGGATGGCGCCGATGCCCATCCGCCGCCTAAGCACGCTGACGCTGGGCGTACTCGGCTTTGGCCGCATCGGCCGCAAGCTGGGCGAGTTGATGCGGCCGCTGGTGAAAAATGTCGTTTACTACGACGAGATCGGCGCCGATGTCGATTGGGCAACGCCGATGGCGCTGGCCGCTGTATTGCAGACTGCGGATCTGTTGTCGCTGCACCTGCCGGCGACGCCGCAGACCCACCACATCATTAACCGCGAAACCCTGGCGGCGATGAAAGACACCGCGATTTTAGTCAACGCCGCGCGCGGCGCGCTGGTGGAGGCCGAGGCGCTGGCCGAAGCCCTGAACGAGGACCGGTTGGGCGGCGCCGGGCTTGACGTTTTTACGCCGGAGATTCCGCCGCTGGATTCGCCGCTGCGGACGGCGAAAAATATCCTGCTCACCAGTCACGCGGCCTGGTACAGCGAAGACGCGATACGGGATGCGCGGGAAGAGGCGGTGGAGAGCGTGATTGAGTTTTTGAGCGGGACTTGATGGGCGAGCGGAGGTCGGCGCTGCGCATTGCCGTTGTGCCGTTCTCGCTGGCGATTAAACGCCGAGGCGATTGAGGACATTGCGGGTGATCTGCGATACGGGGCTGTCATCGCGGTAGAGACCGTGCGCCCACTCGATCGTCGCCGCGGTAAAGATCGTGCCCTCGTATTCGCTTTCGTTGACGGCGATCGTGCAATAGTAGCGGTCGTGGTGGACGCCGAGCGCTTTGTTGAGCCCGTGGTCGACGGCATCGGCCAGGGCGATGATTTTGTAGTGCGGGCTGATGCCGTCGCGGCCGGTGAAGCGGGGTTGTCCAGCGACGAATTCGATATCGCCCCCGTCGCACTCGACGCCGACGATGGAGTCGGCGCGTCCGAACTCGTCTCCCTGTAACAAACCGGTGTTGGCAAAGGCCCAGTGGTCGGGATCGGTGGCGCGGAAGAAGCCGTATTCGCCCGTCGTCGGCGCGACGAATTCTCCCGGCACGTCGCTCTTGGCGTGGACACAGGCGGTGTAGTAGACGCCGATTGTGCGCTGGCGCAAGTCGTCGATGGCGCAGAGGAAGGAGGTCGCGGGGTCGGCGTCGCTGCCGAGCGGTTGCTCCTTGTAGCGGGTTTTTGCACAGTAGAGCTGGCGGCCCCCGGCTCTGGTTTCGACTTTGTGCCAGAAGGCGTTGCCGGCGAAGACCATGAGATTGCCGCCAGCGGCGACGAAGGCCTGGAGTTGTTCGCACTCGGTGCGGCTGGTGTATTCGCCGTGGCAGATGCGCAGATGGGCGCGGTAGCTATCGAGGATGTCGGGTTCGGCATCGTGGTCGGCGTTGGTGCAGAAGTCGACCGCATAGCCTTCGGCATCGAGCCACGAGGTGAAGAATTGATCCCAGGCGTAGAAGCCGCCCATGAAATCCGGTTGCAGCGGACGCTCGAAGCTCAGTAGCTCGCTGTGCTGCCGGTCGCTGGAGATATAGGGGAAGAGGCACTTGCCGCCAACCGGATTGTAGGCGTTGTAGGTGTTGGTTTCGATGGTGAGGAGGATAGGGGCCTGCGGGGTTTGCGGGCGCACGACGAAGAGGATTTCGCGCAGGCCCTGACCGGTGGGAAAACTGGCGATGTAGACGCCGCTCGGCCAGTCGTCGGGCACGGTGAACGACGCGGTCGCGGGCCAGGCGAAGCCATCGCGGTAGCCGAACTCCGGCACCGGGTGCAGCGTGCCGCGCAGGTCGTTGATCTCTTTGACCAGGCGGCGGCTGGCGCCTTCGTGGAAGACGAAGATATCGTAGTAGGATCTCGAATTGGAGATGTGGAAGGTGACGCGCTCGCCACGGCGCACGCTGAGCGGGGTGGCATAGCCGCCCTCCTGCAGTTTCCAGTAGCGGCTGGCGTCTTCCTCGTAGTGGGCGAAAATGTGTTCTCGTTTCACTACGCACCTCAGGCCACGCGGTAGCGCTCGACCACCTCCATGTCGATTTCGACCCCCAGGCCTGGCCCCTCGGGCACCCGGAAGTGACCGTTTTCGAGCGCCAAACCGCCTGCCAGCACATCGGCTTGGCGAGTAAAGGGCAACTCATCACAGGGCAGGGTGGCATTTTCAAGCGTCGATTGCAGGTGCACTGAGTAGGCCGCCAGCACCCCGAGGCACAATCCCCCCATCTGCACCCAGCAGGGCACGTCGGCCGCCGCCGCCAGCGCCGCCGCTTGTCGCACCTGCAGCGCCGATCCTCCCAGGTTGACGTAGTCGATACATTCGGCTTTGAGCGCCGCCAGCACCCCGGCGGGGGCGCCCAGGTGCAGGGCGATGGGGATGTGGGTCTTCTCGCGCAATATGCGGTACCACTCGAGATTGTTTTTGAGCATCGGATCTTCGAAGACCGAGACCGTGCCGCAGGGCTCGAGTGCTGCGGCCAGCCGCGCGGCATTGGGCAAGAGTGCGAATTCAGTGTTGGGATCGACGCCGACGGTGTAGTCGGCGCCGGTGGCCTCCTTCATCAGCTGCACTGTCTCGACAATATCCCACGAGCGTGCCTTGAGCTTGTGGTTGCTGAAGCCGAGGCGGGCGCCGACTTCGGCCTCGGCTGCGGTTTCGCGCGGTTCCATATGGCACGACCAGTAGGAGACGGGTACTTTATCGCGCACTTTGGCGCCGAAGAAGCGGTGCAGTGGGATGGCGTAGGCCTGGCCGGCGATGTCGAGCAGCGCGCAGGTGAAGGCATCGGGATGGGCGTAGGGATCGAGGGCCAGCGGGTCCTGGCCGACGAGGGCGTCGGCTGTGGCCTGGCCGGCGGATTTGACGCCCTGGAACTCGCCCCAACCCTCCAGGCCCTCGTCGGTCTGTACCCGACAGAGGGTGATATCGTAGATTTTGGGAAAGTAGCGGGCGATGGGCGGGATGGGCGGGATTTCTAACTCGTAGAGTTCGACCTGGGTGATTTTCACGGGGCGTGCTCCTCAGAAATGGTCGGCGATCCACTGGCGGGTCCACTCGACAGTGTCGCGTTCGATATCGCAGATACAGGTGGCTAAGAAAGTGAGGCCTTCGACCGGGGTCATGCGCGAGGGCGCGGGGTGTTCCACTGGGTATTGTGGCTGCCGGCCTCGTGGCCCCAGATCCAGAGCTTGTCCCGCGGGGTTGTCATGCGGCCTCCGTTGCGCGTTGCGCGTGGGTGAGCTACAATGATACCACCTTTTTTGGCGAATGACAAAATCTGACCCAGCGGGAGGAATTTCCCATGGACGCGATGACCCACGAGCAGAATTACCGCTTCGACGTGGCGGGCTATATGATCGTCCCCGGTGTGCTGACGGCAGCGGAGTTGGCGGCCTGCAACGGGGCGCTGGACCAGTTGGACGCGCGAGCAGGGCGGCTGCGCTGGCAGGGTCCGGTGAGCAATCCGCTGGTGGCGCTGCGGCAGCACCCGGTGCTGTTGTGGTACGCGCAGCAACTTTGCGGCGAGCAGGCGCGGCTCGACACTCCGCTGCAGCTGGTGGCAGAGCGTACGGCGGCGGAGCCCTTGCAAAACGGTGGCGAGTGGGTGGATTGGTCTCGGGCCTACCGGCAATACAACGGCGAGCGCTTTTGCCAGGGCATTCGCGCCTACTGGGCGTTAGTAGATATCAATGAGGCCGATGGCGGGCCGGTGGCGATTCAGGGTAGTCACAATAGCACGGTGGAAGCGCCGCAGGATTTGGTCGCGGGGTGCGACGAGATGGGCCTGGTAGAACAGGTGGAACTACGGGCCGGAGATTTGCTGCTCTGCGCCGAGTCGCTGACGCGGGGTTTCCGGCCCTGGCGGGGCGAGGGACCGCAGCGACTGGTAGAATGCGGCTTTATCGGCGGGGATGTGCGGCCCAGCGCCGAGTCGATGGTCCCGGAGTCGGGTGAAGCGATGCCCGGGTGGGCCGACGAACTGGACCCGTTTCAGCGCGCCATTCTGCACAATCCCGACCGTTCCTACCCGCCGCCGGTGGTACACTCGGACGGGGCGAAGACCTGGTTTGCCGAGGAGCCGGGCGTACACCATCCGTCGATCTTTATTCGCGACCCGGATTCGGCTATCGACGAGAAGGAGTTTTACCACTGGGACCTCTGCGGCCATCTGGTGATCAAGGGCGTGATGGACGAGGAATGGCTCAAAGTCGCCAACGCGGCCATCGACGAGAATCCCGACCGCATCAGCCACGGCGGCTCGGCCGCCGGCGATTCGACGCCGCTGGCCGGCAGCGGCGTTGGCCGTTCGTCGCTAGGCAATCCGTGGACCCTGCCCGATCCGCATGGCGAACCCTTTCGCCGGATGATCGCCGACCCGGCGCTGGTTCAGCGGCTGAACTGGATTATGGGCAGCGGCTACGAATGTATGCAGTGCAGCGGCTTCCTTTCGGGCAAGGGGTCATCGGGGCATTTCCTGCATTCCCCCGCGACGCCGGCGCGAGTAACCAACCACTATCGCCAGCAGAACGGCCGGGTCTACGCCGAATATCTCAACGTCGCCTGGCAGTTGCGCGATGTGAAACCCGAATACGGGGGCTTCGTCTGTGTGCCGGGCAGCCATAAGACGGCCTATGCGATGCCCGACGGCATTCGCACCTGCGAAAACGAGATGGGGCTGGTCAAACACGTGGCGATGGAGGCCGGCGACGTGTTGTTGTTTCTGGCCTCGGCGCAGGCGCACGGTGCCTATCCGTGGATGGGGGAGGAGAATCGGCGGATGATATTCTTTCAGTATCGGTCGAGGGGGCTCTACCGCTCCTAGAAGGGCGGCGGCAAGCAGAATTCCATCCACTCGTCGGTATGTGGATGGTTAAAGCCCAGCGTCGTGCTGTGCAGCATCAGCCGCGCGGCACTTTCGGGATCTCCGTAGATCTGGTCGCCAATAATCGGGTGGCCGATGCCCAACGGATGCGCTGAGTGGACGCGCAACTGGTGGGTGCGGCCGGTCAGGGGGGTGAATTCGACGCGGGTGGCGCCGGGCAGGCGTTCTAAGACCTGCCAGTCGGTGATGCCCATTTTGCCGTGGACGGGGTCGTAGATCTGTTTGGGGCGGTTGGGCCAGTCGACGCGAAAGGGCAGTTCGATATGGCCGGAGTCGGTTGCGACGCAGTCCTGTAATAGCGCGATATAGGTCTTTTTCACATTGCGCTTTTCGAATTGCCGCGAGAGGTGGCGGTGGGCGTCGCGGCGCAGTGCCAGGACCATCAATCCCGACGTTTCCATATCGAGGCGGTGGACGGCGAGTGGTCCTTTGGCACGGGGGAAGAGCTCGCGCACCCTGGCCACTACGCAATCCTGGCTTTCGGCGTGACGCCCGGGCACTGAGAGGAAGTCGGGTAGTTTATCGACGACGACGACATTGCTGTCGCAGTAGAGTATCGACAGCGGGCGGTGCCGGAGATCGGGCGGCAGGCGCTTGCCGGGCGGGGCGGGTGGCAACTCGCTCATGGGCCGACTGCGGCCGCATCGCAGCCGCGTAATAGGAAGCCGAGGATGGGATAGCACTTGTGGGTGCAGGAACCGTAGTAGGCGCCCTCGACTCTGGGTAGCGTTCGCGGCGACTGGCCCCACCAGAACTCGACCATGCCGAGGGGCTCGAGCCGGTGGCGCACTGCGTGCTGGAGCAGTTTGGGCGCGCAGCAGTCGCCCATGCCGGTGGGCGGGCGCGGGCTGCCGGTATCGACCTCGGTCAGCGGCAGGATCTCGCCGAGAAAGTTTTCGAAGCGATAGGCTTTGTGGATGCGCGCGGTTAGCGCGCGCGAGAGACGGCGGCGCTCGGCTTTGCAATCGGCGATGGCCGGGCCGTTGCCGCCCGCCGCTTTGAGCACATCGATCTGCTGGGTGAGTTGTGCGAGTAGCGCTTCGGTGCGGGCGCGCTCTGCCGCGTATTCGCCGGCGTGGGCGCTGGGGCCGACCCAGCCCGGCGGTTGCTGCTGGCCGGCCCAGCCGCCCGAAAAGGCGCGGAGTATGCCCAATGCTCCGCCGGAATCCCTGCACAGCATGACCCCGAACATTTTGCCGGTAAAGGGCGCGTAGAGCTCGCGGGTGCTGAAGCCGGTGCTGGCATCGTGCCGGGAGGCCAGATAGCGCTTGAGCGCTGCGGCGGCGCCGATGACGGCGGGCGTGGGGCCGAGCGCGCGCTCGCGGCCAGTGGCGGGACAGCGGCCGGCGTAGCGGACATCGGGCAGGAGGACGGACGCGTCGATGGCGTCCAGCGGGTGGAGCAAGGAGGACATAAAAAATATAAACGGGTGCGACACCCGCCCGGTCAATAGTGGCTACACCCGCTGGCGTGTCGTATACTTGGAGCGCTTTGCATCCCGTCGCCAATAGGGAGGCCTTATGCGACTCAAACTGGCCTGTGCCGATTTCACCTATCCGATCCTGCCGCACCAACAGGCGTTGCAAGTTATTGCGATGCTCGGACTCAAGGGCGTGGATATCGGGCTTTTCGAGGACCGCTCGCACCTGCAGCCGTCGAGTGAGTTCAAAAACGTCCGCGGCTCGGCGCGCAAGCTGCGCAAAAAGCTGGAGGACAACGGCCTGGTGGCGGCCGATCTTTTTTTGCAACTGGCGCTCGATTATCAGTCGCGCGCGATCAATAATCCCAGCACCGCGATACGCCACCGCGCCCGCGAGGCCTTTCGCCAGGTATTGGACTACGCTGCCGAATGCAAGGGGCGGCACGTCACCATTTTGCCGGGGGCCTTTTTCGACGGCGTCGGCGCGCGCGAGGCGACCGCGCTATCGGCCGACGAGATGGCGTGGCGAGTCGAGCGGGCGCGGGCGTACAAAATCACGCTGGCGTTTGAGCCCCACATAGGCTCGCTGGCCAATACGCCGACCCGTGCCAAGAAGCTCGTCGAAGCGGTACCGGGATTGACGCTGACGCTGGATTACGGCCACTTCGTGCCGCGCGGTTTCGCCGCGGCCAAGGTCCACCCACTGATTCAGCACGCCAGCCACTTTCACGCTCGCGGCACCACCAGCAAGAGCGGCTCTACTTCGCTTGCCGACAATACCCTCGACTGGAAGAAGATCTTCAAGACCATGGACCAGACCGGCTACAAGGGCTGGATCGAACTGGAGTTTGGCGGCGACAATATCACCGACACGGTCCAGTTCCGCGACTATTTTCGCTCGTTGTTCAATTGACCCCCATCGGCTATGTCGAGTGCCGGCAGCGCTACCGCTACGAAGTGGCGCGGCAGGCCAGTATCGCCCCCGACAACGAGGCGTGGATCCGGCTCGACGACGACCCTGACTTGCGGGCGGGTTTGCGCGGGCTGGACGATTTCGAGCGCATCTGGGTGCTCTGCGAATTGCACCTGAACGAGACCTGGCACCCGCTAGTCGAGCCACCGCGCGAGGGCCTGGGCAAGCTCGGGGTCTTCGCCACGCGTTCGCCGCACCGACCCAATCGCATCGGTCTGAGCTGCGTCAGCCTACTCGGCATCGATGGCGGCAGTTTGCACGTGGGTCGGCACGATCTGCTCGACGGTACGCCGGTGTTCGATATCAAACCCTATCTGCCCTATGCCGACGCCTTTCCGGACGCGCGGGCGGGATGGGTGGACGCGTGCGAGGAGCAGGTATACGCATTGGATCTAGCGGCGGCGCGGATCCAGATCGAATGGGTCGCAGCACACGCCGGGTGGGATCTGGGCAATTTCCTGGCGGTGCAATTGCGCACCGATCCCACCGACGCCAGGCGCAAGCGGATCGCCGAGACGACGGCGGGATATCGCATCGCCTTTCGGACCTGGCGGGTGGATTATCGGCTCGCCGGTGACCGGGTCGAGGTGCTGGCGGTGGCCAGCGGCTATACGGCCGAGGAAATGGCGGAAGGGGCGGAAGATAAATACGGCGACAAAGCCGTCCACCGCGCGTTCGTCGAGACCTTTGCCCAATGAGCGCGCCCAATATTCTGCTCTTTATCGCCGACGGCCTGCGCGGCCAGGCCCTGGTGCCCGGCGCGGAAGCGGTTGCGCCCCACGTGCGGGCGCTGGCCGCGCGCGGGGTGCAGGTTGCCAATGCCTATACCCCGCTGCCGACCTGTTCGCCAGCCCGCGCCAGCCTGATGACCGGTCTGTTGCCGCACAACCACGGCGTGTTGCAGGTCGAGCACGTCGCCGACGCCGACCAGTGCGTGCTGCGCGCCGCCAAGCCGCACTGGGCGCAGCGTCTGCAGGCTGTGGGATACCAGACCGCCTACTTCGGCAAGTGGCACATCGAGCGGAGTTTGCGCCTGGCGGATTATGGCTGGGAGGTCGGGCAGCCGCTGGGACAGGAGCAGCACCGCAGGCTGTCCGAGCAGGGCATGCGCTCCGACAGCGCGCTCGACCCTGCGTTGAGTCGGTATCACACGGGCCCGCCAGGCTACAACGACACGCTGCACTACGGGGTGACCGATGTGCCATTGGCCGCGCGCGGGATCAGCGCGCCGACCGACGCGGCGGTCGATTTTCTGGCGGATGCGCCCGCCGACCGGCCTTGGTGTTGCGTTGCCAGCTACTACGAGCCGAACGAGGCGATGGTCGTCGGGCGCGAGGCCTATAGCCTCTACGATGTGGACCATCTGGCCCTGCCGGTCAACCTGCGCGACGATCTCAGCGACCGGCCCAACTTCTACCGGCGCCAGCAGCAGATCTTTGCCGGGCTCGGCGACGACGAATGGCGGCGGGCGCTGGCGTGCTATTACGGCCGGATCAGCGAGATCGACCTGCAGCTGGGGCGGTTGATCGCCGCGCTGGAGGCGCGCGGCCAGCTCGACGATACGATCGTCGTTTTTACATCCGACCACGGCAAGTACGTCGGCAGCCACGGCTTCGAAGCGCACAATGTCGGCGCCTTTGAGGAGATCTACAATATTCCGCTGGTGGCCGCCGGTCCCGGCATCGCGCGGGGACTGCATACCGAAGCCCGCGTCGGTCTGCACGACCTGTGCCCAACGCTGTGCGAACTGGCGGGCGCCGAAGCGATCGATGGG
>PBOD01000244.1 GCA_002724215.1 Gemmatimonadota bacterium | reverse complement strand
AGGCTGCCTATAGATAATATCTTTAGTGTTTTAAACATTTTATAGATATTTCCAGTTGGCCACTATAGACGATACCAAGATCGTCTTACCCATTATTAAAGCAACTGTTGTACCACTAGTCCTTCCGCACTTGCCGATTGTGTTTAATGCGTTCAATCAACCGCTGATTGAATTCCTGAGCTGCGTGCTGGCCGTCCAGCCGCAAGAGATAATCCATGGCGATAGTTTCTGCTATAACCGTGATATTCTTACCGGGAAAAAGCGGGATGTAGACCTCGGGTACTTCCACCCCGAGGATGACGACCTTGCGCTCTTCTAAGCCCAGGCGCTCGTAGGCAAACTTCTCATCCCAATCGACCAAATTAACCAATACTTCCACCCTCTTTTGCCGGCGCGTCCCCCGCACCCCAAACATCTTCTTTACATCCATCACACCGATGCCGCGAATTTCCATGTGATCTTGCAGGATATCCGGGCTATGTCCGACGAGAATTCCCTGCGCCTTGCGGTCGATAATCACCACATCATCGGCTACCAGCCGATGGCCGCGCTCGACCAGATCCAAACCCACCTCGCTTTTGCCTATACCGCTTCGCCCCCTAAAGAGCAAACCCACCCCGTCCACATCTACCAGTGTGCCGTGGACGGATAACTGCGGGGCAAAAACCTCGTCGAGATAGAAGTGAATTAGATGGGTGAATTTGGAGGTATTAAAGTCCGATTTCAACAATGGAACCGATCGGTCTTCAGCCAATTGTCGAAGCTCTGCTTGAATCCGCCCGAGTCCCGTCAGGATGACGCAGGGAATATCGAATTGATAGATGATCTCCAGCGCCTGCTGGCGCCGCGCCGGGGGCAGGCTGCGCAAATAATCGATCTCGGTATTGCCCAACAACTGCACTTGATCGAGCGTGAACAAATCGACAAAACCCGTCAGGGCCAATCCGGGTCGGTGCGCGTCGCTGCTGTTAATTGTCCGCTCCAAACCCTTTGCGCCCGCCACCAATTTGAGTCCTAGTAGCCTGCCGTAAACATCCAGCAACTTTTTTATCGTGATTTCACTCATATACTAAGCTCTCTGCAATGCGGCAAAATGCCTCATAGCGCGACGGCAGGATATGCCCCGTGGCAGAGGCCGCCCGCACGGCGCAATGGGGTTCGTGTATGTGGCTGCAATCGCCGAACTGGCACTTTCCTATAAGAGGCGCGATCTCGGGGTAATACATCTCCAATTCTTCCCGTTTTACACCCCACAAACGCAATTCCTTGATCCCGGGGGTATCCGCTACATAGCCACCCTGTTGTAGTTTGTACAATTGTACCGCCGTGGTGGTGTGACGACCGCGGTCATGGCGCACCATAATCTCTTTGGTTTTGAGACCGAGTCCGGGTTCGACATAGTTGAGCAAAGCCGATTTGCCGACCCCGGATTGCCCGACGATCGCCGAAACTCGATTGGTCAATACGCCTTTGAACCCCTCCATGCCATCGCCGCGCACGGCACTGCTATAGTGGATTGGATAGCCCAGCGCCGCATAGGGAGCCGCCAGCTGTTCCACCGCACCCTCATCGACAAGATCGACTTTATTGATGCATACGACGGGCTGGATATTGCCCTTGACCGCCATGATAATGGCCCGGTCGATAAAACCAACTCGGGGTTGGGGCTGTCGCGCCGCAACGACAACGACGAGTTGGTCCAAATTGGCGATGAGAATTTGCTCGATGGGGCGGGATCCACTGGCGCCACGGGAAAACTTAGAGGTGCGGGGGCAGACCGCTTCAATTATGCCGCCGCACCCATCCCGCAGCAAAATTTCTACCCAATCGCCGGCGACTACGGGTGAGTTTGTCTTGCGAGCTCCGGCCTTGAGCCGACCGCGAATTTCGCATTGTAGTTGTTGACCATCGACTTCGACCAGGCATTTGAGGCCGGATATCCTGATGACTCGCCCCTGCATCGGCGAGTGGCCTATTCCCCCAGCGAGAGGCGGTCTGCGAGGTAACTGGGATAGTCGAGCTCGGCGATTTTGCGTTGGGTGATCTTGACTGGGTATTCGACCCGCTGTAATGCGACCCATTGACTTTCGATATCCCACAGCGCATAGGAAGCCCGCCAATCGCCGTCGCGGGGCTGACCGACGCTGCCGGTATTGATCAAATATTGATGGGGACCGATGGCGACGGTCGCCGATGTCAATGGTACGGGCTTGCCCCGCATCCTGCAGTAGATATTGGCCTCGTGCGTATGGCCGACAAAAGAAAGCGACCAGTCGAGGCGGTCCATGCACCAGGCGATCTTGTCGTACATGCACATCGGCTCCCACTCTTCGGGCTTGAGCGGATTGGCGTGGGCATACACCGCGTCGTACTCGGCGCGGCGGAAGGCGGCGCCTCGCAAAAAATCGAGCTCGTCTGTGCCGAGCACCTCGCAACAATGGTAAAGCGTCGGGCGAGCCAAAAGATTGAAGGATTGGATCAGGGAGGGTTCGATTACCGCCTGGTCGTGATTGCCCAAGACAATCTGCGCCTCAACTTCGCGCAGCCGATAAATACACCCGAGAGGATCGGGACCATAGCCGATCACATCCCCCAGGCAGACCACGCGGTCAACCCTTTCGTTCTCCGCGGCGATTAAAACGGCTTCGAGGGCTTCGAGATTGGCGTGTATATCCGCCAACACGGCGACCTTCACGGCGAACCTGCAACCGATTGGGGTGTTTGCTCCGCGTTCATTTTGGCCACTTTGGATTCGCGCTTTTCGTAGATGTAGTGGATGATCGCCTTGCGCAATTCCGGATCCAGGGTCAAAAAGCGGAAGTGCAAGACCAGACAGCCTCGCTCCACATCTTCCTCTATCGAGCGTATTTCACCGCAGAGATTGTCCAATGCGAAGGGAATGCGCTGCGACTCGCCGCAGAGCAGACTGAAATCCCCCGCCGCCCCGGCAAAGGCCTTGCTCGCCAACAGGGCTGCGCCACCCGCGCTGATATCGCGTATTTGCACCTTGGACTCGGTCAGCTCTTCGTCGGAATTGGGTCCGACCAACTCGGCGACGGCGGCCTCCAGTCGCTCGTCGTCATCGCCGGTGGTCTTGAGCATTTCCCTCTCGACGATCTCTTTAGCGACAAGAACAATCCGCGCGTTCCAAGAACAGTTTGTTCGCCCCAACTGACGCCGCTCTGCAGAGGTCTGCGGGGTCCACTTGACTTTGCTTGCTACCAGCTTTTTGCGGATCGAATCGATCAGTATGAGTTGCTTTTCGGAAAATTCGTAATTCTCTTGGGCCTTTTGGACGGTCTTGTCGAAGAGTTGGATCGAGCCAAGGACTTTGGGCGGGCGCTTGACGCTGCCTTGCCGGGCGACGAGCATCAAGACCTCAATTTGCACTGGCTTGAGCCCCCGGGTTTTGGCCAATTGGCGAAACGTGTTCCACGAGGCCTTCTGCTTGCGCCGGGCGGCCATTAACAACTCGACGAGACGCCAGACCAATAGGCAGACGGCAAGGATGCCGAAGGCTCCGACAAACCAATAGATGTGTTGCAGGTTTGCGTCTTCTATACCCAGGTAGGAATTGGCGGCAAGCAGAGCCAGCATCTGATGCCTCCCCGCCGGTTTAGAGCCGGCACGAAAGCGCGCCTAGTTGAATAACGCGCTGATCGAGGTTTCCTCGTGGATGGCGCGAATGGCATTGGCAAAGAGCGCTGCGACCGAACAGACCTTGACTTTAGGGTTGGTCTTTTCCACCGGTAAAGGTATGGTATCGGTGATCGCCAATTCTTCGAGCCCGGATTGATCGAGCCGTTCGATCGTATCGGCAGTCAAAGTGCCATGTACGCACCCTGCGAAAATTTGCATCCCCCCCCGATCCCTTATCGCCGCCGCCCCTTCGAGAATCGATTGCCCGGTGATGATTTCGTCGTCAAAAAAGACCACATTGCGGCCATCAACATCGCCGATCACCCCGTGTACCCGCACACTGCCATCACCGCCCATGCGGCGATCGACGACGGCTAGGGGTAACCCGAGCCGTTTGGCATAGGCTTCGGTGACTTTGGCCCGACTGATATCGGGGGCTGCAACGACCAACTGCTCGCGATCCAAGTGGGTATAGTGCGAGCAAATAGTCGGCACACCGCTGAGTTGATCGACAGGGATACGGCTGAACCCCATTATTTGCGGGCTGTGCAGGGTCATGGTCAGTATGCGGTCGGCGCCAGCTTCTGCGATAAGATCGGCCATCAGACGACCGGCGACAGAAATGCGCGGTTCGTCCTTGCTGTCAGCCAGTGCGTAGGGATAATAGGGCAATACGGCGGTAATCCGCCCCGCCGACGCGTATTTCAAGGCGTCGAGGGCGATGAGCAATTCCAACAGGTAGTCGCTGACGGGCTGGCACGAGGTCTGGATGAAAAATACATCGCAGCCGCGCACATTTTCGCAAATCTTGACCTTGATATTTTCGTTACTGAAACTGAGGAATTCGATCAACCCTGGATCGATACCCAGCGACTGGCAGATACCCTCAGCCAGCGCGGGGTTGCTCTGACCTGCGAAAACTTTCAGATCGTTGCCCATAGCCCCAGTTCCCCTTTGTTTAAAGCATCCCCAGCGAGGCGCGAGCCTGGAGTGCAACCGGGTATTGGGCGAAATCGCGGCTGACGGCCTCCAGCAACTCGCGCTGTTTTTTACCGTCGCCGGCAAGTCCGTAAACCCGGGCGGCCTCCATCAGGGCCAGCGCCGCGCGTATGGAACCCGTTTCGCGACCAGCATACGCTTCGTAGTATCGCCCGGCTTCAAGCAATTGCCCCTCCGCTTCGAGGCAGGACGCCAGCCCGCTTTCGGCGGCATAGGCGAGGACATCAATGGGCTCGTAATTATCGAGATAGTCGCGATAATATCCCCTGGCTTCGGCGATGCGCCCCTCGGCATAGTGCATATTGGCCAATAGCACCAGACCCTGACCGGCGGCCGGGGCCCCGGTATACGAAGTGGCCAGTTGCTCGGCCAGGCGGATGGCTTCGGAGACCTGACCGCTCTGTTCGGCCATCAGTACGTCACCGAGCAGTGCCACCGCTTCAACTTCGGCCGCCTCGCTCGATTCAATAAAATGATTGATCAGCAAAATCACCACGACCAACCCGGCCAACCCACCAATGAATAACTGCGACCGCTCTTTGACGTACTCGACCGCCTCCATTATCCATTCGACGAATTCGTCTTCGCGCAATTCCTCTTTGCTCAGTTTTTGACTTTCAGCCGCCATAATCGGTTTGTAGCCCCCTCGGTTTAATAGACAATAGCACTTTCGAGGCGCAGGGCAGGCAATCTGTCCCGCCCCCGCAAGAAGCTCAATTCAGCCAAGACGCTGATTCCGACAATATCCGCCTCAAGTTGCTCGAGCAACTGGCATGCGGCTGCCATGGTCCCGCCGGTGGCCAGTACATCGTCAACGACCAGAACCTTCTGACCCGGTTCGATGGCATCGGCGTGTATTTCAACCACGTCGCTCCCGTACTCAAGATCGTATTCCAGTTTCAGAGTTTGCGCCGGCAATTTACCGGGCTTGCGCACTGGGGCGAAACCGCAACCCAGTTCGATGGCCATCGGCGTGGCGAGAATAAAGCCACGAGACTCAATTCCCACGACGCATTCAACCCCCGTTGCGGCGAAAGGTTTGAGCATGAAATGGGTTGCCGCCTTTAGGGCAACAGGATCTTTCAATAAAGTGGTGATATCTTTGTAGGAAATGCCCGGCTTGGGAAAATCGGGAACATCGCGTATCAGGTCTTTGAGTTGCTCTTGGTCCATCGTAAATCAATAGCGAACGCTAAATTCGCTGAATTGCTCCGTTAGGGGTATTGCCGCGACCTGACATGAGCGCACCCGGCCACTGGATGGACCCCGCTCTAAATCGCCGATAAAATACGCCAGGGCCACCCGGGGGCCTGCAGCAACGACTTCTACGCTGCCATTGGGTAAATTGCGAACATAGCCCACGATCCCATGCACTTTGGCCCGAGCGGCAGCAAAGTAGCGATAGCCAACCCCCTGGACTCTACCTGAGACTAAAATATGGGTGCCGTCCCCTGCTGATACCGGCATTTAACCGTGGTTAAGTTTATGTTTACAAAATTAGATATGGCGTTTTATAATGTCAATATAATTGAGATTAACATAATAATCATTATAGGTATATTAAATCAAAACAAAGCATAAATAAATGGCGCTACTGCAGATCCCTGTGTCATGACTATGAGCAAACCCAACAGGATCAGCGTGGTGAATATGGGTCCCAACCACCACTTTTTGCGCACCTTCATAAAGGCCCACAATTCCGATATAATACTCAATTTACCTGGCATATAATTGGTTTTCCTTTAGCCAATTAAACGGCTGACTGATTCGCCGTGATGTATGGCTTTGATCGAATCTCCCAATAATCGGGCGACGCTCAATACTTCAATTTTGCGACGCGGTTTGTCTTGGGGCAGAGGGATAGTATTGGTGGTAGCAAAGACCTCGACGGGAGATTGGTCAATCCGCTCCATTGCCTGCCCCGAAAATACTCCGTGGGTACAGCCCGCCAGTATCCGCCGTGCCCCCTTGTCTTTGAGAATGCGTATCGCCTCCATCATCGAACCGCCGGTCAGAACTTCATCATCGAATAAAAGCGCGTCCCTGCCCTCTATATCGCCGATAATATTTTGTATTTCGGCCTTTTCGTCATCGGCATGACGCCGCTTGTCCATTATCGCCAGAGGTAGATCGAGCCGGCGCGCATATGCCCCGGCCTCGTCCGCACTGCCCACGTCTGGAGATACGACGACCGCATTGCTGAGGTCTTTCTGGCGCATAAAATTGCAGATCAAAGCCGTCGCCTACAACTGATCTACAGGTATGCGCGAAAAGGCGACGATCT
>PBOD01000243.1 GCA_002724215.1 Gemmatimonadota bacterium | reverse complement strand
GGGGATCGGAATTATCGACACCCACGGCTTCGGCTGGCTGGTGGAGATGGTCGGTTTGCTCGCTGCCTCGCCGGCGTGGAACCGCGACGACCAGCGGGCGCTGGAGGCCTGGTTTGGTGCGTATTTAGATTGGTTGCTGGACAGCGATCACGGGCGCGAAGAGGCAGCGCAAAACAACAACCACGGGACGTGGTATGACGCCCAGGTGGCGAGTTTAGCGCTCTTTGTCGGTCGCGACGAAGTCGCGCGGCAGATTTGCGCCACAAGCGCACGGCGGCGCGTCGCCGCGCAAATAGACGCCGATGGCAGCCAGCCGCTGGAACTGGCCCGCACCCGTTCGCTTGATTATTGCGCGATGAACCTGGCCGCCTTTTTCGATCTAGCAGATCTGGGGCTGCAGGTAGGGATCGATCTGTGGGAGTACGAGGTCCCCGGGGGGGGGAGTATCCGCCGCGCGTTCTACTGGTTGGTCGAGCGGGCGATAGATGGCGAATG
Source organism: Gemmatimonadota bacterium (assembly GCA_002724215.1). Classification (GTDB taxonomy): domain Bacteria; phylum Latescibacterota; class UBA2968; order UBA8231; family UBA8231. Next base: position 7,388 of record PBOD01000243.1, on the reverse strand, counting down.
GCCGCACGAGCAGATGTCCGATTTCGACAAGGCGCAGTTGATACCGCTTTTGCGCCGCGGCGGTCGGCGCTTTGCCGATGCGGGGTGCGAAGAGCGGATCGCGGCCTTTGCCGACGCCGACGCCGATCGCACCAATTTGCTCTATCCGCGTCGATGACGCCAGGCGGATTTGTGGGTCAGGATCGCAATGGTCCTAGCGGCGCACGTCAACTTGCACGATCGGGGTGCATGGGCCAACTTCCCAATCTATGGGCGATATAACCGGGGTGATCGACGCGGCGCTGGCGCGCATTGGCCAGCGCGAGCGCCAACTGCAGGCGCTGGTCGGCGAAGAGGATCGTCGCGGGCGATTGGTGCGCGAGGGGCGCGAGTTGGCCGCGGGGCCATTAGAGGGCATGCTGGTCGGCGTCAAAGATATCTTCCACGTCGCCGGCTTGGAGACGCGGGCGGGGGCGGCGCTGCCGCCGCAGGTTCTGACGGGGCTGGAGGCGGTGTGCGTGACCGCGTTAAAGCGCGCCGGCGCGCTGGTGCTGGGCAAGACGGTGACGACCGAATTCGCCTACTTCGCGCCGGGGCCGACGACCAATCCGCACCATCCCGGCCACACGCCCGGCGGGTCGAGTAGCGGTTCGGCCGCGGCGGTCGCCGCCGGCTATTGCCCGCTGGCACTGGGGTCGCAGACGGTTGGCTCGGTGATCCGACCGGCGGCTTTTTGCGGCGTAGTGGGTTTCAAACCCAGTTACGGGCGAGTGGACGCGACCGGGGTGATCTACTATTCGCCGGCGGTTGATACGGTGGGGTGGTTTGCAAGGGATGTAGAGGGGGTATCGAGGGTGGCGGAGGTGTTGTGCGCCGATTGGCGCGGAATTGGGGCCGGTCGGCGACCGGTGCTCGGCGTGCCGGAGGGGCCGTATCTGGAGCAGGCGTCGCCCGCGGGGCTGGCGGCGTTTCGCGAACAGGTGCGGAAACTGGAGGCCGCCGGCTATGTCGTGCAGCGCGTGGCGGCGCTGGGGGAAATTGACCAGATCAACGAACGCCACACGCGCTTGATCGCCGGCGAGGTGGCGCGGCAACACGCGGTGTGGTTTGCCGAATACGAGGCGCGCTATCGCCAGCGAACCGCCGAATTGATTCGCTGGGGACAGGGTATAGACGAGGCGGAGATCGCCGCGGGAAGAGCGGGACGGCGTGCTTTGCGGGAGCAATTGCAGGCGCTGATGGAACGGGATGGGATCGATTTGTGGATTTGTCCCTCGGCACTGGGCACGGCCCCGGAGGGGTTGGATTCGACTGGCGACCCGGCCTTGAACTTGCCCTGGACCCATGCGGGATTGCCGGTGCTGGGCTTGCCGGTGGGCCGGGCGGCCAATGGCCTGCCGCTGGGGCTGCAGTGCGCGGCGGGCTGGCATTGCGACGAGGTATTGCTCGGCTGGGGTCGCATGCTGGCAGAAGTTTTTGAATGAGGAGCCGGATATGGACGGCGAACATAAATATCTCTTCGATCTGCAGGGTTTTATCGTCCTCAAGGGCGTGGTGCCCGACGAAGTCGTCACCGCATGCAATGCGGCGCTGGACCGCTTCGAGCAGATGGACGCTAGCGACTATCCGCCGCCTCTGCAGTTGGGCCAGGAGCGCAGCGCGGAGAATCTCTACATCTCGAATATTCTCGAGGGCGATCCGGTCTTTCGCTCCTTGATCGACATACCAGAAGTACTGGATGTGGTTGCCGAAGTCACCGGCGGCCCTTATCGGCTCAATCACACCTACACCATCTATCGCTGGGGTGGGGGCTTTACCGGGCTGCACATGCACGGGACGCCGATCATTCCCAAATGCCAGTACCACTGTCGCAACGGCCAGATGGTCTCGACGCTGACCAAGGCGGTCTTCCCGATGCTCGACTGCGGTGAGGAGGACGGCTGTTTCGCGGCGATTCCCGGCGCCCACAAGAGCAATTTCGAGCGTCCCTGGGGCAATCATCCCGGAGAAAATCCGGCCCTTCAGGGGATCCCGGCGGCGGCGGGCGACGCGATCATATTTACCGAGGCATTGACGCACGGGTCGCTGATCAATACTTCCGGCCGTCCGCGCCGGACTCTATATTATTGTTATAGTACAGGATACATGCCGGATTGGGGCGGTCAGCACTTGCGTTTTAGCGAGCGGATTTACCAGGACCTGCCCGATCATCAGCGCGAAATTCTGGATTTGAAATAACGGAGAAAGAGCCATGTTGACCCAGGAGCAAGTCGCCAGTTACCACGACAAGGGCTATATCGGCATCGAAGGGGTACTGAGTGCCGAGGAAGTCGAAGCGCTGCGGCGGACCACCGACGAATTTGTCGAAAAGTCGCGCGCCGTAGCCGAGAGCGATGCGGTGTTCGACCTCGAGCCCGACCACTCGGCCGATAGTCCCAAATTGCGCCGCCTCAAAAGCCCGGTGGTGCAGCACGAGGTCTATAATCAGATGCTGCACCACGACCGCATCCTCGATATCGTCGCGCAGTTGATCGGCGAGCGGATCCGCACCAATGGCGACAAACTCAATATGAAATCGGGCGCCTTCGGCAGCCCAGTCGAATGGCACCAGGACTGGGCTTTTTATCCGCATACCAACGACGACCTGTTGGCGGTGGGGGTCTGTATCGACGATATGACCGAGGAGAACGGTTGCCTGCTGGTGATTCCCGGTTCGCACAAGGGGCCGATCTACGACCACCACCTCGACGGCCACTTCGCCGGGGCGGTGACGGTCGATGACTTCGATGATGCGGCGGCGGAGAAGATCGAGCTCAAGGCCGGCGGGATCTCGATCCACCACGTGCGGGCACTACACGGTTCGTTGCCCAATACCTCGCCCAACCCGCGGCGTCTGCTCTTGTTGCAGTACTGCGCCGGCGACGCGTGGCCGATGGTGCCGCCCGGCGACTGGGAGAGCTTCGGCAAGAGTTTCGTGCGCGGCGAGCCGAGCCAGGATATTCGCTGCTCCGACGCGCCGATGCGCGTACCGATGCCAGGGGCCAAACATGGCGGTTCGATTTATTCCATTCAGACGGTATTGCGCGAATCGACCTTCAAGACGGTCGCGACGGGCTGATGGCGTCTTTTAACTGGGACTTCCCCTATACATCGCAGCGCATGCCGGTGTTGGCGGCCAATGTAGTGGCGACATCGCAACCCCTCGCCGCGCAAGCCGGGCTGCAGATGCTCTACCGGGGCGGCAATGCGGTGGATGCTGCGCTGGCCGCCGCAATCGCCTTGGCGATCGTCGAACCGGTGAGCAATGGCATTGGCTCGGACGCCTTCTGCATTCTATGGGACGGCGAAAAACTGCACGGTCTCAATGCCTCGGGGCGCTCGCCGGCGGGCTGGACGCCGGAGTACTTCGCCGGGCGCGATGCGATGCCCAGCCGGGGCTGGGACGCGGTGACCGCGCCCGGTTGCGTGTCGGCCTGGGTCGAGTTGTCGCAGCGCTTTGGCAAACTGCCCTTCGCCGACCTCTTTGCGCCGGCGGTGGGCTATGCCCGCGATGGCTATCTGGTCGGGCCGGTGACGGCGCACTCGTGGGCGGGGCAGGCGCAGGTCCTGGCCGAGATGCCGGGTTTTGCCGAGGCCTTTATGCCTGGGGGGCGAGTGCCGCAAGCGGGTGAGAAATTTGCCTGTCCCGACCAGGCGCGGACGCTGGAGCGGATTGCCGAGACGGAGGGCGAGGCCTATTACCGTGGCGACCTGGCCGAGCAGATGGCCGCCGCCGCGGCAGCGCACGGCGCACAGCTTAACGCCGACGATCTGGCGGCGCACCAGTGCGATTGGGTCGGCACCGCGAGCCAGGACTACCGCGGCTACACTCTGCACGAAATTCCCCCCAATGGGCAGGGCCTGGCGGCGCTGATCGCCCTGGGCATTCTCGACAACAAAGACCTGGCGGCGCATCCGGCGGACTCGGCCGACAGCCTGCATGTGCAGATCGAGGCCGTCAAGCTGGCACTGGCCGACGCCTATCGCTTTATCGCCGATCCGGAGGCGATGGATGTCGCGGTTGCGGATTTGCTCGATCCGGCGTATCTGGCAGCACGCGCGGCGCTGATCGATATGGATGCGGCGGGGGAGCCGGGCCACGGCGTGCCAGAGCGGGGCGGGACAGTCTATCTGACGGCCGCCGACCACAGCGGCATGATGGTCTCCTTTATCCAGTCCAATTACCAGGGCTTTGGTTCCGGCGTGGTGGTGCCGGGCACGGGAATCAGCTTGCAGAACAGGGGCGCGGGCTTTGTGTTGCAAGAGGGACATCCCAATCGCGTCGGCCCGCGCAAGCGCCCTTTCCAGACGATTATTCCCGGTTTCCTGATGCGGGACGGCGCGCCGGTTATGAGCTTCGGCCTGATGGGCGGTCCGATGCAGGCGCAGGGTCATGCGCAGATGTTGGTGCGGCTGGCCGACTACGGCCAAAATCCGCAGACGGCGGCCGACGCACCGCGCTTTCAGGTGCTCAGCGGCCGCGAGGTAGCGGTCGAGACGGATTATCCCGCCGCCGCGCTGGACGAACTCGAGCGCCGCGGACACCTGCTGCGGCGCATGCCGCGCGATCCGATGTTTGGCGGCGCGCAGCTGATTCACCGCCTCGCCGATGGCTATTGCGCGGCGTCAGAGCCGCGCAAGGAAGGTCAGGCGGTGGGCTTTTGAGCGTGGATGCGGCGATTGCAGACTTTCTCACCGGTCGGCCACACGCGGTGGTCGGCGCCTCGCGCGACCGCAATAAGTACGGCAACAAAGTTCTGCGCTGCTACATGCAGCACGGAAGGCCGGTTTATCCGGTCAATCCGCACGCCACAGCAGTAGAAGGTCTTACCGCCTATCCCGATCTCAGCGCCCTGCCCGCAGCGGTGCACGGCATTTCGATTATCACGCCACCTCATATCACCGCGGCAGTCGTCGCTGAAGCCGCCGCGGCGGGCATCGGTCATCTGTGGATGCAGCCCGGCGCCGAGAGTCGGCAGGCCATAGACCGGGCGGAGGCGTTGGGCTTGTCTGTTGTTGCCGACGGAGCCTGTATCCTGGTCGTACTCGGCTATCGGGACTGAGCTGATGCAACGCCACCTCTTGCTCGTCGGCTGCCCGGATCGTACCGGACTGGTCCACCTCATCACCGGTGCGCTCTACCAGCAGGGCCTCAACATCGTCCGCAACGGCGAATTCGTCGACCGCGACAACGGCATGTTTTACATGCGAACCGAATTCGAGGGCGATGGCGACTACGACCGGATCGGCACCGATCTGGCGGCCATCCTCGGCGACGATAAGGGGCGGAGCTGGATGCGCTTTTATCCGCCGCGGCCCAAGGACATCGTGGTGCTGGCGACCAAGGAACACCACTGTCTCGGCGACCTGCTGGTGCGCCACGCCTACGGCGACCTCAACGCGCGAATCCTCTCCGTTATCAGCAACCACGAGATCCTCGGCGATTTAGTCGCCAAATTTGCTCTGCCTTTCCACGTCGTGCCACACGCGGGCAAGGACAGGGCGGTGCACGAGCGCGAGGTGCTGGCCGTCCTGACGGATTATGGCTTCGACTATCTGGTCCTGGCCAAGTACATGCGCATACTCAGTCCGGCATTTATCGAGGCCTTTCCCAGCAAGATCATCAATATTCACCATTCCTTCCTGCCCGCCTTTATCGGCGCCAATCCCTATAAGCAGGCCTACGAACGCGGAGTGAAGATCATCGGCGCCACCGCCCACTTTGTCACCGACGACCTGGACGAGGGACCGATTATCGCCCAGGACATCATCCCCGTCGACCACACCCACAGCGCCCGCGCTATGGCCCGGGCGGGGCGCGATGTCGAAAAGATCGTCCTGGCCCGGGCGCTGGGTCTGGTCTTTGACGACCGGGTGGTGGTGACGGGCAACAAGACCATCATCTTCGACTGAAGCCCGGCTATGGTCCTCGGCGGCCGAGGATGTGTGCCGGCGGGCGCTGGCCACTGATCCTGCTGATGTGCGGGCGCCCGACAATTGAGACCGGGCACTAGTGGGTCAAACCGTGATCGAGCGCACGGCGGGCGGCGGGATCTGGGGGTATATAAAAGAAGAGGTCCAGCCCGAATACATGCGGGCAACTAATCATCAGGTCGGGCGTTTGCAGAGTATGCGCCAATAGGGGATGAGCGGATGGAACCCATCAGCATGAGCACCGAGCGGTTGCGCCACCTGTTGCGGGAGATTAGCGAACGGGAACTGGACTACCGCATTTGCACCGCCGAGGATGTCATCGGTCCGGGCGGTGGCATCTATATCACTGCCCAGTCTGCGCTAGAGGAACGTCATCTCGACTGGATCGAGCGGCGCAACCCGGTCGCGGAGGCGAGCGCCTATCTCGATGTGCTGATCTTGCAGGGCGAAAGCAAGAAGTCTGCGGCGATTGATCTCGAGCTGGAAGCCGACGCGCAGGCACCGCCACAGGAGAATCAGCGCCAGCGGGCCGAACACCACTCGCGCGAGGTTGTCGAGCAAGCGCGCAAGATCGCCAAGCAGGCCGAAGAGGTCTACAAATCCGTCGGTAAGCTGGATTTCAGCAGCGCCGATTTGCGCCAGGGCAAAGCCGCGGCCGGGCTGCGCGAATTCGAAGATCGTTTCAAGGCTTTCCGCGGGGTGGTGCGCAAGGCCATCGGCGAATATCTCAGCGGCAACACACTGGTGATGGACCTGATCCTGAAGTTCGACCTCGACAAGCGCACGGTGCGCCACTCGCTCAATGTCGCGGCCTTCGCCACCGAGCTGGCGTCGCAGCTGGCGCTGGGATCAGAGGGCGGGTTGGACGCTTACTTCGGCGAGCTGGACGAGGAGCAGCGGGCTGAGTTGCTCGGAGCAGAAGAGGAGGAGACGACGGAGGAAGAAGAGCAAGAGCAGTTGCGCCGGGCGTTTGAGCAGGAACTGGTGGAAATTTTCCTCGGCGGCTTTATGCACGACTGCGGTTTGTGGAACGAACCCTATTTTTTGCAGGAGGGTCACGAGGTCAAGGGCGCGCGGCTGGTGTGGGAGTTGGAGGAGGTGCGCAGCTACGCCCCGTCGCTGGTCAAGATCATTCTCTTCCATTCGGATATCGTGCGGCTGGCCGACCGCTTCGGCGTGGTCAAGGTCATTGAGGATCCAGACGACCCCGAGCGGACCACCTTCAAGAGGGAATTCTATAAGACCGGGAAGGACGCGCGGGTGGCGTTGGAGATGCGGCCGGGTAATTTCATGGGGCAGATCCTGACGCCGGAGGATTTGCGCAAGGTGGTCCCGGTGGCGCTGGCCGAGCGCTATATCACCCAGACCCAGAATGTCCATGCCAAGTCGCGGATTGAGGTCATCGGCGACCTGGCGCGCTACGTGGCCGATGGACT
>PBOD01000242.1 GCA_002724215.1 Gemmatimonadota bacterium | reverse complement strand
CGCCCCGACCACAGACCCAACAAAACCATCGCGATCAGCGCGCCGCCGCTCTGGTAGGCCAGAAGCGGCTGGTCGGCGATCCCGTAGACGAATTTGCTCGTCGAGCGCAGCCCCGACAGCGCCAGGAACTCGGCCTCGACTTTCAACAGCAGGTAAAAAAGCCACAGCCCGACCGCCACCTGGGTGCTGATAAAATAGGAAAAGCCGATCAGTGCGAAGCTGATCCAGATCTGGATGTTCTGGCCACCGAAAAAGGGTAGCGACCAGATCAGCTGGATATTGGGCATCGAGGGTTCGTACTGGTGCAGGGCCTTCAAGCTACCATAAAGAAGCGGCAGCGCCACACCCCACCACAACGCCCGGTGCTTTAAAAAGCCATTGACCAGCCCGTCGCCGCGCTCGCCCTGTACCATAGCCACGCCGACTTCGGTCAACGGATAGGCCAGGCGCTCGCGCTCCATCCACTGCCGCCGCAATATCACCGCCGTCGATACCATGACCATGTACAGCGCCACCAGCAACACGCCCCACCAGCACAGCGGCTCGACCCAGGCCCCGTAGTCAATGTCAGTGAGCGCGCCACCCTCGTAAAACCCCCTGTTGTCGGTACCGTCATCGACGATGATCGCGCGTTTGGGAAAGAGCGGAAACAGCGCTTCAGACCACTTGTTCTGGGGGGAGGCGAAATACAGGATCCCGGTAATCGCCGGCAGCAATTGCTGGGTCATGCCCATCGTACACAGCGCCGATACCACCAGCATCATCACGTAGACCAGCACCAGTTCGGCGCGGTTGAGCGCAAAGGTGCCGCCGCGCCATACTGCGGCTACGTTCCACAGCGAAGAAACGACCGCAAAGGCGCAAAACCAGAATCCCAGAGCGTAGATGTCGACCTTGCCGCCACCCAGGTAATACCACGACACCCACCCGACGACGAACACCGCCAGCCCCGCCGCCAAGCGCATATCGCGGGCGGTAAACTTGAAGAGCGTATTGAAAAGCCCGATCAGCACTAGAAAAAGAAAAATGGCCCCCGGCGTGTTGAAGTCGAAGGCCATATTGGTCGAGCGCATCGCCATATTGGTATAGGGCGCGCCGATGGCGAGGAAAAAACTGAGGAATGCGCCGACCCAGAAGCCGCGCAGGGTTAGGCGGGAACGTCCCCCGGCGTCGGTGAGGGAGGTATCGCGGCGGCCTGCGAGATGGCTGTTGTATATGGTGGGAAGAGCTCTATTCACGATAAACGGCGTGGGAAGGGCTTGGCTTGAAAAACGGCCTTTTCCCCCGCGCGGGCAAGGACCTGCAGCCGACCCATACGCAAAAAGGACCCGCCGGAGGCGGCCCCTGCCCATCCCGTTCGCGCAATCGCGAGGTGCCCTTAGCCTCCCTGCGGCACCTCCTGCTCGGTCAGGCAGGAAACGCCCATGCTATCGACAATATCGATCTGAAGATTTTCCGCAGCGATAAAGACAAAAGACCACCCGTGCCCCTGCTCACCACTCGCGCGCCTCGATCACCCGGCCGCGGGCGTCCACTCTCAGCGTAGTGCGGCGCACCAGGGCCGGATCGCTCTCGCTCTGGTGCCAGATCGTGTACCACACCGATTGCTCGAGACCATGCCCTTTGGGCGCCATGGAATAGCCCCAGCGAAAGCGGCGGATTGCCGCCGGTCGCACGTGGAAGGCGCGCCCCATCGCGCTGATAGTGACGGTAGGTAACCAGCGCGCGTCCACCGTGGCATAGGGGTAGACGTATTCCTCCATCATCCGCACTTCGTGCTGCAGCAGTGTCTCGCCGGCGCGACGGCGATCGACATCCCCGATTTTGTCGGCCCAACCCGCCCCCGCCGCGACGACGGCCGCAACGAGCAACCAGCGGCCGCTGCGCCAAACTTGCGATATCTTGCCGATAGGTTCCATCTTATCTATCCTATCGGCGCAGCGCTAGGCCGAATTCAATCACGCAGAAAAAATCATGCCAACCCTCTATTATGTCGCCGACCCCATGTGCTCCTGGTGCTGGGGCTTCACCCCAACCATCGCAGCACTGCAGGCAGACGACCGCTGCGCCCTGCGCTATGTGATGGGCGGACTCGCCCGCGACTCAGACGAGCCGATGCCCGCCCCGATGCGCGCCTACGTGCAGGACGCCTGGCGCGAGGTGGCGCAAAGGACCGGCGCTTCCTTCAACTGGGATTTCTGGAGCCAGTGCCAGCCGCGTCGCGCGACCTACCCCGCTTGCCGCGCCGTCCTCGCCGCCGCTGACCTCGGCCCACAAATGTTTCACCGTATCCAGCGCGCCTACTACCTGGAGGCCCGCAACCCCTCCGACACCGCGGTCCTCGCCGAACTCGCCGCCGATCTCGGCCTCGACTCCGCGCGCTTCGCCGCCGCTCTGGCCTCGCCCGAAATCGAAGCAGCGCTGCAGGATCAATTCCACTTGCGCCGCCAGCTCCAGGCCACCGCCTTCCCCAGCCTGGTGCTGGAACTGCGGAGCAGCTATCGCTGGATCAGTCGCGGCTGGGAAGAACACGAGGCCGTACTGACGCGGCTCGAACAACTCATTGCGGAGGAATAGCGATATGGATATCGGCATCGGCATTATCGGCACCGGCGGCATCGCCCGCGCCCACGCCGGGGCCTATCTCGACATGGCTCCGGAAGTCGAGCTGGTCGCCGTCTGCGACATCGACGCCGCCCGCGCAAAAGACGCGGCGGCGGAATGGGGCGTGGCGGAGGTATGTACAGACTATCGCGACCTGCTCTCCCTCGACGAGATCGACGCGGTCAGCGTCTGCACCCCAACCGCCGCCCACAGCGAGCCCGCCGTCGCTGCGCTCAACGCGGGCAAACACGTCCTGGTCGAAAAGCCGATGGCGGCCAACGCGGGCGCAGCGCGGCAGATGGTCGCTGCAGCCGAACGCGCCGACAAATTGTTAATGGTCGAGATGAAGTGGCGCTTTATGCCCGAATTACTGGCGGCGCGCCAGGCCATTGCGCGGGGCGACCTCGGCCGCATCTACTACGCCGAGGCTATCGGCTGGCAGCACCGCGGCATACCCGGCGGCTCCTTTATCCGCCGCGAGTTATCGGGCGGCGGCGCACTGATGGACAATGGGGTCTACACCCTCGACGCCGCCCTCTATCTGCTCGGTCACCCGCGACCGCTGACCGCCTCGGGCGCGGCGGCCGCTATATTCGGCCAGACTCCCGATGGCAACTGGGATCCGCAGGATTTTACGGTTGAGGATTTTGGCACCGCCTTCGTCCGGCTCGACGGCGGCATATCGCTCTTCTTCGGCCACGCCTGGGCCATCAATTTCACCGAGCAGTGGCAGGTTCGCATTGCTGGCGACCAGGGCGCAGCGGAAATCCGCCCCTTCGGCCCCGGGCCCAAACTGCGGCTCGTCCGCGGCGGCTATGGCGATCTGGAGGAAACGACGCCGGCCGCATTACCCGCGGGCAGCACCGATGTCGGCTACGCCGTAGGGCGCTTTGTCGAAGCCATCCGCAAGGGCGATCCCTCGCCTGTGCCAGGGGATACCTTTCTCTACACCAACGCCATCTTTGACGCCCTCTACGAATCCGGTCGCCTCGGGCGCGAAGTCGCCATCGATCTCAGCTAAGTCGCAACAAAGCGCCCCGCGAGTGCGAAGCCGTCACCATGCGACCGGTAGATGGCGCTTGCACGGACATACCCGACGATCATATGCGAGTCGTCGGCAACTCGAGTGCAAATCTGCAGATACCAGCTGCGCTCTGCAACGCGGTGTGAAATTGTCTATGGCTGCCCTGTAGACAACGACTCCAACAATGCCCCGCGCACCCGGGCCAATTCGGTCGGATCGCGACTGTAATCGACCAGCGAGCGCACCAGTTGCCCGCTCAGCGCCCGCGCCGCCTCGACCCCGTCCCGCGCCGCCAGCGCCGCCAGCAATTGATAGTCCTCGATCCCGTCGCGGATATTCTCCAGACGAATGCTGCCAATCGGACCCTCCGGCCCCGGATAGTAGAGCGAGCCGTCGCCATTGGCCGTATTATAAGACGCTGGATTCCAAAGGGCGCGACCGTAGGCATCAGCGCGCAGCGGCACGTGCTGGCCGGGCCAGCGATTGGTCGCGTAGTAGAGAAAACCCTCGACCCCCTGGCGGTACGCCATCCACCACAACAGGCGAGCTTCAATCGCGGGATATTCGATAAACCAATTGGCATGGGGGTGAATCGGGGCGATGCAGATATACCACCATACCTCGTCGCCCTGCCGTCGCGCCCGCGCGGCGGTCTGCGCCTCGTAGACCGCCGTCAGCGGCACCCAGATATCCACCAATTCGCCCAGGCGGTTGTCCAGCCCCAAACCCGGATCGCGCGCCGTCGTCGCCGTCCTCAGGCCGGGATAGCGATTCTTGACGAAGGCGAATACGCGTTCCAGCGCGGTGAATTCCCCAGACTCGACCTCGTCGAACCCATAGATATAGGCCCGATCCATCAGTCCCAGCGAATCCAGGTGCGCCACCAGCGGATCCAGGCGCTGCGCCAGCGCGATCAACCCGTCGCGATCGTACTCCTGCTCGGCGTCGATATAGAGCAAATTGAAGGCGTTGAGCCGACCCTGGCGCGCATAGTCGGCCAGAACCTCAAGGCTGGGGGGCTGGCGGCGATAGAGATGGTCGGGATTGAGGCGATGGTCGACGAGAAAATCCATATAGCGCCGCTCCATCGCACCCAACTGCTCTGCCCCGTAGACCTGCGCGAGCATATGGCCGTAGAGCGAAAAGGCCGTGCGCACTGCGGTGGAGTCGGGCAGGGTCGCGGCGTGGACCCGCACCTCCAGCGGTATCGACCCCAGGCGCTTGCCATCGACCTGTATAGCCACCCGCCCGCGATAGGTGCCGGGCGCAGTCCCCGCCGCAGTCCTCAACGACAACCACGCCACCTGATTTTCTCTGCTGCGGAGCGCCAACTGCGATCGCGGCAGCAGCGGATCGGGCCACCAGCCGGCAAAGTCTACGGGGTATTCGGCAGGGCGCTGCGTGAATACATAGCCGACCTGGCGCCAGGTAATGGCAGTGGGCGGAAAAGCCGTCCCATCGGCGCGGATCAAATCCTCTACCGCCAGTTCGAGCGCCGCGCTGCGCTGGGCGCGAAAGACCAGTTGTACGCCTTCGACTTCGTTGCGCGCCAGTTCCAATCGCAGCGGCGCGCCGCCGCCGTTGCCGATCGTCTTCTCGCCATACAGCGTCTGGCCCAGGCGCGGCAGGGCATCCGGTACAATCTTGCGCGTGGTTTCCGCCCCCCAGGCTACCAGGCCGGGCCGCAGCGGCTCGGGCAGCACGGCAAACTCCCCCAGATCTCCTGCGCCGCTGCGCTCGTCCCAATCGAGATCGACGATGCGAACATGGGCCCGGTAGCGACCCGGCGCGCCGCCCGACCACGTCCAATCGAGCTGCGTCGTCTCCTCTGCATGTGCATCGACCAGCTCCCCCAGATCGTCGCGGATTTCCACCTGGTAGAGCGCCGACCTCCCACTCGCGCCACGCACCTGCACCGCACCGCCCCCAAAGGGATCGGCCAGCAATTCGAGCGCCGGGTCGATCCGTGTCGCGACCAGGCGCAAATAGTTCAGCGCCAATTCGTACTCACGCGCCGGATCGCTCATAAATAGATCGACGAGCACCACCCGCTCGAGGTCGAGCTCGCGCCGCAACAACCCGAGATCGACGCGACAAACCCGCTCCGCGCCCGGCGGTAGGGTGAAGAGACGGGTCACGCGGGTGCCGGTCGCATCATCTATCCGCAGCTTCAAAAGCCCCGCCAGCGGCGAGCGATTGGCGAGCGCAAACTCGAGCCAATCGTAGGCACTCCAATCGCCGACCAGGCCAGCCTCGCGCGTCAGGCGCATATTCGGCCACAGGTCCCGCCACAACTGCCAGCGCCGCCGCGGGCCAAAGCGCACCCGCACCAGCCCCTCTTCCGCCGCCACCGCCGCATCCCCTTCCCACGCCGCCAGCGCATCCTCCTGCGCAAAATCCGCGAGGACCCGCACCGCCAGCGGCTCGGCGCTCGCGGTCGTTGCCAGCAGCAGGGCCGCGAGCCAGCGCGTCAACGAATTACCTGGGGTTTGACCGCACAGGCCGGGCAGGCGCGCGCGTAGGCCGGACACAGGCCGGACAACCACACAGGCCGCACACAGG
>PBOD01000241.1 GCA_002724215.1 Gemmatimonadota bacterium | reverse complement strand
GTACACCGTAATCGAGCTGGTGGCCAACAACGGCGATGTCTCGTCCTCATCGGTTGAGGTGAGCTTCGACGGTGTGGCCGAAGGCGAGACCGCCGAAGCAGCAGACGCAGTTTTCGAGGCGTGGGTAACTTTTGAGGCAGACAACCTGAAAGTGGTCGGTCAGGGGGAGATACACGCGATATTTCTGGGTGCGACCGTGGTGCTCAAGCTGCGCATTACTCCGGAGTCGGGGTAGCAGGGGCTAATCGCGAGCTATCCTCGCCCTGCGCTTACTCCGCGTCGGTGAAATATTCGATCTCTTCCCGGGTGTGAGCGTAGAGTGTTCGAGCTCGAAAGGACAACCGCTGTCGGCGGCCGGCTTGTGTTAATCGGCCCTTTGGCGACTCCCACTCGTTAACGGGTATGTCTGCGTGCCGTATATGTATTTGCTCCTCCGGTCGGTAGGGTGAACTGCCAATTTATTCGACGAAGATCGCGTCGTCGGGCCATTCCTCGTTTATAAAGCCCTCGTTCATATTGACCATCGGCAGGTAGTTGTGCAATCGACGGATCGGGTCGAGCAGGCGGATGGTGCGCAATTCCTGGATCGAGTCCTCGCCGTGGTTCTTCTGCAGCGAGGGGATGATCTTGCCCTGGACGTTTTCGGCCACGTCGCTGTCCGACTCGCCCTCGACCACCATTACCAGCGCAATGTGGCCGTCCATTTCGGCGATATAGCTGTCGCGGATCAGCTCAGAATAGACGTCGGCGACATTGGGTTCGGAGCGAATCTCCTGCACGATCTGGCTGCGGGTGATGCCGAGCTTGAATTTGATCATCAGCATGTGCTGGGTCGAGAAGCGGCCGGTACCCTCGGCCTGCATTTCGATCGCCGTGTAGTAGGAGAGCACGCCCTCCTGCTCCAAACGGGCGCGCTTACGGCTGACGGTGCGCACCGGCACGCCGGTCAATGCGCTGATGCGATTGTCCGAGCAACGCGGGTTGCGGATGAGGGCGCGGACGATGTACCGCTCTTGATCGTCAAGACATCTCATGGCCTAAATTTTCCTTCCAAGTGTGCTATATTGTCTAATTTAGGTCAAAATTGACTTTCCGGGCAAGGGAAGTCACAAAATCGGCATGAAAAGTGGCAGATAGATGTTTGACAAATCTATCTATTTACATATATTTACTCGTCTTATACGAAAAATAGTAAATTGAACGGACCGAGACGACGGTCCTGTCCACCCGCCTGCTTGCATCTCCCCGCTCTCGGTGCAAGCACGGATCTGCTCAAGCAAACGAGGCATTTTTCGAGCGAAGCGACTGAGAGGTCGTGCCCGGCAGGGTGCGACCAGAGTGTCTCGTATTATCTCGGACAGGCTCCACGCAAGGAAAGGTGCACATGACGCGCATCCCCGGATACCCGGAAAAGCAAGGCCTCTACGACCCGGCATACGAAAGCGACGCTTGCGGCATAGGCTTCGTCGTCAACATCAAGGGGCGCAAATCGCACAAGCTGGTGCGCCAGGCGATCGAGGTGCTAGAGCATCTCGAGCATCGCGGCGCTTGCGGCTGCGAGGCCAATACCGGTGATGGCGCGGGTATGCTCTTGCAGCTGCCGCACGCATTCTTTGCCGCTGTCTGCGATTTCGAGTTGCCCGAGCCGGGCGAATACGGCGTCGGCATGCTCTTCCTGCCGTCTGACGAAGGCCAGCGCAAAGCCTGCGAAGAGCGCTTCGAAAAAATCGTCGCGGAAGAGGGCCAGCACTTTCTGGGTTGGCGGGACGTACCCACCAACAACGCGGCTCTTGGCAATACCGCCAAGGCGCGCGAGCCCTTCCAGCGCCAGGCCTTTATCGGTCGCGGCGAGGTGCGCGACGACAGCGAACTCGCATTCGAGCGCAAGCTCTACGTCATATGCAAGCGCGCCGAGAATGCCATCCGCTATAGCGGCGAGTTCGGGAATGGCGACTTCTTCTACCCGGCCAGCCTGTCCTCGAGAACCATCGTCTACAAGGGCATGCTGATCCCCGACCAGGTCAAGGACTACTTCCCGGATATGGTCGACGAACGCTTCGAATCGGCGATCGCACTGGTCCACTCGCGCTTCTCCACCAACACCTTCCCCAGCTGGGAGCGCGCGCATCCGTATCGCTACATGATCCACAACGGCGAGATCAACACCGTGCGCGGCAATGGCAACTGGATGCATGCGCGCGAGGGCATGCTGGCCTCCGAGCTCTTCGGCGACGACATCGAAAAGCTGTTCCCCGTCATCCACGAGGACGGCTCTGATTCGGCCAAGTTCGACAACGCCCTGGAGCTGCTTGCGCTGGGCGGGCGCTCGCTGGCGCACGCGGTGATGATGATGATTCCCGAGCCGTGGGAGAATCACGAGACCATGAGCGACGAGAAGCGCGCCTTCTACGAGTACCACAGCTGTCTGATGGAGCCCTGGGATGGTCCAGCCTCGGTGGCTTTCACGGATGGCACTGTCGTCGGTGGCATGCTCGACCGCAACGGCTTCCGCCCCTCGCGCTACTACATCACCAAGGACGACACCCTGGTGCTGTCGTCGGAGACCGGCGTGCTGGCGATTCCGCCACAAGACGTGGTGACCAAGGCGCGGCTGCAGCCAGGCCGCATGCTGCTGATCGACACGCATGAAGGCCGCATCATAGCCGATGACGAGATAAAGCATCAGGTGGCCATTGAGCACCCCTACCGCGAGTGGCTCGACGACAATGTCATCGCGCTGGAGGATTTGCCCGAGACCCAGGGTAAGCCGCTTTTACAAAGCCACGAGGAGGTGCTGCACTGGCAGCAGGTTTTCGGCTACACTTTTGAGGATTTGCGCGTCTTCCTCAAGCCGATGGTCCAGGTGCTCAAGGATCCGGTCGGCTCGATGGGCAACGACGCGGCGCTGGCAGTGTTGTCCGAGCGTCCGCAGCTGCTGTACAGTTACTTCAAGCAGCACTTCGCGCAGGTGACCAACCCGCCGCTCGATCCGCTGCGCGAGGAGTTGATCACTTCGGCCGAGACCAAAATCGGTCCCGAGCGCAATCTGCTGGTGCCCGAGCCGGAGAGTTGTCGCCAGATCACGCTACAGCGGCCGATCCTCAAAAACGCCGAGCTGGAGAAGCTGCGCGAAGTCGACCTCTTCGGCCACAAGGCCGACACCATTCCGATCCTGTTCAAGCGCGCAGACGGCGAGGCCGGCCTCGACAAGGCAATGCAGGAGCTCTTCGACAAGGTCGATGCGGCCATCGCCGCCGACCACAATATGATTATCCTCTCCGACTGCGGCGCCGATGCCGACAATGTGCCGATCCCGGCGCTGTTGGCGGTGGCGGGCGTGCATCACCATCTGGTGCGCTTGGAGACCCGCACCCAGATCGGGCTGGCGGTGGAGACGGGCGAGGCGCGCGAGGTGCACCACTTCTGTACTCTGATTGGCTATGGCGCCCAGGCCATCAATCCCTACATGGCTTTCGAGAGCCTCAACGACATGATTGAGGAGAACATGCTCGAGGGCTACACCTACGCGGAGGCCGAGGAGCGCTACGTATACGGCGCGATGAAGGGCATCATCAAGGTCATGGCCAAGATGGGCATCTCGACCATCAAGAGCTATCGCGGCGCACAGATTTTCGAGACCGTCGGTCTCAATCAGGACGTGGTCGACCGCTACTTCACCTGGACCACCTCGCAGGTGCAGGGCATGGGCATCGAAGACATCGCGCGCGAGGCGCTGATCCGCCACGAGGCGGCCTTTCCCGCGATCCCGACAAACGGACACACCCTCGACGTCGGCGGCCACTACCAGTGGCGCCAGGGCGGCGAACACCATCTCTTCAACCCCAAGACCATTCACCTGCTGCAGCGGGCGGCGCGCGAGAACGATTATACGACCTACAAGCGATACGCCGAGGAGATCAACGACCAGTCGGAGCGGCTGGCTACCCTCAGGAGCTTGTTGGAGTTCAAAGGCCCCAACGGCGCACAGTCCATCCCGATCGACGAGGTCGAGCCGATCGAGGCGATCACCCGCCGCTTCAAGAGTGGGGCGATGTCCTACGGCTCGATCAGCAAGGAGGCGCACGAAGGCCTGGCTATCGCCATGAATCGCCTCGGCGGCAAGAGCAATACCGGCGAGGGCGGCGAGGATCCGGCGCGCTACACGCCCGAGCCCAACGGCGACTCGAAGAACAGTGCCATTAAGCAGGTGGCTTCCGGCCGCTTCGGCGTTACCAGCCACTATTTGACCCAGGCCCAGGAGCTGCAGATCAAGATGGCCCAGGGCGCCAAGCCCGGCGAGGGCGGCGAATTGCCGGGACCAAAGGTTTATCCCTGGATCGCCAAGGTGCGCCACTCCACGCCCGGTGTCGAATTGATCTCGCCGCCGCCGCACCACGATATCTACTCGATCGAGGATCTGGCGCAGCTGATCCACGATCTCAAGAATTCAAATGTCGATGCGCGGATCAATGTCAAGCTGGTATCGGAATTCGGCGTCGGCACGGTCGCTGCCGGCGTGGCCAAGGGCCATGCCGATGTGGTGCTGATCTCCGGCCACGACGGCGGTACCGGTGCTTCGCCGCAGACCTCGATCAAGCACGCTGGCCTGCCGTGGGAACTGGGACTGGCCGAGACGCACCAGACGCTGGTGCTCAATGACCTGCGCAGCCGCATTGTGGTCGAGACCGATGGCCAGCTCAAGACCGGCCGCGACGTGGTGATCGCCGCACTGTTGGGCGCGGAGGAATTTGGCTTCGCCACCACTGCGCTGGTGACCATGGGCTGCATCATGATGCGCGTCTGCCACCTCGACACCTGCCCGGTGGGCGTGGCGACCCAGAACCCGGAATTGCGCGAAAAGTTTGTCGGTAGCCCTGACCACGTCGTCAACTTCCTGCGCTTTATAGCTGAGGATATGCGCGAGATCATGGCCGAGCTGGGTTTTCGCACCGTCGACGAGATGATCGGCCGCACCGATCGCCTCGAACCCAAAAAGGCGATAGAGCAGTGGAAGGCGGCTGGCATCGATCTCACGCCGATTCTGCATAGTCCTGATGTCGGCCCTGAGGTCGGGCGCTACTGCCAGATTCCACAGGACCACGGTCTCGACAAGGCGCTCGACAATACCACGTTGCTCGAGTTGGCCAAACCCGCGCTGGAAAACGGCGACAAGGTCGAGGCGACGCTCCCGATCGAGAATCTCAACCGCGTCACCGGCACCATCCTCGGCTCCGAAGTAACCCGCCGCCACGGCCCTGACGGACTGCCAGAGGATACGATCCGTCTCAAATTTCAGGGCGCCGCGGGCCAGAGCTTCGCCGCCTTTACCCCCAGGGGCATGACCATGGAGGTGGAGGGAGACGCCAACGATTATTTCGGCAAGGGACTGTCGGGATCCAAGCTGGTGCTTTCTCCCCCGGCCGGCTCGACCTTCGTGCCATGGGAAAATGTCATCTGTGGCAACGTGGCCTTCTACGGAGCAACGGCGGGGGAGGCCTATATCCACGGCACGGCCGGCGAGCGCTTCTGCGTCCGCAACAGCGGCGTCCACGCGGTGGTCGAAGGCGTCGGCGACCACGCTTGCGAGTACATGACCGGCGGTCGGGTGGTGGTGCTGGGCAAGACCGGTCGCAATTTCGGCGCTGGCATGTCGGGTGGCATCGCCTACGTGCTAGACGAGGATGGCGACTTCGAAATCCACTTTAACGACGAGATGGCCGATATGGGCCCGGTCGAAGCGATGGAGGACATCGCCGAATTGCAAGATATGGTCAAGCGCCATGCCGCACACACCGGAAGCGCGCTGGGCCAGCGAGTCCTCGACGAGTGGGACCAACTGCTGCCGAAGTTCGTCAAGGTCATGCCGCGCGACTATCGCAAGATGCTCGACGCCTTTAAGCGCGTCGAGGACCGCGGACTCACCGGGGACGAGGCGGCGCTGACGGCCTTCCGCGAGGCGATGGCCGAGGCGAGTTAGAGTTAGAGAGCGAACAGGGAAGGATGATCAATGGGTAAACCCACCGGCTTTATCGAATACGAACGCGAGCTTCCGACCGACCGCGACCCGCTGGAAAGGGTCAACGACTGGGATGAATTCCACGAGCATTTCTCCGAGGCGAAGTTGCAGGAGCAGGGCGCGCGTTGCATGGACTGCGGCATCCCCTTCTGCCATCTCGGCGACGTGGTTAGCCAGGGTGACAAAGGCTCGGGCTGTCCAATCAACAACCTGATTCCCGAGTGGAACGACCTGGTCTACCGCGGTCTGTGGCGCGAGGCACTGGAGCGGCTGCACAAGACCAACAACTTCCCCGAGTTCACCGGCAGGGTCTGCCCTGCGCCCTGCGAAGGGGCCTGCGTGGTCGGGATTGCCGGCGACCCGCCGGTGACGATCAAAAATGTCGAATGCACCATCGTCGATAAGGGCTTCGCGGAAGGCTGGATCGTGCCCGAGCCGCCCGCAAAGCGCAGCGGCAAGCGCGTCGCCGTCGTCGGCTCGGGGCCTGCGGGCCTGGCCTGTGCCGCGCAACTGAACCGCGCCGGCCACCAGGTCACCGTCTATGAGCGCGCCGACCGCATCGGTGGCCTGCTGATGTACGGCATTCCCAATATGAAGCTCGAAAAGGAGGCGGTGGTGCAGCGTCGGGTCGATTTGATGGCGGCCGAGGGGGGGGAGTTCGTCACCAACACCGAAGTGGGCGTCGATTTGCCGGCGAAGAAATTGGCCGCAGATAACGATGCGGTGGTGTTGTGCGGCGGCGCGACCAAGCCCAACGACCTACCGATCGAGGGCCGCGAACTCGACGGCATCCACTTCGCGATGGATTTCCTGCGCGCCAATACCAAGAGCCTGCTCGATTCGAACCACGAAGATGGCAACTACATCTCGGCCAAGGATAAGCACGTGATCGTCATCGGCGGCGGCGACACCGGCACCGATTGTGTTGGCACCTCGCTGCGCCACGGCTGCCAGACGCTGACGCAGTTCGAAATCATGCCCAAGCCGCCGGAGGAGCGCGCCGACAACAACCCCTGGCCACAGTGGCCCAACGTCTACAAGCTCGACTACGGCCAGGAGGAGGCCAAGGCCCGGTTCGGCGACGATCCGCGCACCTACCTGATCATGACCCAGAAGTTCGTCGATGACGGTGCGGGGAAGATCAAAGAACTGCACACGGTCAATATCGAGTGGGACAAGGACGAGAATGGCCGTTTCGTGCCGAAGCCCATCGCAGGCACCGAAAAGGTCTGGCCGGCGGATCTGGTACTCCTGGCGATGGGCTTCCGCGGCCCCGAGGACGCGATGATCGAGGAACTCGGCGTCGAGCGCGACGAGCGCTCCAACGCCAGGGCCGCGCACGACGATTACGCCACCAGCGTTGAGGGCGTGTTCGCCGCCGGCGATATGCGGCGCGGCCAGAGCCTGGTGGTATGGGCGATCAACGAGGGTAGGGGCGCCGCCCGCGAGGTCGATCGCTATCTGATGGGCAGCACGCATCTGCCCTGAGCCAGACGATACAGCGCGACAAGAAGGGGACCTGAAACAGGTCCCCTTTTTTATTGGGTTTCCGTCGGAGGCGTGCGGCGCGTAGCCGCTTCGCGAGCGCGGGCGGCGCCGGCTTTGTCGCCTTGCTGCCCGAGAATTTCGGCGATGCGCAAATGGGCGCGTTGATCGGCGGGATTTTGCGCCAGCCCTTGGCGATAGGCCTCCAGCGCTTCCGCGTATCGCTCCTGCTGCTGGTAGGCCCTGCCCAGCTGGTAGAAGAGGTCGGCGTCGGGGCGCAGCCGCAGCGCGTGCAGGCTGGTTGCGATGGCGTCACTCATCTGCTCGCGGAAATTGTCGACCAGATCGGCGCGGTTATCGACATCGGCCGCGGCCATAAGGTCAATCAGTTGGGCTGCCCGTTGCCAGTGGGCGAAGGTGAGATCTTTAAGGGTTTTGAAGCGGTCGCGGTCGATGCGCAGGACTTGGCGGTAAGCGTGGATGGCGGGGCCGGGATCGTCTTTGTAGTGGAGCCGGCCGGCGCCGATATTGTGTAGCGCCTTGGCGACGAGTTCGGCATCGGGTGGGGCGGTATGGCGGAGATCGAGGACAGAGTGCATGGCCTTTTCGCGGTTTTCGTCTGTGGGGTCGGCGGCGACCGTCGCCAATTGGAGGAGTCGCAATCGCTTGCTATCGGGGTGGGCGGCCAGCCCCTCGGCGAGCACCGCGGCATAGTCTTCTTCGCTATCCATCAACAGCAGGCATAGCCGGGTGTAGATGTCGGTGGCGGGCAGGGTTTCGGGACCCTGGACCAAAGCGCGGCGAAACTGCTCGCGGGCAGTGGCGTATTCTCTGCCGGCACTGTAGCTGCGCCCTGAGGTGTAGAGGGAGATGGCCTCTGCCCGGGCGAGACTGTGGTAGCTGCTGGCGAGCGTAGCCAGCAGCAGGGCGACAGCGGCATAGGTATGGACGCGGCGACGGATCCAGTCGAGACTCCAGGCCAATAGCAGCGACGAGCCGGCGCTGGCCAGATAGAGATAGCGCGAAGGGCCGGCCGGCAAGTCGAGCACGGTGGCTTCGGTCAGAAGCAGGTAGGGCAGCAAGCCCAGCAGTGTCGCCAGTGCGGCAGTGGCCAGGGGTTCTTTGCGGCGCCAGACAGGCCAGAGCAACAAGCCCACCAGCCCGGCGCCCACGGCCAGCTCCCAGGTCTGCTGCACATAGATCGGCAAGGGCAGCCAGTGCGCCGTCGTTAGTAAGCGGCTGCAAAACCACAAGAGCACCCGCAGCATCCCCGGCACCAGCCCGGCGGCGGATTGCGCACCGTATTCGTCGATCGATTGCCAGGTGCTGGTGCTGGCAGCGGCCAAGTGCAGCGACAGAGCGACGGCGACGGCGGTGGCCAGGCCGCTCGGCCACAGCGCGCGTAGCGCCGTAGTCAGGTCGTCGCGGCGCCAGTGCATATAGGCGGCGAGTAGCCAGGCGACGGCGATTGAAGGGTGCGACAGTATGCCCAGGACCAGCAGGGCGGCGACGGCGGCGGGTCGTTCGAGTACCAGCAGCGCACCCAGCCCGAAGCACAGCGCCAGCGGATAGTCGATCGCCGAGATGTGGTGGACCGCCTGGAAGTGGGTGACATTGACCACAAAGAGCACGCCGGCCAGCCCGGCGAGAATCAGTTGTCCCGCGTGCCGCCAGACGGTACGGGCGAGCAGTAAGGACGCGAGCGCGTGGACGGCGACCGAAAACAGGTGGAAGGCAGCCGGGTCGTTGCCGCAAATCAGGAACACGAGGTATTTGACGGCTTCGGCGACGGGGCGGCCCGAGGCCTGGGCTTTGTCGGGGGAGAAGAAGAAGGTCCCGTCTTGCTGGATTTGCAGGTGATCGCTGAAAGAGTCGGCGTCGTGGGTGTCGAGCAGGTGGGTGTGTAGATTGCCGAAGCACAGCGCGGCAATCAGGCACAAGCCCAATGCGTAGGCCGGCCAGATGGGGCGCGCGAGATTCACAGCCCGAGGATATCGAGGCTGTCGCGGTGAATCAGCGCGTCGATCTGGCTCTCGTCGAGTCGCGGCAGCGCGGTGCCGTCGAGCATTTTGTTGAGCGCGTAGAGCCCCTCGATCGAGGCGTCGATGGTGGTGAAGGGATAATCGCTGCCGAAGAGCAACTTGTGCCAGACGCCGTATTCCTGCACCAGCATCAGGCTGTGGTAGAACTGGAGGGGTCGATAATGGAGTGCCGAGACGTCGGCGTAGACATTGGGGTGCTTGCGGATGACCACCGCCGACTCGCCCTCGTAGGGGTGTGAAAGGTGGGCCATGATGATTTTGACGTCGGGGAAGCGCGTGGCCACCGGGTCGAGGTGACGCGGCAGGGTGCAGTCGATGGGCGCCTGGGCGACGAAGGTGGTGCCGGTGTGCAAAAGCACGGGCAGACGGTGTTCGGTGGCGTAGTGCCACAGCGGGTCGAGGCGTGCTTCGTAGGGGTAAAAGCCGGCGTACATCGGTAGCAATTTGATGCCCCTGAGGCCGAGCTGCTGGTGGCCGTGTTCCAGTTCGTCTTCCCAGCCATCCTGGGTCGGGTCCACCGAGAGAAAGCCGATGAGGCGGTCGGGATGTGCGGCCACGTAGTCGGCTACGTACTGGTCATCGACCCACAGGCCGGAAAGGCGGGCCTTGCCGCCGAAGACGACGGTTTTGTCGCAATTTTGCGCGCCCTGGCGATAAGCCTCGTAGGTGACGGTGAGATCTAACTCTGTGTCGGCCTTGGCGACCTGGGCGGCCTGGTGGCGGAATTGTGCAGTGAAGTGTTCGGGGTATTGCCAGGCGTGGCTGTGGATATCGATGATCATGGGGTGCGTACCTACAGGCTAGGAGTGTAGCACTAAGATACGACGGCGGCTGGAGGTAGACCAGTTTGCGAACGGGCAACTCGCCCGGCTCGAAATGGCTCACCCACTGCTCCAGCTCATCGCTCCGCCGCTCCCCATCACGAACTGCAATGCACTGAAGCGTAGCGGTTTCGGCCGGAAGTCCATTCAAGCCCCGTGCATGAGAAGAGTACTTATCGGCTACTGGTCCCGTTATTACACGTGCATAGAAGCCCCAAGTGTATATAAACAAATGCCCTTGAAAAGCAGGCTAAAAAGGAGAAAATGGCTCTGCCTGGCGGTAGGGTCCCGGATGCGGTAGCGTGTCAGTCAGTGCCGCGGTCGTGGGAAAGAGTAGCGCCGCCTT
This sequence comes from Gemmatimonadota bacterium, assembly GCA_002724215.1. Taxonomy (GTDB): domain Bacteria; phylum Latescibacterota; class UBA2968; order UBA8231; family UBA8231. The sequence continues at coordinate 10,619 of PBOD01000241.1, read as the reverse complement.
TGCCGGCGCAATCGTCGCGACGTGGCCGGTAGTGCGCAGGCGCAGATACTGTCCCTGCGGGTCAGCTGCGCCCACTTCAAGCGTGTCGATGCGTCCATCCTCATCCTCAATATACACGGATCGCGCGGTGGCGAAGGCTTTCGCGTCGGCGGGGTGCAGCGCCGACCAGGTCAGGCGCTGCAGAAAATCTACATAGGCGTAGGCGCTCTGTGCGAGGCAGACCTCTTCACCCGCTGGATAGCTGGCGATCCAGTCGTAAGACGGGCCCTGCGGCAGGCCGGCGCTGGGGTCGAGCTCTCGCAGCACGCGGTGCAGCGACTGCAACGGGTAGGTGGCATCTCCAGCAAAGGTGATTTTTTGTACGGCCTGCCGCGGCAGCGCCCGAGGCAACACGCGGCGGTCCAGCAGCGGGGGGTCGTTGTTGTCGAGGGCGTGCAGAGGATGGGCGTGCAGGTGGAAGACGGTGTCCGCGCCGACGCGTTGTACGTAGGATTCGCCAGCGCGGGGACCGGGGGCGCCGCGCCCCTGCAATACTTCGAGCAATGGCCGGCCGGCCGCGTCGAACAGGCCGAAGCGCAGGCTGCCCGGCCCGAGGCCGTAGCGGGGCAGGTCGCCCAGCTCGGCGGAGACGAAGGTCGCCGGCACTTCGCTCAGGCTCTTGAGCAGTTGCTCGATGCGGCGGTCGAGCGCAAAGGCGTGGTGGTAGGCCGGGAAGCGCCAGGTAGAGTCTTCGCGCACGTAGCGCCACTGGCGTCGGCCGGCGCGGATGTCGATCTGCGCTACATCACCGGCGGGCACCGGCGCGAGCAGGCGCAGTTGCCCGGCTTCCTCGCGTGCCTTGAACTGACTGCGGCGCAGTGCGCCTTCGCCCAGGACCAGCAAGACAAGCAAAGCTGCCAGGGCCGCGAGCAGGCGGTTCACAGAACCCTCGCGCGGCGGTAGAAGCCGTAGCCGAGAAAGAGCAGTGGCCCGAGGCCCACCACCAGCGCGCGCCACGCGCTCTTGGTCGCGGCGTTCTGGAAGGCGAAGCCGCGCGGAGCCGGCCGTCGTGCCTGCAGGGTCGCTAGCTCGTCGCCATAGGCCATTTGCGCCACGGCGTTGAGCAGAAATTGGTCGTGCTGGAAGCCCGGTGTCCGCAGGTGTCCGTTCTTGAACATCTCCGACGAGCCGACCAATAGCAGTTCGCCGTCGGCGTGCGGTGATGGGCCGGTAAAGGCCAAGGCACTGCGCCCATCTTCGCCCTCCACGAATTCGACCGCCGGGAAGCGCCCGGAAAGTTCGACGGCCAGCGGCTGGGGGCCGGGCAGGTAGGTGTCGGACTGAAAGACCGCGGGCGGCAGCCAGCCTCCTTGCCACGGATAGGCCCAGGCTCGCGGCGAGGTCGAGACCAGAGTGCGGGCGGTCAATCCGAGATCGGCCAGTCCAGCCGATTGCAGCGCGAAGCGATTGCCCCAGATAAAGAGCAAGTCGCCGAGGTGGCGGGTTATGGGCGAATCGGGGTCGTAGTGCTGGCCAACGGCGCGGATGAGAAAGGGCAGTGCCACGCGCTGCGGATCGTATTCGCGCACCGCGGTGCGGTTGACCTGCGTTTCGAGCTGAAGATGCGACTGGGTGCGGTCGAAGAGCACCTCGCGGACCTGTTCGACGCCGAAGAGTCGCAAATAGCGATCGAGGTCCTGGAATTGCGGCTGTGGCCAGTACACGGTCTCGAAGCCCGAGCCGCGGTACTGGCGCTGCTGGATATTGAAATGCTGCAGTGCGACGATGGCGCGCCCACCTCGCGCCAGGTGCTGGCTGAGCAAGAGCAGGACTTTGCCCGAATCGCGGCGCGGCTGCATCCACAGCAGCACATCGACGTCGGGGGGCATGACCGGCTCGCGGGGGTTGATGTACTGCACGTCGTAGAGATAGTCGGCAAGTAAGTCCTTGAGGTCGCTGTAGACGTCGGTGCCGCCGGGCGGGATCAGGCCTTTCTTGTGGAAATCTTCCAGCGCCTCGGCAGGCGACAGGCGCGGCAGATCGGAGATGATGGCGACGCGCTTGTCGGCTCCCTGTTGTAGACTGTGAGCGGCGGCGGCGAGCAAGAATTCGCGATGCGGCAGGGTGTGCTGGTCGAGGCGTGGGATGCCGATCTGCCGCGCACCATCGTTTAGCGCCAGGCCGCTCCACACGTATTGGGTGTCCAGGGTGTCGTTGAGGACCTTATCGACGGGGAAGGGCACGATGCCCGCGGCGCCGAGCGCCTGGCGCTGGCTGGAAGACAGGGCATCGGGACGCAGCGTGCGGTGATCTATGTCGCGGTCGTCGAGCAGGGTGCGAATGCGATTCTCGGCGTCCTTGAGCTCCTGGGGCATAGAGGCGCGGGGCGTGGCGATAAGTTCGGCGCTCAGCGCGCTACCCTGGAGCAGCCGGCCTAGAAGCGGCGACGGGGTGTTGAGGCGCTCGGCGGTCAGGTCGAAATAGGGGCTGGCGCCGCGCCAGAGCAGGGCGCCGAGAGCGAGGCCCAGGATGCCGAGCCCCACCTGGCGGCCCCAATAGCCGCGCGGCAGGGCAGGGACGCCGTCGCGCAGATAGCGCCGCGCGCCCAGGCCCAGAAAGACCAGTGGCACTGAGAAAACCGCGAAGAAGCGCCAGAAGAAACGGGCTGCCGAGCTGGGTGGGACCAGGCGCTCGGGCGCGCGCTTTTCGACGCGGGCGCGGACCAGGCGCTCGGCTGCGCCGTAGGTGAGGGTGAGATTCTGCAGGAAGACGCGGTGGGCGTAGCCGGACTGGTTGATAATGCCGTCCTGGAAAGGCGCGGCGCTAGCAAGGACGAAGAGCTGGCCGCGCCACGCGTCGTCGGGCTTGAGCAGCACGAGCAGGTTCTGCTTGGGCACGGGCAGGCCGTGTGCGAGGTCGCCATCGGTAAAGAGCCCCCGCGGCAGCGGCTGTACGCGCGGGCTCTCGGTGGTGGTGCCGATGATCTCGACCTCAAAGCCCTTTTGTCTTGCCCGTTGCGGATCGACTTCGAGCGGGCTGGCGGCGACGAAATTGAGGCCGCCGCGCGCCGGCAGCGCGAAACCGCGCATATTGTAAAAGGCAGGCAAAACCCGCAGGTGGAAGGGGGCGACGACCTCGCGCAGGTTGCCATCGCCCGGATCGAGCGAGACCGGTCCGGTGTTTTTGTCGATGAGCAGGTCGGGCACCGGGCGCAGACCGAAGGGTTCCAGCAGCTGGCTCCAGGCCGGCGGCGTGCGGCGCACCTGGTAGTTGATCTCGTCGCCGTCCAGCCCGTAGCCGATCTGATAGGTGCTGCCGGCGAGTACTGCGCTCTTGCCGGCTCCGAGAAAACGCTGCAATTGCCGCGCGTGCTCGGGCGTGGCGACGGTGGGCTGGAGCCAGAACAGCACGTCGATTTCGGGCGGGATGTGCGGGTTGTTGTCGAGGTCGAGCTCGACTACGGGACCCTTCTCGTTGAGAAAGGCCGAGAGCAATTGGAAATAGGGCGGTGCCGAGACGCCGAAAGTGGGCCGCGGGGGCGCGCGACCGGCCTGTAGCTGCGCGACGATCAGTCTTTCGAGATGCGGCAGGTGGTCGGGCTCGATGCCCTGGATCAGGACCTCGGGCGCGCCGGCGCGCGACAGTACCAGCGAGGACCAGATCTTCTGCTCGGCGTGCTCGTCGCGCAATACTTTGCGCACACTAAAGGCGGAGGCCTTTTTGCGCGCGGCATAGCCACTGCCGGCGCGCCCGCTCTGGTCGGGATCGATGACGCGGTAGTCGATGCGGTCCGGGGCCTCGTCGCGCAGGGCGGCGAGCAGGCGGCGGACCTGCGGCTCGACCGCTTTGAGGTGCGAAGGCAACTCTTCGCGGGCGGTGGCGAAGTAGGTGATGGCGAGTGGGGCGTCGAGGCTTTTGAGGTAATCGATGGTCGTTGCATCCAGCGTGGCGATATCGTGGCCCGCCAGATCGAGTGCCCAGAGTCCGGTCAGGTTGAGCAAGCGGCCCGCGTAGGCGGCAACGCCCAATAGCAGCGCGAAGGCCAGCGCGATCTGCAGCAGAAAGCGCCGCTTCAATACTTCGACCTCTGCAAGCTAAGCTGGTTCATCCAGATAAAGAAACCGCTCATCAGCGCGAAGTAGAGCAGGTCGGCCAGGGCCACTACGCCGCGGCCGAAGGCCCGGTAGTGCGGCAACACCGAGATCGATTCGTAGAGCCAGGTGCCTAACTGCCAGGCCGGGGTCAGGCCGTCGAGCACTTCGACGACTTTTTCGTGTCCACTGAGGACAAAGAAAAATCCGCACAGCGCCGCCAGCACGAAGGCGACGATCTGGTCGCGGGTCAGCCCCGAGGCAAAGAGTCCGAAGGCCAGGAAGAGCGCACCGAGGAGCAGTGCGCCGAGATAGCTGGCGACAATCTGCCCGAGGTCGGGTTCGCCCAGGAAGACCAGCATGACCACGATGGGCAGACTGCCGGCCAGCACCAATGCGTAAAAGCACAGGGCGGCGAGGTATTTGCCCAGCACCGCCTGGAAGGAGTGCAGCGGCAGGGTCATCAACAGCTCAAAGGTGTGCTGGGCGTGTTCTTCGGCCCAGGCGCGCATGGTGATGGCTGGGACGAAGGGGATCAACAGCAAGGGTAGTATTTCGAAATAGGGCGACATATCGACGATGCCGTCCAAAAAGAACGAGTTCATAAAGGTGGTGCATGACAGCACCAGGAAGACGGCGGCGTAGATATAGGCGATGGGCGAGTCGAAATAGGCTTCGAGCTCGCGGCCGAGGACGATGCGGGTGCCGCGGACAAACTCGCCGGCGGTGAGTTTTTCTCTTTCAGACATGGGCGGGTGCGGTGGTGCGGACTAAGTGGGCAAAGACTTCTTCGAGGTCGGCGCCGGGGATGCCGGCTTCCCGTGCCAGATCTTCGACGCGGCCGTCGCCTAAGAGGCGACCGTGGTGGATGATCAGCACCCGATCGGAGAGGGCTTCGACATCGCCGATGATGTGCGTGCTGAAGAGGATGGCGCGGTCGTCGCGCAGAGAGCGCAGAGTGTCGCGAAAGGCGATGACCTGCATGGGGTCGAAGCCGTGGGTCGGCTCGTCGAGCAGCAAGATCGGCGGGTCGTGGACCAGTGCGGTGGCCAGGCCGATGCGCTGGCGGAAGCCGGTGGAGCACTCCTTGACGCGCTGCTTGAGCACGGGCGCGAGGCCACAGAGATCGATGGCGGTGGCAAGCCCATCTTCGAGTGCCTCGCCCTCCAGTCCGCGAGCGCGGGCGATAAAACGCAGGAATTTCTCGACGCGCATTTCCTGGTAGAGCGGAGTGTCGCCGGCGAGGTAGCCGATGCGGCGACGCACCGCTAGCGGGTGCTCGACCGCGTCGAGGTCGTCGATCAGCACCCGACCCTCGGTGGGGTGGATAAAGGTCGAGAGCATTTTGAGCATGGTGCTCTTACCAGCGCCGTTGGGGCCGACGAAGCCGACGATTTCGTTTTTGTTAACCTCGAAGCTGACCCGATCGACAGCGGTGAGTTGGCCGTAGCGGCGGGTGGCTGATTCTACTTTGATCATGGAATGTAAATTTGCCGGATGACGGGAAAAATGACAATTGCTCAGGCGTAGAGATCTGTAGAAAATATACGCCAAGCGCGGGGCAACACAAAGTTGTCTAAGAGACTCAGTCCTTAAATACCCCGCAGTGCAGCATCGTCGCCCCGAAGTACGGATTCATCAGTCGCGGCTGGTCTCTCTGTATCCAGTGCGCGCCGGCGTCGTTGTCGGCCATCGAGCAATAGGCACGGACATAGCCGTCGGGAATTTCGCCTTTGATCATTTCTTCCGACAGGGGTTTGAAGGCGGCGCGCACGGCAGTGATATCTGCGCCGCGCGCGGCGTTTTGCACCAGCGATTCGAGCGCGGGATCGGCGTGTTGGGCCAGGTTCTGCAGCGCGTTGTGGGCTTCGTCGAAGTCGTCGGCCGCGAGGGCCTCTTGGGCGCTGATGTAGTGGGCCAAAGCCGGCGGCACGGGCTCGGAGGCGCCGCAGGCGGCGAGGGCGATAAAGGCCAGACAGTACAGGTAGTGCATCGATGGAATTCCCCTAATTGACGTTCGACAAAATATTAGCTAGCGGCCCGCACCTGTAAACTGCGCAGCCGGTTGAGTGCAGCGGCCAACTCCTGGGGGCGGAACAGCGCGTGGTCGCCGACCAGGCGCCGGTCCAATACGTCGAGGCCGCACGCGGCGATATCGCGCATCACCAGATCCAGTATTTTCCGCAACGACCTTTGACCGTCCACGTAGTTTTCTCGCGCGTAGAGCAGCGCCGCCGAGAGCGCCCGCGTCTGGCTCGAATCGACGAGTTGCTCCACGGCTGCCAGGTCGATGGTTTCTGCGCCGAAGAGCACGGTGCGCAGGCCGCGGGATTTGACATTGACCCCGCGGCGGCCCCGGCTGGGGTCGAGGCCCTGCGGCAGGGGGATGCGATCCGGGGGTGGGTCGAAGCCGTCCCTGCCTTCGCACTGACGCCGGGAGGGATGGTCTATGGCGATAGCTTTGGCTGTGCTCGTAGCCTCGCGCGGAATGTAGTCCTCCATGACGATGACCGTATCGGCGACATCGAAATAGTCGCCGCTGCCCCCAACGACCAGCACGGTGGAAACGCCCAGACTCTCGTAGAGCGCACGCACCCGGTCGATCAGGGGGGTAATCGGTTCGCGGTCCTTGGCGACGAGCAATTGCATGCGGTGGTCGCGGATCATGAAGTTGGTGGCGGCAGTGTCTTCGTCGATGAGCAGGGTTTGCGCGCCTGCTTCAAGCGCCTCGACGATATTGGCCGCCTGCGATGTGGAGCCCGACGCATTGTCGGTGCAAAAGGCGCGGGTGTCGCGACCGTGCGGGAGGTTGTCGATAAAGGACGAGATGTCGACGCCTTCGACGCGGCGACCGTCCTCGGCGCGGATCTTAAAGGCCGTCGGATCGCAGACCGCAAATTCGCGACCGTCGTCGGGGATGTGGTTGTAGACGCCGCGCTCCAGCGCCGCGAGCAGCGTGGACTTACCGTGGAAACCGCCACCGGCGATAAGGGTGACGCCGCGGGAGATGCCCATGCCGGCCACAGCGCCCGCATGGGGCAGATCGAACTCAACGCGCAGCGAGTCGGGTGTTTGGAAGGGGATGGCGCCATCTTCCAGCGGGCGCTCATCGACGCCAGAGCGGCGCGGCAGCACGCTCTGCTCGGCGACAAAGGCAACCAGGCCGCACTCGACGAGCTGGCTGCGGAGAAAATCGGCGTCTTCGGCGATCTGGACGTAGCGGTCGATCTCGGCGGCGTCGTTTTGCGCGTAGTGGAGCGCACTTGCGACTATGGCAGGCACATCGTCGCAGAGCAACTCCGCCGCCTGGCGCCCGAGCACGCGCCGGCCCTGGGCCGGCAGGCCGACGGCGAAGCGGGCCTCGACGCGCGCGGCGTCGATGTGAATGCTGGTGCGCGGGAGGATCTCCTGGCCGGGTGCGTCGATTTCGATCAAGCCGCTCTTGCCCGAGCCGCGTTTGCCGCGCAGGCGGCGGCACTGCGCGGCAAACTGCGTAGCGAGATAGGTGCAGAGAGCGCTGGCGCGGCTGGAATTGGCGTAGGAGCCGGACGGATATCCGGCGCGATCCTGCGGGACCTCGACGCGCAATCGGCTCGGCGCGGCGAAAGGATCGCCCTGCACGTGGTCGATGTGGAGAGTAAATCCATTGCAGTCATACGCGCCGCGCAGGTCTTTGTAGGCTTTATAGCTGCGGCCGTCGATGGCGTGCAGCGCGGTGCGCAGCGGGTTTGGATCGGGCATTTTATTGGCGGAGGACATCGATACCAAGTAGCTTATATGTTTTGGAATCTATTGAATATAGGGCTCCTGCAGGAGAAGAAAAGCCGTGTCCGCAACCTATCCCGGTCCCAACGAAGAAATGCTCGCCGCGCAGGCCCGCGTCTGTACGGGACCGCACCAGAGCCGGCCGCTGGGCCTGAAAGAGGGAGATCCCGATCCGGGGCGGATGCTCGAGCTGGTCTTCGCCTCGCTCAGGGGCGATTTGCCGCGCGGGGAACAGGTATCCGAGGCGCAGATGGGCGCTTTTTTTGCGGCGATGGCGATCCGCCGCCGCTTCGGCGCCAAAACCGGATGGAGCGAAGCGGAGGAGGAGGCCTTCGACCGCCACTGGGACGAGTTGGAGCAGATGCCTGGCGATTTGCGCTTCCTGCTCGATATGGAATCCGGCTTTGCGGGCCATACCGAGGGCGAGGAGCGGGTGGTGATGGCGCTGCGGCTGATTTTGCGTGGCGGTCACCTCAGCTACGATGCGGCGCTGACGGCGCTGAGCGCCGTGCTCGGGGGGGAGGTGCGGCCCTCGCTGATGGCGGCGTTTTTGATCGGCCAGCGGATGAATATCGAAGCGGAGGAGGAAGTGCGCGCCTATCGCGACGCGGTGCGGAGCCCCGAGGAGGTGTTGTCGCTCAAGGTCGAATCGCTGGTGCACTTTGGCCAGCCCTTCGACGGTGCGCGGCGTTACTTCCGCCCGACGCTTTTTGTCGCCGCGGTGCGCGCGGCGCTGGGGCGGCCATCGGTTTTGCACGGGGTCGATGAGATGCCTCCCAAGCGCGGGATTACCGAAGAGCAGATCCTCGATGCGCTGGGCGCGCGGGTCGACTTGATGCCCGAGGAGGCGGGCCGGCTGATCGAGGACGAGCGGGTGGGTTTTGCCTACGTCAGCCAGCGCGAGTATTCGCCGCGGGCCTATGCGCTGCGCGAGTTGCGCGTACACATCGCCAAGCGCCCGCCGTGGGCGACCACCGAGAAGGCGCAGCAGCTCTTTTCGTGCTCGGGCTGGAATGGCATGGTGGTGGGGTTTTACCACGCCGGCTACGAGGACAAGCTCTTGGGGCTGATGCGCGATCTCGGGTTGGATGCCGGCCTGGTGATTAAGGGCGAGGAGGGCACCAGCCACTACGGCCTGCGGCTGGGCCGGCCCTCCAACGCCGAATCGAAGATGGGCGCATCGCCTGGCGATAAGACTCCGCGCAAGGCTGTCAACTACACCCAGGGCTTCCGCCACCGCGACGGCAATGCGAGCCCGGTGGCCTGCGATGTCGATCCGCAGGACTACGGCTTTCGCTACGCGCAGAATCCTCGTCCGGAAACCGTCAGCGCCGCGGCCTTCGCCGCCGAGGGAATCGCGGCGCTACAGGGCGAGCGGGGGCCGGTCTACGACCGCATTCTCTTCAACGCGGCGCTGACCGATTACTATCTCGGCTTGAGCGAGGGGGCGTACGAAGGTTTGGCCGCGGCCAAGGAGGCCATCGAATGCGGTCGGGCCTTAGCGCATCTCGAGCGCTATATCAGCCGCTCGCGGGAAATATAGTCGCGTCGATCGCGCCGGTGGCGAGATAGGTCTGGATGGCGCGGGACGAGCGGCGGATGGCGTCCATGATTTGCTCGTTGTAGGCGGCGAAGGCCGCGGGGGTGACTTCCCGCGGCCTTATTTCGTTGGGCGTACTCTCGTAGCGAGCTCGGGCCGGAATGGTCTGGACACGGCCGTGGACCAGGGCGTCGAAGTCGGCGAGCGCGACTTCGACAAAGGCGTTTACTTCCTCGTTAAAGACGGTTGCCGTCAACGCGATGGGACGGGTGCAGAGATAGAAGAATTGCATCGCGTGGCGCCAGTAGCGCTCGCTGGGATCTTGCAGATGCAGTTGACCGAGGAAAACCAATTCGCCGGGATCGAGAGCCAGGCCGACTTCTTCGGCGAATTCGCGGCGGGCGGTCTCCGCGTGCGGCTCGTCGGCCTGCACGTGCCCGCCGGCGGGCGAGTCGAGGCTGCCGAGATAGGGGTCGCCGGGGCGCGAGCGGGTTTGCAGCAGCATGCGGGCTCCGCCCGGTTCGGGCCAGGCGGCCCAGACGAAGCAGAGGCCGACGCGGTCTTTATCGCGATGGGCGGCGGCGCGGTCTTTGTTGCCGGTGGGATTGCCGCGAGCATCGAAGAGGGTGATCCGCTCTTTGGTCACGGGGCCGATTAGCGCAGTCCAACCATGGACATAAACTGCAGGGCGAAAGCTCCTCCTGTTGCCAACAGGCACAGGCCGCCGGTCAGGTAAGCGCCGATGCCCTCCCGCTCGGAAGAGCGACTGAAGAGGAAGGCAATGGCGTAGCCGCCGACGAAGCCGCCGCCGTGCGCCCAGTTGTCGACGCCGGGAAAGACGAAGCCCATGATAAAGAGCAATACGGCCCACTGCAGAAACTGACGGGTGAAGAGCTGGGCGCCGGTGCGGCGGCCGTAGGCGATGGCGGCGGCCAGCAGGCCGAAGATCGAGCCAGAGGCGCCCAAGGTCAGTGGGTGGCCGGCGGCGATCGAGAAAAGAAAGCCGACGATGCCGGCGACGGTGAAGATGGTAAAGAGGCGGAAGGGGCCGAAGAGGTCGGCGACCACCGGGCCGAGTTGCCGCACCCACATCATGTTGAAGAAGATGTGCAGCAGGCCCCCGTGCAGGTAGATGGCGGTGATCGGGGTCCACCACAGGTCGAGCTGGTAAAGGGGGTAAACGCCGGTGGCGCCGGCCTTGACGCTGGCCACATTGCTGGGCGCGAGAATCGACATGAAGCCGC
>PBOD01000240.1 GCA_002724215.1 Gemmatimonadota bacterium | reverse complement strand
GGGCTTGGCGTTTCACACACCCCATGAGATTTTGTCCAAAGAAACAGGATCTCTTTCAACCTAAACCGAAATTGCACTTACGAGTTGAATCCGCGGGCGTTTAAGACCAGACCTCGCGAAAAAAGCGCAGCCAGTTGCCGTGGAAGACCGCTTCGATGTCCTCGGTCTTGTAGCCCTTGGCCCGCAGCAGTCCGTCGAGCTTTTGCAAATCGGCGATGGTGTCGAGGTCGCCGGGGGTCTGTTCGGTGCCGTAGCCGCCGTCGAGGTCGGAGCCTATGGCGGCGTGGCGGGTAGATCCGGCGAGTTGGCAGACGTGGTCGATGTGGTCGGCGACCGACGCGAGCGTCAGCACCGAGGGGTCGGTTTCGCCGCGGACCCAGTCCGGATAGAGCATCCAGGCGTCTAAGGCGGCGCCGACGACACCGTCGCGCTCAATGATGGCTTTGAGCTGCTCGTCGGTGAACTGGCGCTGATGCGGCACGAGGGCGCGGCAGTTATTGTGGCTGGCCAGGACCGGGCCGGTGTAGTTGTCCAGTGCCTCCCAGAAGGCCTGGTCGGCGAGGTGGGTGAGGTCGAGGATGACGCCGGCTTTTTCCATTTCCCTGAGCAAGGCGGGGCCCTGGTCGCTGAGGCCGCCTTCGGTGCCGGTGCCGTGCGCGTAGGCGCTGATGCCGTAGTGCGACAAAGAGACCACGCGCAGGCCGTCTTCGCACCAGGAGTGGACCTGTTCGGGCCAGGCGATGGGGTCGGCGCCCTCCATACTGAGTATAAAGCCGAGGGGCGTGCCGTCGGGGTCGTGCTGCCAATCTGCTGCGTGCTGGTCGAGGGCGGTAGCGTCGGCGATCATGCGACACTTGCCCTGTGATTCGAGCACGCGGTAGTAGGCGAGCTGGCCCTGGGCGCGGCCGTAGGAAATCTCCTGGGTGGCGGCGTCATTGGGATTCGAGCCCGGCCGGGTGGCGCGGGCGATGACGGTGACGACCGAGAGGAAAACCTCGCCCTTGCGCAGTTCGGGCAGGGTGACGGTGTTGCGGCCGCGACCGGGTTCGGTCAAGCCGCGTTCTTTCTCGTGGGCGCGCAGGTCGGCGATTTCGAGATTGAGATCGCGGTTGAGGTTGAGGGCGTTCATCGAGAGGTCGAGGTGGGCGTCGACGAGGAGCATGGGAAGGGCGTCCTTTCTAAGAGGGGGGCAGGGAACCTATTATTCGATGTCGTCTTCCAACCAACGGGTCATTATCCTAGCGCGTATCGCGTCGGCGATCGCGCGGTGGTGCCGCCGCTGGCAGTTAGTTGACTTGTGGGCATTCTAGCTCTCTTCAGTTATTCGTGTGCGTTTGCTCCAACGTCTCGTATGTCCCGACTAAATTTCGATACGCCGCCACCGCCTCCCCATCTGGTTCGATCGTCGATCCTGGCACTGGCTGCGTAAAAGGTCCGACGGTCTCTTGCCAGGAATCGGCCGGATTATGCCCGTGCGCCGCCCTTAGCGCTGCGCCGAGCGCCGCCGAATTGGTGGTCTCGAAACGGTGGATCGGGCAGTTGTGGACATTGGCGTAGACGCGCAAGATCTCGGCGTTGGCCGAGGCGCCGCCGGTGACGTAGATCGAGGTGATATCGACGCCCATCCAGCGCGCGTGGATGGCGGAGGACAGCGCCTGGGCTTCGATGATGGCGCGGACGTTGGCCTGCGCGTCGGCCGCGTCGAGATGGTGGCGGACGACATGGGCTTCGGGCACGTTGGGGACGATCTCCGGCGCGAAGTAGGGCAGCATCAGGCCGCCGTCGTTGCCGGGGGGCGTGGCTTGTAATGCCGCGGTAAAGCCGTCCCAGTCGAGGCCGTATTCGTTGCGCACTGCCTCGCGCGCCAGGCTGCCGTTGAGATAGCAGGTCAGCGCCATGTAGTGCTGGCCGTCGGGCGAGGCGAAGACTGCGCCCTCGCCCTCTTTGGAAGTGCGCGGCTGATCCATGCAGGCGAAGAGGGTGTCGGAGGTGCCCAGGCTCAGCGCGACCTGGCCGGGGGTGACGAGGCCGAGGCCGATGAGGCTGCAGGGATTGTCGCCGGAGAAGGGTAGCACCAGGCACTCGGTGGAGAAACCGTATCGCGCGACATAATAGGGGCTGATCGCACCAACGGATTGGCCGGAGGGCGCGATGGGCAGGAGTTTGTCCTCGAGACCGGGGGCGGTGGCGTCGAGGGCTTGCTGGTTCCACGTGCGGGCGGCGATGTCCATCATATTGGTACCGCTGCCGTCGCCGGGATCGACGCCGACGAGCTTGCCGGCGAGCAGGCTGGCGACATAGGAGCTGACCAGGCCGATATACGAAGTGTTGGTATAATTTGTGGGCTCGGTCTGGTGGAACTTGCGGATCTGCGGACCAGAAAAGCGCTCGAAAGCGGTGTTGCCGGTCAATTCGAGCAGGGCATCGCGGCCGCCGACGCCGGCTTCGATTTCGGCGCACTGGGCAGCGGTGGAGGTGTCCATCCAGATAGGGGCGGTCTCGCGCGAGAAGATGCCGGCGAGCTGGTCTTTGAGCGACTTGTCGGCGGAGAGATTGCCCAGGGCCGAGGCAGCGGTATCGTTGAGATAGACGGTGCCGTGTTGCTGGCCGCTGCCGGCGATGGCCTGGATCTGGCCGAGGTCGCAGCCCTGGGCGCTGAGCGTCTGCAAGAGCAAATCGAGCGCCTCGGCCCACATCAGCGGCGCACTGTGGACGGTGCCACCGCCCATTGTGAAGACGCCGTTCTCGACGCCGTAGCTGTCGTGGAAATGGGCGTCGAAGTTGATCGACTCTTCGGCGATGATGGCGCCAGCCTCGGTGTCGATGAGCAGGCCGGAGATGGATTGGGTACTCGCGTCTATACCCAGATACTTGCCCATAAAAAACCCCTTCTTTATAATGTTTCGAGTCTACTAAGCGCTAAACTTAAGCAAAAAATCCGAGGGGAAGCAAAGTAATGGAGGCACTCGCCGCACCGTCTGCAACCGCCGAAAACCTGGCCGCCGTCGATCCAGAAGTCGCGGCGATTATCCGCGCCGAGAACAAGCGCCAGCACAACAAGATCCGCTTGATTCCGTCCGAAAACTACGCCAGTCGCGCCGTCCTCGAAGCCACCGGCTCGATTCTGACCAACAAATACTCCGAAGGCTATGCCGGCAAGCGCTACTACGAGGGTCAGCAGGAGATCGACAAGATCGAGTCGCTGTGCGTCGAGCGCGTCAAGGCGGTCTTCGGCGCCGAGCACGTCAACGTGCAGCCCTACTCGGGCTCGCCGGCCAATCAGGCGGTCTACGTGGCGCTGTGCGAGCCGGGGGACAGCGTGATGGGGCTGTCGCTGGCGCACGGCGGGCACCTGACCCACGGCGCGGCGGTCAGCATATCGGGTTTGCATTACCAGGCGGTGCAATACGGCGTGCGCAAGGAGGACGGGCTGATCGATTTCGACCAGGTCGAGGCACTGGCCGCGGCACACCGGCCCAAACTGCTGTTCTGTGGCGGGACGGCCTATCCGCGCGTCGTGGACTTTGCACGCTTCGCCGAGATCGGACACGCGGTCGGCGCGATTGTGGTGGCCGATATCGCGCATATCTCGGGGTTGGTCGCCGCCGGGGTACACCCCAGCCCGGTGCCGTACGTCGATGTGGTGACCTCCACCACACACAAGTCGCTGCGTGGACCGCGCGGCGGCATGATTATGTGCAAGGCCCGCTACGCCGATGCCATCGACAAGGCGGTCTTCCCCGGTTTGCAGGGCGGGCCGCACAATGGTACAACTGCGGCGATCGCGGTGGCGTTGCAGGAGGCGCAAAGCGAGGAATTTAAGGCCTACGCGCAGCAGGTGGTCGACAACGCGCGGATCTTGGGCGAGGCATTGTCGGCGCGGGGCTTTGCGTTGAGTTCGGGCGGGACCGACAACCACCTGATCCTCATCGACATGACCGATAGGGGCATCACCGGCTATCAGATGGCCAAGTCGCTCGATGCGGCGGGCATTGTTTGCAACTTCAACTCCGTGCCTTTTGACTCCAGGCCCGCGCGCAAGCCGAGTGGCATACGCATCGGCACGCCGGCGATTACCAGCCGGGGTTTTGGTTCAGACGAGATGAAGCAGTTGGCGGAGTGGATGGATCGGGTGGCGACCGCCCGGGCGGACGAGACGCTGGAGAAGGACGATCGCGTAGAGATCAACGCCGAGGTGCGGGCCGAAGTGCGGGCGTTGTGCGATCGCTTTCCGGCCCCCGGTCTGCTCTACGACGGGGATGGACAGCCGCTCTAAGTGCTATTCAGATAGCGCTGCTACATGCCGAGTTTCACAAAAACCCAAAAAAGGGCGATAAGTACGAAAAACGGCACGGCGATACGCTCGCGGGACATAGGTAAATATCCGAAAGGTTAAGAATCCTATATGTCTGTGTCCCTTGAATATACAATCATCAATTAGTAAAATCCAGCAAAAACTGGGTGCAACTTAATGAAAATCAATCGGATCAGATTATATGTAGTCAATGTGCCCGAGCGCCACTGGTGGTGGTCGGACGACACTTATGGCCAGCCCCAGCACCAGCGCGACGAGCATGGGGTCTGCGAGGTGGAGACCGATGAGGGGCTCGTTGGGCTGACCCAGATCGAGCGCTCTACGCCGGCGGCCGTTGTGGCCGAGACGCTCAGATCCTGGGTGGGGCGCGATGTGCTGCAGGTGAATCTGGCGCAGCCCGAGGCGGCGCTGGCTGGATCGTTCGAGCAGGCCGTGCTCGATTTGCGCGGCCAGGCGCTCGGGGTGCCGATCTGGCAATTGCTCGGTGGGCGGGTGCGCGAATGGGTGCCGATTACGCAGTGCACCGGCTACAAGACGCCGGCGCACACGGCCGAGGACGCGCAGCGGGGTTGGGAACAGGGCTTTCGCTTTTACAAGATGAAGTGCATCACCGCAGCAGAGAAGACGCCCGAGGAGCGCATTCGCTACGTGGTCGATCGCATCGAGGCGATTCACGGGGCCGTGCCCGGGATGGGGGTGCGCCCCGATATCCGCTGGCGGCTCGAAGAAGTGTGGGTGGCGCAGGAATTGGCGCGGCGGCTCGAAGGGCTCAACGTCGAATCGCTCGAAAGCCCGATCGCCAAGGGGGCTGCGGCGGGGACTTTTTCGGAATGGCGGCGGCTGCGCGAGACGATCCGCCTGCCCATCGGCGATCACGTGCGCGGCCCGGAGGATCTGATCCAGCGCTTTCGGGCTGGGGCGCTTGATTACGCGATCGTCGGTGGGGCGACGGCGGGCATAGCTCTGGCGCATTCGCGCCTGGCGGCCGATCTGGGCATGGGCGGGTGGTCGCAGACGGTGGCCTATGGCCCGGGGGCGGCGATGGGCCTCCATGTGGCGGCTTGTATGCCGCACTTGTCGCAGCCTTACGACATGGTCGGGCCGATGGCCTGGGAGAGCGATTTGACGGTAGAGGGATTTGAGTTTGTCGGGGGGGCGCTGAAGGTGCCGGAGGGGGCGGGGTTGGGGTTTAGTTTAGATCGAGAAGTGGTGAAGAAGTATTTGGTGCGGGAAGAGGTTTTTGCAGGCTAGGTGATTCGGGCGGTTGGCACTACGGGTTGCGGCCGTCCCCTGCAGTTCTTTGCTCGCAGTTGGAATGCGCAGTACCACTGACAACTTTGAGAGAAGAAGATTATGGCGAATGTATATGAGGAATTGGGAGTTGAGCCGATTATCAATGCGGTGGGGCCGGCTACGCGGTTGAGCGGGTCGATCATGCGGGCGGAGGTGGCAGAGGCGATGCGGCAGGCTTCGGAGTGGTGTGTGGATATTGCGGAACTGCAGGCTCGGGCGGGCGAGATTATTGCCGAGGTGACGGGGGCGGAAGCCGGTTATGTGACCAGTGGGGCTGCGGCGGGATTGTTGTTGGGGACGGCGGCTTGTGTAACGGGGTTGGATCCGGGCAAGATGAATAGGTTGCCGGACACCAGGGGGATGAAGAACGAAGTGATTATGGCCCGGAGCCATCGCAATTTCTACGACCACGCGGTGCGCTCGGTGGGGATTGAGTTGGTCGAGGTGGGCATTGCAGATCGGTTTTCGGGGGCGGGGGTGCGCGATGCCGAGGGGTGGGAAATCGGCGCGGCGGTCACCGAGCGCACCGCGGCGATTGTCTACGTGGCCTATGCGCACACCCAACCGTCTTTGGCAGCGGTAGTGGCGGCGGCGCGCGAGCACGGGGTGCCGGTGATCGTCGATGCGGCGGGACAGTTGCCGCCGGCGGAGAATTTGCGGCGTTTTATTGCGCAGGGGGCTGATCTCGTGGCGATTAGCGGTGGCAAGGCCATTGGCGGGCCGCAGGCATCGGGGATCTTGTGCGGGCGGCGGGAGTTGATCGCGGCGGCGGCGTTGCAGCACCAGGATCTCGACGTGATGCCGGAGTTGTGGGATCCGCCGGCGAGTTTGATCGACAAGGAAAAGTTGCCCGGCGCGCCGCAGCACGGGATTGGCCGGCCCTGCAAGGTGGGCAAGGAGGAGATCGCCGGCTTGCTGACGGCGCTCAAGCTCTTCGTAGAAGAGGAACCGCAGCAAAGGCACGGGCGCTGGTTGCAGATGATGGAGGCCCTGGTCGCTGGCTGCGGCGACTTCGCGCATGCGGAAATTGCGGTGGTGGCCGACCGCAAGCGCACCGAGGTGCCGAGCGCGCGGCTGGTCATCGACGAAGAGGCGGCGGGCAAAACGGCGCTGGAGTTGGTTCGGGCGCTGCAGGACGGGTCACCGCGGATCGCCGCTAACCCGACCTATGTGCACGAGGGCGTGGTGGTCTTCGGGCCGATGTGTTTGAAGGAGGGCGATCCCGAGCGGATCGCCGGGCGGCTCAACGAGCTTCTGGGATAGTGGAATAAGGGACGGTCCAAATGGCCGTCCTTTTACTTTGGAGAGCAAGCGATGATCGGATTTCTGGCCCTGTTGCTCTGCGCGGGAATGGCCCATGGGGAAGAGGACGTGGTCGCCGCTGTCGATGCGCGGGCGGGCGAATTCGCCGCCGTGGCCCAGGCGATCTGGGAACACGCCGAACTGGGCTATCTCGAAGAGCGCAGCTCGGCGCTGTTGCAGGAGCACCTGGCGGCGGCGGGTTTTCGCATCGAGCGCGGGGTCGCCGGTATTCCCACGGCCTTTGTCGCCGAGTACGGTCAGGGCGAGCCGGTGGTAGCGCTGCTGGCGGAATTCGACGCCTTGCCGGGGCTGTCGCAACAGGCGGTGGCATATCGCGCGCCGCGCGTGGCCGAGGGTGCGGGCCACGCCTGCGGGCACCATCTCTTCGGCGCCGGGTCGCTGGCGGCGGTGATCGTAGCCGCGGAGTGGTTGCAGCGCGAGGGGGTTGCTGGGACTATTCGGCTCTACGGCACGCCGGCCGAGGAGGGTGGCTCGGGCAAGGTTTACATGGTGCGCGCCGGGCTGTTCGACGACGTCGATGCGGTACTCAACTGGCACCCTGCGGATCGCAACACCGCCAGCCCGCGCACCACGCTGGCCAACAAGTCGGCGAAGTTTCGCTTCCGCGGCGTCGCCACCCACGCGGCGATGGCACCCGAGCGCGGGCGCTCGGCTCTGGACGCGGTCGAGGCGATGAATCACATGGTCAACCTGATGCGCGAGCACGTGCCGCAGGATGCGCGCATTCACTACGTGATCACCCGCGGCGGGGCCGCGCCCAATATAGTGCCCGAATTCGCCGAGGTCTTTTACTACGTGCGGCACCCCGACGCCAACATTTTGCCCGAGTTGTGGGATCGAGTGGTCAAGGCGGCGGAGGGCGCGGCGCTGGGCACGGGGACGCGTATGGAATACGAGGTGATCCACGGCAATTACAACAAGCTGCCCAATACTGCACTGTCGCAGCGGGTCTACGAGCATTTGCAAAGGGTCGGTGGGGTGATCTACAACGATGACGAGCGGGCCTTTGCCGAGGAAATCCGTGCGACCCTGGGACGGACCCGGTTGGCGCTGGGTAGCGAGGCAGAAATACAGCCTTTCGCGGCGAAGGATTCGAAGGGATCGACCGACGTGGGCGATGTGAGTTGGATGGTGCCGACGTCGGATCTGGGCACGGCGACGTGGGTGCCGGGGACCGCGGCGCACAGCTGGCAGGCGGTGGCGGTGGGGGGCATGGGGATCGGGATAAAGGGGATGGTGGTGGCGGCAAAGGTGTTGGCGTTGACGGCGGTCGATTTGTTTGCGGATGCGGCGTTGGTGGCGGCGGCGCGAGCGGAGCTGGAGCAGCGGCGGGGGGAGGGTTTTGCGTATGCGCCTTTGTTGGGGGATCGGGAGCCACCGTTGGATTATCGGAAGTAGGGGCGGTCGGAATTTCCATTGGTTTTAAAATGAAAATGATTGATTACGACCAGCCCTTTGCAATCTTGCCCAACCGCGTCTGGCGAACGTATCGGGGCGGGGCGACGCTCGAGGGGATTGAGGGGAGGGAAGGGGAGGACGGGCACTTTCCCGAAGACTGGGTTGGATCGGCGACGCGAGCGGCGAATATGGGGCGGGAGGAGTTGGTAGACGAGGGAGTCGGGCGGGCGCGTGGGGTGGACGGCGCAGAATATTCGATGGAAGAATTGTATCAGGGCGATCCCGATAAGGCGTTGGGCGCGGCGCACGTGGCGGCTTACGGGGCACAGCCCTATTTGCTGGTAAAGTTGCTCGATTCGGCGATGCGGTTGCACATTCAGGCGCATCCGTCGCTGGCGTGGGCGCAGGCGCATCTGGACGCGAACAGCGGTAAGACCGAAGCGTGGTGGATCCTGGGGACGCGGGGGGCGGAGGGATGGGTGTACCTGGGCTTTCAACACGCGCCGACGCTGGAAGAATGGCGGCGGATCATCGACGCGCAGGATATCGCGGCGATGGAGGCCTGCTTTGAGAAAGTGCCGGTACAGGCCGGCGACGTATTGCTGGTGGCGGGCGGGGTGCCCCACGCGATTGGGCCGGGGGTGTTTATGGTGGAGATACAGGAGCCGACCGATTACGTGGTGCGCTGCGAATACACGCACGGGGGATTGGAGCTGGATGAGGGCGCGCGGACGATGGGCCTGGGTTTGGAAAAGGTACTCGATCTATTCGATTTCTCCGCATATCCGCTGGCCGAGGTGAAGGAGCGCTTCGGGCCAAAGCCTGTCGTACTGAGTGAGGGCTCCGGGGGGCGGGAGGAAGTCTTGCTCGCGGCGCCGCAGACCGATCGGCTGGAGTTGCGGCGGATTCGAGCGCGCGGCGAATGCGCGCTGCAAACGGATGGGCGCTTTTCGGTCCTCATCGCGACTGCCGGCGCCGGTCGGATCGTGGCGGGTGGGCGCGAGCTGCCGTTGCAGCAGTGGTCGCGGTGTTTTTTGCCGGCGGCATTGACCGATGTGGCAGTAGCGGGATCTCTCGAGCTGGCGCGGTGTCTGCCGCCGCAACCGGCGGATTAAACGCACCAGCGCGGAGTCTGTGCGCTAGTTTCCCGGCACCTGTGGATGCGCGCGTCGAGCGGGCTGGTCCGGCGCGGCACGCTGCTGATCGGCCGCCCGGCCGGATCTACGCACGAGCCGCCACCGCTGAATACTCCCGGCGCTAAAGTTGCGCTCCCCAGTATGCCGCTCCCAACAAGGCGGTCTTGTCGTTGAGTATCACTTGCACCGGGATACTCGCGATCGCCTCGTCCATCCTGCCCTTGTCCAGGAAGCCCTCCATAAAGCGACCGTCGCGCAATTTGGCGAGAATTTTCGGCGCGATGCCGCCGCCGACGAAGACACCGCCCGACGCCATCAATTTGAGCGCGAGGTTGCCCGCCTCGCAGCCGTAGAGATAGGCGTAGAGATCGAGCGCCTCGGTGGCGAGTTCGCTCTGCTGTGCCAGAGCGAAGCGCGAGACGGTGTCGGAGCGGTCGCCCTGCGCTAGCGCGTCGCGCAACTCGGCGGATTCGCGGCCGGGGTCGCGCTGGCGCAGGAAGTC
This sequence comes from Gemmatimonadota bacterium, assembly GCA_002724215.1. GTDB lineage: Bacteria > Latescibacterota > UBA2968 > UBA8231 > UBA8231. Next base: position 3,958 of record PBOD01000240.1, on the reverse strand, counting down.
GTAAATCGCGGCGAGGCCCGGACCGGCGACCACGCGCTCCCAACTGACGTGGCCGTGCTGGGCGCTGAGATAGCGCCAGAGATCGATTTCGAGGTCGGAATGGGGACTGAAGGTCGAGTGGCCGCCCTCGGAGGCAATGGACTGATAGCGGTCGCCCGCCCAGCACAGGCCACCCTCGCCCAGACCGGTGCCGGCGGCGATGACGGCGATATTGCCCTCTTTGTCCTCTGCTCCTGCATTGAGCGCGCAGAGGTCGTCCACTCCTAAGACCTGCGTGCCGTAGGAGGTCGCCTGCAGGTCGTTGAGCAGATGGACTTCGCCGCCGCCGATGGACTGCGAAATCTCGCCCGGGTCGATGAGCCAGGGCAGGTTGACCGCGCGCACCGGCAACTTCCGCACCGGGCCAGGCACGCCCAGGACCACGCGGCTCGGGCGCGAGTCGGTGTCGTCGATGAAGGTCTTGAGCAGGGCGCCGGGACTCTGGTAGCCAGTGGTCTCATAGCGCTTTTCGACGACGGGCGCGAAACCCCGGCGCGACGGGTCGAAGGCGGCGAGATAGGTCTTGGTGCCGCCGATGTCGCCGGCGACGATCACAGTGCTGCCCACGCCCGCCACTCTGCGCCGAGCAGAGCGTCGGCCTCGCGTGGTCCACAGGAGCCGGCCGGGTAGGAGGGCACCGGGCCGGAGGAGGGTGCCTTCCAGGCTTCGAGTACTGGCATCAACAACTCCCAGGACTTCTCGATCCAGCCACTATCGGAGTAGAGGGTGGCGTCGCCGAGCAGGCAGTCGAGGATCAGGGTCTCGTAGGCCTCGGGCGTGCGGCCGCCGAAGGAGTCGGCGTACGAGAAGTCCATATCGACGGTGCCGAGGCGTACGTCGGGGCCGGGCACCTTGCCATTGAACGACAGCGAAATGCCCTCCTCGGGCTGGATGCGGATAGTGAGGGTGCTGGGGGGCATCTGGTCGGCGCGGTCGAAGATCAGGTGCGGCGGTTGGTGGAATTGCAGGGTGATGGTGCTGGTGCGCTTCTCCATGTGTTTGCCGGTGCGCACGTAGAAGGGCACGCCCTGCCAGCGCCAGTTGTCGATGGTGAACTCGAGAGCGGCGAAGGTCTCGGTGCGCGAGTCGGCGGGCACGTCCTTTTCCTGCAGGTAGCCGGGCGCGGCCCGGCCGCCGATTTCGCCCGGGCCATACTGGCCGCGCACGGCGTAGCGATCGACCTGGCCGATGCGGATGGGGCGGATGGCTTTGAGCACTTTGAGCTTTTCGGTGCGCACGCTCTCGGCGTCGAAGGAGGACGGCGGCTCCATGGCGACGACGCAGAGCACCTGCAACAAGTGGTTCTGGATCATGTCGCGCAGGGCGCCCGACTGGTCGTAGTAGCCGGCGCGATGCTCGACGCCGACGCTCTCGGCGGCGGTGATCTGCACGTGATCGACGTAGCGGCGGTTCCACAGCGGCTAGAACATCGAATTTCCCATGCGGAACACCAGAATGTTCTGCACCGTCTCTTTGCCGAGGTAGTGGTCGATGCGGTAGATCTGCTCCTCGGCGAAGACGCAGTGCAGCGCTTGGTTGAGGTCGTGTGCGGAGTCGTAGTCGTGGCCGAAGGGCTTTTCGACGATGATCCGCGACCAGCCCAGTCCGCTCTGGTGCTGGTGGTTGAGTCCGGCCGCGCCCATCTGCTCGACTATTTTGCGGTAGATCTGCGGGGGCACCGAACAGTAGTAGCAACGGTTGCCACCGGTGCCGCATTCGGCGTCGAGCGCTTCCAGACGGGCTTTGAGTGCGGCGTAGGTGGCCGGGTCGGTCGGGTCGCCGCAGACGTAGTGGAGCCTGGCGAGGAAGGCGTCGAGCGCGCGCTGATCGACCTCGCCGACGAATTCGGCGATCCCCTCGCGCATCTGCTGGCGGAAATAGTCATCGTCCCAATCGCGGCGGGCGACGCCAACCAGGGCGAAGGCCGCGGGCAGGCGGTTTTGTTCCTGTAGGTGCCAGATGGCTGGCACCAGTTTGCGCCGGGTCAGGTCGCCCGATGCGCCGAAGATGATCAGCGCGCAGGGATCGGGTACGCGTTCGGAAACCGTCGTGGTCATAAAGTCTATCCTCGCGGGGGCCGGATAGAAAACAATATAGATCTGGAATCAGGGGCCAAAAAGCCGATTGCGCAAAAAAAAGGCCACAGCGCCCCTGCGCCATGGCCCCCCACACCGCCTCGTGTGAGATCGTCCCCAAGGTAAGGGTATGGCTCGGAATTGTCAAACGCATAATGCTTTTATTTTGGCGAGTATACGCGATTTTTACTATCCCATTATTTATTGTTCGAGCGGCGCGCTGGGTCTATATTCTGGTAAGACGACGACGACAAGATAACCACATGCAGTGTACTGGAGAATAAAGTGGCCCAGTATCTGGTAACGGGTGGGGCGGGATTTATCGGTTCCCATCTCTGTCGGCGCCTGCTCGCATCCGGGTGTGCGGTCAGAGTCCTCGACGATCTGAGCTCGGGTCGGCGCGAAAATCTGGCCGCACTCGACGGCGAGGTCGATCTGGTCGAGGGCGACCTGCGCGACGAAGCCCTGGTCAGCGCGGCGCTCGCGGGGGTGGACTACGTATTGCACCACGCCGCCGTCGCTTCGGTGCAGACCTCGATCGAACGGCCGCGCTTCGAGCAGGAAGTCAACGCGGTCGGGACGCTGCAGCTCTTCGAGGCGGCGCGGCGGGCGGGGGTGCGCCGGGTGGTATTTGCCGCCTCGGCCGCCTCTTATGGCAAGGACCCGACCGCGCCGAAGCGCGAGGAGATGCTGCCCGCGCCCGAATCGCCCTACGCCATATCCAAAATCGCGGGCGAGTACTATGCCCGGGTCTACAGTAGCCTCTACGGGCTAGAGGTGGTGTGCCTGCGCTACTTCAATGTCTTTGGCCCGCGCCAGGATCCGTCTTCGCCCTATTCGGGCGTCATCTCTATTTTCGCCGAGCGGATGCTCGCGGGCGCCGCGCCGACGGTATTCGGCGACGGGGGGCAGTCGCGCGACTTCGTCTATGTCGATAATGTGGTCGAAGCCAATATGCGGGCCTGTACCACGCCCGGAATCGCCGGCCGCGTCTACAATATCGGCTGCGGCCGCAGCGCGTCTCTGCTCGAGTTGGTCGCCGCGCTCAACAGGGTGCTGGGCACGGCTATCGAGCCGGAATTCGCGCCCGCCCGTCCCGGCGATGTCCGCATCTCGCTGGCGGATATAACGCGGGCGCAGCGGGAGTTGGGCTATGAGCCGGTGGTCCACTTTGAGGAGGGTTTGGAGCAGACGCTGGCATGGATGCGGGCGGCGGGGGGCAATTAATACTGCTTGCCGCTGGAGTTTATTTAACGCATACTGTATAAATACAACCCCTTCGGCGAAATCTCCGCGCCGTGTTCCCCGCCGCCAACAAAGGTTGCGAAGGCTATGGCGACCATAGTCGATGGCAAAAAGCGCATCCCCTTCATGCGCGGGATGCTGGTGCACTACCTGATCGAGCACGACTTCGACCACGAGGATGCCCGCGATGTGGCTAATTCGGTGCGCGAGTCGCTGGGCAAGGCCGACGATGTCCGCAAAAAGGACATGGTGCAACTCGTCGATAAGGCGATCCGCAAAAAACGCGGTGCACACGAGGTGGGCGACCTGGTGTTTTGGGAGAGCCAGCCCACGGCCATCACCGTCGAGCGCCAAAACGGGGCGCGGCCCTTTTCCAAAGAACTGCTCTCCGCTTCTATCCAGGCCTCGGGCTTGCCCCCCGACCAGAGCTATGAGATTGCGCGCACGATCGAGACGCGGTTGATCGACCAGCACCGCGATCACATTGTGCACTGGGAGTTGGAAGAGTTGGCGGCCGAACTGATCGCACAGGTCGCCGATAAGTTCTACGCCGAGCGCTACCGGCTGTGGCGGGCCTGGGGCGATGTGGGCAAGCCGCT
>PBOD01000239.1 GCA_002724215.1 Gemmatimonadota bacterium | reverse complement strand
CAGCGCAGACGACCAGAGCGCGAACGTTGGCCCACAGGTGAATATCATGTAAAAAACGGGCTGCCCCGGCCCCAGAGCGACTACCGGAGCCGATTTGAAAGGATTTGACAATTTCTTTATTATTTTCACAACCTCTAAAAAATACAAGGCCTTTTGCCAACCGCCGACACCCGTATTCGCCCCCGCGCCATTCTGACCGGCTTGGGCTTGGTCTTCGCCATCAGCCTGCTCAGCCCCTGGGCGATCCTGATGGTCAAGGGTTCGCAGCTAACCAGCAATGCCATCCCGATCGTAGCGGTTTTATTCTTCTTTGTGCTGACCGCCGGCGCCCTGCCGCTACTGCGCTTGCTCGGCCCGGCCTGGGAATTTTCGCGCCAGGAGTCCATCGCCGTCTACATCATGATGATCGTCGGTTCGGTAGTGGTGACTACCGGCTTTACCGGCTCGTTTCTATCGGTCATCAGCGGTGCGATGTACTACGCCACCCCCGAAAACGAATGGCGCGTGCTCTTCGGCCCCTATATCCACCCCTGGCTGGCTCCGGACGACTCCGAGGCAGTGCGGCTCTTCTTCGAAGGCCTGCCCCAGGGCATGCCCATCCCCTGGGCCGCGTGGACCAAGCCGCTGGTCGCCTGGATCACCTTTATCCTGGTCTTCTACTGGGTGACGCTGTGCCTGGGCGTTTTGCTCCGGGGCCAGTGGGTCGCAAACGAGCGGCTGGTCTTCCCATTGACCCGCCTGCCGATCGAAATGCTCGCAGCCCCCGACAAAGGCGCACGGCTCGGTCGGCTCTTTTGTAGCCGCCTGCTGTGGATCGGCTTCCTCATTCCCCTATTGCTGCACTCCTGGAATTCACTCAACTACTACCACGAGGCCTTCCAGAAAATCGCCATCACCGGCGACCTGGTCCTGCTCCAGGGCCTGGTCAGCGTTCCGGTCCGTCTCAATCTGCCGGTGATGGGCCTGGCGTATTTGATGCCCTTGAACGTCTCCTTCAGCATCTGGTTTTTCTTTCTGTTCTACACCATTGAAAAGCTCATCTTCGCGCGCATCGGCCTGCAGATCGGCGGCGGCGATATCTGGACCTCGGGCGGAGCTACCACCCCCATCGCCCACCAGCAGGCCGGCGGCTTGCTGATCTTGACCCTCTTCGTGCTGTGGACGGCGCGCGGACACCTGCGCCGCCTGTGGCAACTGGCCCGCAAGGGCGAGCGCGACCCAAGCGAAATCCTCTCGCCGCGCACCGCCTTCCTCGGGCTCTTTGCAGGCTGTGTCTTCCTGGTCGCGTGGCTGACCCTGACGGGCCTGGACCTCTACGTGGCGCTGTTGCTGGTCCTGGGCGCGCTGATCGTCTTTATCGGCCTGTCGCGTATTGTCTGCGAAGCTGGATTGCCCGGCTGCCAGACCCCCATGGCACCACAGGCCTTTATCGCGCGCGGCTTCGGTCCCGAACTCCTCGGGCTCAAAAACCTCACCGGCCTCGGCTACAGCACGGTGTGGATGGGCGAAACCGCGGCCAATATGATGAACGCTGTCCTCCACAGCCTCAAGCTCAGCACGGCCGGCGCCCGGCCAGCGCGGCTCTTGCCCTGGCTGATATTCGCCGCCATCGCCGTCGGCCTGGGCGGTTCGATCTGGATTACCATGGAAATGGCCTACACCTACGGCGGCATCAATCTCCACGGATGGTACTACGACGGCGCCCCGCGCTGGCCCTTCCGCTACATGGCCTCAGTCGCCAACCAGCCAGAGCCCTCCTTCCTGCCCCGCTTGTGGTTTACGCTAAGCGGCTCGGGCATTATGGGCGCGCTGTTGTTTATGCGCCAGCGCTTTATCTGGTGGCCGCTGCACCCCATTGGCTTTCCGATCGCCTCGACCTTTACTATCGTTTACTACGGCTGGCTGGCCATCTTCATGGCCTGGCTGGCCAAGGCCATGGTCCTGCGCTACGGCGGCATCCGCCTCTATCGCCAGTTGACCCCCTTCTTTCTGGGACTAGTGCTCGGCGAGTTCTTCACTGCGTCGCTGTGGGTCTTTATCGATGGGCACTTCGACGTGCAGGGCAATATGATCTTCAACTTCTAAGGAGGCTTCAGTATGGGCAAAGCAGAGAGCGAATACCGCTACAACCGCCTCACCTGGCCCGAGATGAACGAGGCCATATCGCTGCAAAAGCTGGTGCTCTTGCCCACCGGCTCGACCGAGCAGCACGGCCGCCACCTGCCTCTGGACACCGATGTCTTCCTGAGCGAAGCAGTCTGCTTGGAAGTCGGCCGCCGGGTGCCCGACAAGGTTTTGGTCTTGCCGCCGATCGCCTACGGCCTCAACCTGCACCACATAGACTTCCCCGGCACCGTGCATATAGAGCCCGAGATCTTTATCGCCTTCTGCCTCAATATCACCAAATCGGTCGCCTACCACGGTTTTGAGAAAATCCTGCTGGTCAATGGCCACGGATCCAATGGCCCGCTGATCGACCTCGTCGCTCGCAAGACGACGCTACAGACCTCTTCGCTGTGCTTCGCCTGCGGCTATGCCAGCTTCCTGTGGGACAAATTCGCAGAAATTCGCGAGTCCGCAGTCGCCGCCCACGCCGATGAATTCGAGACCTCGCTCTACTTGCACCTGGCGCCCGACAGAGTGCAGATGGACAAAGCCGAAAAAGGAGACGATCGCATGGGTACCTACGTCAGTTCGGACAGCACCTCGCGCTTTGTACGCTTCAACGACTACTGGGGCCGCTGGTCTCAACTCGGGGTCCACGGCGACCCAACGGTGGCTTCGGCCGAAAAGGGCGAGATCATCTTTGCGGCAGCGGTCGAGGGCCTGGTCGATCTAGTCGATGAACTGCGCGAATGGCCGATCGCAGAGCGCGCCGACATGCACGAACAGCCCGTGCAAAATGACATTCGCTGGTAGGCCTGCCATGAGCGTTCACATCGGCGTCGCCCAGGTTGATATCACACCGCAGGCCCCCGTCTGGCTCACCGGTTACGGCGACCGCGACCACAAGTCTGAAGGCGTCTACCAGGCCCTGCGCGCCGGCGCGGTAGCCATCAGCAGTGAACGCGAAGACCTAGTCGTCATCGCCGCCGATGTCATCGGCTACGGCCTCGCCTATGCCGCTGAGGCTAAAGCCCGCATCGGCGATGCCACCGGCCTATTGCCCCGCCAAATCGCGCTGACGGCCACCCACACCCACTGCGCCCCCTTCTTCTATCCCTGGTGCATGCCCGGCGAGATCGAGCCCAGCTACGCCGAATTCCTCCACGGCAAACTCGTCGAGCTCGTCGTCCGCGCGTTGGCCGCCCGCGTCCCCGGTCAAATATCCTTCGCCCGCACAACATCGGACTTCGGCGTCAACCGCCGCTTGCCCGACGGCCAGGGCGGCATCCTCTTCGCGCCCAATCCCGATGGGCCAATGGACCGCGATCTCGATACGTATTTTTTTAGCGATGAAGGGGGGCGCCCGCTGGGCAGCCTCAGCGTCTTCGGCTGTCACCCGACGAGCCTGGGCGGCTATTTTATCGGCGGCGACTATCCCGGCTATTTCTGCCGCGCCATCGAAGCAGAAACCGGCGCCCCGGCGCTCTTCGCCACCGGCTGCGCCGGCAATATCCGGCCGTGGTACGGACGCGAGGAAGGCCGCTTCCCGCGGCCGACCTTCCCCGAGTTGGCAGCCGCCGGCCGCGAATTGGCATCCACCGCCCTATCGTCTCGCGACAACGCCATCCCGGTGGACGCAACCGACCTGCAAGTCGCCGACACTTTCCATCCCCTGCCCTACGTCGAGCTACCCACGCTCGATGAATTGCACCAGGCGCTACAAGGCGACGAGCCCCGGCGCCGCGAATGGGCCAAAGCCATGCTGCCGCTGGCACAAAACGGCCGGCTGCCGACCAGTTGCCCGCACGAAATCCAGCTCGTGCGCTTCAACGCGGACCTCTCCGCGGTCTTTCTCGGCGGCGAAGTCCTCGCCGAGATCGGGCTGCACCTCAAAGCGGCGCTGCAACCAAGCCTGGTCTCGACCATCGCCTATGCCAATGGGCTCATCGCCTACGTGCCCGGGGCGGAAACCTATCCCCTGGGCGGCTACGAAGTCGATGGCTCGTACCACCTCTTCGTGCGACCGGCGCCCTTTCAGCCGACAGTCGAAGACCTGATCGTCACCCGGACCACCGACCTCGCCGCCAATTTTAACGACTAGGGACGGCCGACTTCTCGCTGTATAACTTGGAGCAGATCTTCGGTATTGAAGGGTTTGCGGAAGGTGTACTGCGCACCCAGCCTGCGCGCCTCGAGCAGCGAATCGCCGTAGCTTCCCGCCCCCGACATCGCGATAAAGCGAGCGTCGAGAAATTCATCGATTATTTCGCGGATGACCTGCAAACCGTCTTTCTTGGGCATAAAGACATCGGTGATGACCAGATCAAAAGGCTGGGCACGGTAGCGCTCAATCCCTTCGCGCCCGTCAATGGCGGTGGATACACTGTAGCCCAGATGCTCGAGCAACTGGGCTAAAAAGCGGTTGAGCTGGGGGAGATCCTCTATTATCAGAATGTGTTTGGCAGCCGCATCAATATCGCTAGACGAATCTTCCATTATCCGCGCACTCCCCTTGCAAGAATCGATGGTTATACCACATTCAAAACAATATCTATGCCAGGCTTGTCATACCTTGAAAAAATTCACATTAACCCCATGTAAACAAATATTTACAACAAGCATGACCGAGGAGCCTCTCAGCGCTGAGTCGATTTTTTCCGCCTTTTCACCGCACTCTTGTGGCATATGCCCACGGCGCGACCTACCACCACTCGGCCGAATAGCTCATCTACGCCACATTTGCCGTCTGCAGCCCGCGCCGTCCAGACGCCCGCGGTTGCCAATTTCCGCACAGCACTTTTTTTTAGCGCAACAAGGGAGCAAACGACGGAGCAAACGACGATGAGCAATGGCAATGGCAATGGCAATGGACACGGGCGCGGTTTCGGGCGCGGCGACAACTTCCGCGAACTTTTAGATGATCCCGAACTCTCCGGACAATTCGCCCGCCTAGTGGCCCTGGCCGAGGCCAAGGGCCTGGACCAAGACGAAATCGGCTATGGCCTCCTGGCGGCGACCGCCGAACACCTATTGGACCGCGGCGAAACCGAGTGCTGCATCATGCAGCTACTGCTCGACTACACCGCCAATTTCTACAGTTGGTGGCACGACGCGTTGAGCGAGGAAGCCGCCGGTGAAGAGGACGCTGACTAGGTCTCGTAAACCTCTCCGCGCAACCGCCCCTGCCGCCCCGGCACCAGAGCCCGATATTCCTGCGGCAACCGCGCATAGGTCTCCGGCCACAGCGGCTGGTGTCCGCCCTCGACCCAGTTGTTAAACCACCGTGGATAGTAGGCGATATTGAGCCCGAGGCGAATCTCCGCACTGGTATTGGCCCGCGCCTGGTGCCACGCCCCACCATGCCACAGCAACACGGACCCGGCTTCGCCCGCCACCGCCGCAATGAGCTCGCTGTCGTGCCCGACCTCGGGCGGCGGCGTCTTGAGCCGCGAGCGGTGGCTCAGCGGCACAATGCCCGTCGCCCCGTTCTCAACGGTAAAATCGCTCAACATCCAGATCGTATTGATCATCCACGGTACGTCGGGCACCTGGTGGAAGTGATGCGCCGAATCCACGTGTAAACCCTGCGCCGGCGCACCCGGCCAGCACGGCTTGGAACAGGCCTCAACCACCCGGCAGGATCCGAGAAAATGCCGCGCGATGGCCAGCGTATCGCGGTGAAAGGCGCACTGCCAGACCCGGTCGTCGAGGTTGAGCATTCCGAAGAGCGTCTGGTAGTACTGGTCGCCGACAATAGCGTCGGCGCACGCCGGATCGTCGTGTAGTGCGAGGCATCGCGCCCCCAGAGCCAGCGCCTCCTCGCGCGGCAGGCGCGCGGGCAGGAGGCAATAGCCGTAGGTATCCAGATGCGCGATCGCCGCCTGCAGTTCTTCGCTCATGGCAATTCTACCTCCAATTCTCCGGCCAGCGCCGCAATTTGCTGCCACACCCCGTCGTCAATGGCGATGCCTTCGGCTGCACTGCGCCTGAGCGCTGCGAATTCCCGCTGTCCCGGCACCAGCACTCCATCGCTACCGGCCCCCGGTGCCGCCGACTGCACGTAATTGAGCAACCCACCGATCTCGCCGATGAAGTGCTGCAGATCCATCATCTGCCCCACATCGATAACCAGCAGCCACATGGTATTGGCATGCGACTCGATCCCCTCCTCGCGCCAGACTGGCACACCCAATAGCGACGACAGAATCGCCCCCATCAACCCCAGGCCATAGCTCTTGTAGCCCTGGTCGCCACCAAAGGGCGTAATCGCGCCTTTGGGCGACCCGTCTGCGGCGTAGAGATCGGCGGGATCGGCGCTGGGCCGGCCTTGCTCATCGACCAGTGACCCGTCGGGCAGCGGCTGCCCCGTGTCCTTGTATAGCCGCACCCGGCCCTCCGGCAACGACGAGGTCGAATAGTCCATCAGCACCGGATCGCCGGCGGTGGGAGCGGCAAAGGAAATCGGATTGGTCCCCAATCGGCCCTCGCGCCCACCGAAGGGCGTGACCCAGTGTCCCTCTCCCGCCGTGCTACAGGTGGCCAGCGCCGCAAAGCCCGCCCGCGCCGCCGCCTCGGTGTAGGCGCCCACCCGTCCCACGTGGCGGTTGCGCCGCACCAGCGCGCTGCCCAGTCCGTGCGTCCGCGCCCGTGCCAGCGCCAGTTGCACCGCCTCCATCGCCGCGACCTGACCGAAATTCCACTGCGCATCGACCAGGGCGACCGCAGGGCTCAAATCCTCGATCAACAACTCGGCCCCGGGAACGATCGATCCCCGGCGGATATCTTTGATATATTGGATGATCCGCAACACGCCGTGCGACGGTAGCCCCATCATATCCGCACGCACCAGCGCCTCGGCCACAGTGCGCCCCTCCGCTACCGGGGCGCCGCTGGCAACGAATAGCGCCGCAGTAAAATTCTGCAGATCCTCGGCCTGAAAAACAGACATATCGGCTCAACTCCGCTTGAATAAATGGAT
>PBOD01000238.1 GCA_002724215.1 Gemmatimonadota bacterium | reverse complement strand
TCTTTCCTCGCTCAATTCGTCGTAGTCGTAGTGGATCAGTCCGTCGCGATCGCCGTAGATGGGGCGATTGGTGCCGATCTCGTAGAAGCGGGCCCAGAGGTTGGGTTCGATAGCCGAGCGGTCGAGCCAGGCGATGGCGGCGGGAATGGGTTTGAGATATTTCTCGTCGTCAGTATAGCGATATAGATCGATCAGGGTGCGGATATTGCGGGCGGTGACGGCGCTGCAGATGGCGGGGGGCTCGTATTTGCGCGCCCAGGCGGGTTTTAAGTCCTGGTCGTATTGCTGCGCCCAGCCGGCCTGGGGCGATTGTCCCTGCGACAGGATGATGAAGTCGCCGCCTTTGCGGGCGGCGGCCCATAGGTCGGGGCGGTCGTAGCGGCGGTGGGCTTCGAACAGCACGGCGATGCAGTCGTTGATGGCATTGTCGTTGAAAGTGTAGTGGTCGTGGTAGCCGCCGCGCAGGGGATACCACTGGGGCCAGCCGCCGTTCGGGTATTGACTCTCCAGTATATAGCGCAAGCCGAGGTCGATGGCAGCAGTTAGCCAATCCTCGTCGAGCGCATCGTCTAAATCCATCAAAAAACTCAGCGCGCCCTGGGTAATGCGGTCGTCGAGGGAGCAATGGCCGTCGGCTTTTTGCGGCGGTTCGTTCGCGGTCAATGCGGAGACGTCGACTCGGTGGTCCCAGCCGCCGATGCTGCGCTGGCCCCAGGCCAAGGCCAGGCCGGCGGCGCGCGCGGCGTCGAGATATTGCGCGTCACCGGTTATGCGATAGGCGCGGAGCAGGGCTTTGCCGACCGAGGGCGTGCCCGGCGGCTGGACCCAGATTTCTTCAGCGCGGGCTTTTTCGTAGAGGCCTTCGCCATAGCGCTGCTGCAGATCGAGCGAGTAGATGCCGACATAGCCACCGTTGGTGGAGATCGCTTGGAGGTAGGCGGCGGCTTTGGCGAGGGCGCTGCGCGCCCGCTGGTCTAAGGGCAGAGCAGCGGTGACAACGGGTTTGGCGGCATCGGTGGCGCCAACCATGAGCAGCAGGCAGATGAGTACGGTCATAGCTAATGCACGTCGGGCCGTTTGCTGGTGTCGTCGAGGCGGCGCTCGGCGACGATGAGTTCGGTCAGTTCGTCGACCTTTTGCGGATGATCAGCGGAAACTTCGTCTGCTTCGAACGGATCGTCGGCGATATTGAAGAGTTCCAGACGGCGTCCATTCCCCACTTCGCAGTCGGTCAGTTTCCAGTCGCCCAGGCGCAGGCCGAGGTTGCGGCCGCCGCGGAAGTTCCAGTACATGCGCTTTTCCGCGGCGGGATTGGCGCCTTTGATAAGCGGCCAGATATCGGCGCCGTCCCACTGCGGGTCCCGGGTCGGCGCGGCGCCGCACAGCGCGGTCAGGGTCGGCATCCAATCGACGATTTGCACGGGGTGGTCCATGCGCCCCGGTTGTAGATTACCGCGCCAGTTGACAAAGGTCGGGGTGCGGATGCCGCCCTCGTAGAGTTGGGCCTTTACTCCGCGTAGCGGGCCATTGCAGCCCAGGCGCGGGTAGGCCTCCTGCCAACCGGGGTACTGGTCAGTGCCGTGCAGCGGGCAGTCGTTGATGGCGCCATTGTCGGAACTGAAGATCACCAGGGTGTTTTCGCGCTGGCAGGTGTGCTCCAGGGCTTCGAGCAATTGGCCGACGGCCCAGTCCATATGGCTGGTGTAGGCGGCGTATTTGCGGAACGAGGCGTCTTTGAGCGGATCTTTGTCGAAATCGTCGTCCTGATAGGCATTGAGCCAGTCCTGGGTCGGCTTGATTGGCACGTGTACCGCGGTGAAGGGCACGTAGCAGAAAAAGGGGCGATTGCGCGATTCGATCCACGCGACCGCTTCGCGCGCGATGAGGTCGGTGACGTGACCGTGCTCCTCGATCAAGCCGCCGTTTTTGTGCCAGGTAACCGAGTAGTCGCCCCGTTTGTAGAAGTGATTGTAGGGATCGACGCCGCCGGCCAGGCTGCCATAAGCCGTGTTGAAGCCGTAGCCATTCGGCCCGAAACGCGGCGACGAGCCGAGGTGCCACTTGCCGAAGAGACCGGTGTCGTAGCCGGCGTCGCGCAACACCGTAGCCAGGGTCGGATAGCCGTCGGGCAATACCGGCGGGTTGCTCGGTGTGGTGGCATGGGCGCCGAAGCGGCCCGGGTGGCGGCCGGTTAACAGCGAGGCGCGGGTCGGTGTACACATCGGGCAGACGTAGTGCTGACCCAACTCGACGCCCTCCTGCACCAGGCGGTCTATGGTGGGGGTGCGGATCGACGACCCGTGGCAGGAGAGGTCGCCCCAGCCGAGGTCGTCGGCGAGGATGTAGAGGATATTGGGCGCGGAATTCACGAATCCTGCGCGACCAGCTCGTCGAGCAGGACCAGTTGGCCGCCGCTCTCGGCAGAGGCATTGGCGCCCATTACCGCGGCGAGGCTGTTGAGCGAGGGCACGTAGGGGCTGCGCGGCAGTGAGGGGTCTGCGGCCTGGACGGCGGCGATAAAGGCGCGCGCCTGAGCGAAGAAGGCGTCGCGGCCCTGTGGGGGTTCGGGCGTTTGCCATACGATCTCGCCGTTTTCGAGTACTTTGTCCGGATACCACTCGATGATCGAGTCGTGGCTGACGACATAAAAGGCGTGCTTGTTGAACGAGACGTCGTTCATAATCCGGGCGATATTGGCGTTGGCGGTGATGCGCTCTTTAAAGCGGTAGTTGACATTGTAGGCGTGCGGCAGGTTCATCGGCTCGATGCGCTCCTCGGGCAGCGATTCGACGTAGAAGGCCTGGACCGCGTCGATATCGCCGAGGAAGTAGCGCAGGAGGTCGATGCTGTGGATGGTGTTTTCGACGAACGAGCCGCCGCACAATTCATAGCGGCTGGTCCAGTAGCGGATGGGCTTGCCGCTGTAGTAGTTGTGGATCTGGGCGTGGCGCGGGGTGCGCTGGGCGATGAGCTCGCGCGCTGGCTCGGACGAAGCTTCATAGCGATATACGAAGCCGACCTGCGAAATAATACCCGATTTTTCGATCGCGGCGTTGAACTGGATCGCCTGTTTAATATCGAGGGTTTGCGGTTTCTCGACGAAGAGTGGAATGCCTTTGTCGGCGATGATGGTTACCTCGTCGCTGTGTACCGTCGGCGGGATGCACAGGTAGACCGCGTCGAGTTCCTCTTTGTCGAGCATCTCGTGGTGGTCGGTGTAGGTGGCGACGGGCTTGTAGGCCTTGGCCTGGGTCTGGAGCGTTTCCTCGTTTTGGTCGCAGAAGGCCTGGAAGACGATCTGGCCCTCCTCGGCGAGCGGGGCCAGGGCGGGAAGATGGGCCTGGGTTGGGATCCAGCCGAGACCGATGCAGCCGACGCGGACGGGTTTCATGGGCAATACCTTCTTAGTTTATCGATTCGATTTTGGCGATGAGTTCGCGAGATAGGTGGCGACCGTCGGAGACGGCAGTGGAGATGGCGAGTTCGTCGGTGGTGGCAGCGCCGGTGAGAATGACAGAGACCCGCGGATCCGAGAGCAGGTAGCGCAGGCCGTGGTCGGGCATATCGCCTTCCTCGTCGGCGAGGAGCGCTTCGAGCTTTTCGAGCTTGGGGTAGAGGTCGGCGTAGCGGCCCTGTGCCATCCAGGCGTCGCGCTTGGAGCCGAGCAGGCCGGCGTGCAGCGGCGAGGCGAGGATCACGGCGACGTCGCGCGCGGCGGCGGTCGGCAGCAGGATTTCCCTGGCTGTCTGCACCAGCATATCGTATTTGAGGAAGGTGATCACCGAGACGAAATCATCGCATTCGGCGAGTACGTCGCGCATCAGTTCGAGGTCGGAGCCGGTGAGGCCGATATGTTGGGCCAGGCCTTGCTCGCGAATCTCGCGCAGGGCGTCGAGGGTGCGGCCTCGGCCGAAGATGCCGTCCCAACCGGCCTGCTCTGCCTCGTGGATTTGCACTAGGTCGACCGAATCGCGCTGCAGGCGCTGCAGGCTGGCTTCGAAACCGCGCCATACGGTGTCGCGGGTGTAGTCGTAAGGTGAGGGGGGGTAGCCGACCTTGGTGGCGAGGTAGTAGCGCTCGGTCACGCCCTTGAGCGCGTGGCCGAGGACTTTCTCGCTGCGGCCCTGGCCGTAGAGCGGGGCGGTGTCGAAGTAGTTGATGCCCAGTTCGAAAGCCCGCTCGACCATCGCGACTCCGTGCGACACGGGCAACAGCCCGTATTCGGGGCGGCCGTAGAACCAGGAGCCGCCCATCGAGATTTCGCTGACCTGCCAGTCGGTTTTGCCGAAGCGTCGATATTGCACGCGATTTTCCGCCGGTGAAGGCGCTATTAGCGCGGAGTGGAACGGATTAACTTAGGCCAGCGTTCGGCCCGCCGTCAACCGAGAAAATGGACTGGGGGCAGGCTATGGCTGTGGAGTATCCAGGGCCCGGCGGACTTTGCGCACTAGTTCGGTGAGCCCGATCGGTTTTTGCAACACGTCGGCGACGCCTGCAAACTGATCCCTGGCGGCGGCGTAGCCGGTGCAGACGATGATTTTGGCGGAGCTGTCGGTCTTGTGCAACTCCGCCAGCACGTCGTGACCGGAGACCTGCGGCATTGACAGGTCGAGGAGGATCAAATCGATGTGGTGGCGCTGCAGGATTTCGAGGCCTTCGCGGCCATTGGTGGCCTGCATGGTCGCATAGCCGTGCGCGGAGAGGCCGCGCGAGAGGATGGTGCGCACGGATTCTTCGTCGTCGACAACCAGCACCGTTTCGCCACCGGTTGCCGCGGATTCCGGGGGCGGCGCCTCGGTTTGGCAGGGCGCGTCGGGGGCTGGTGGAAAATAGAGTGCGAAGGTCGCGCCCTGGCCAGGCGCGCTCTCGCATGAGAACCAGCCGCCGTGCAGGCGGGCGGTGCCGTAGACGGTCGATAGCCCCAGGCCGGTGCCCTGGCCGATGGCCTTGGTGGTGAAGAAGGGGTCGAAGATCCGCTGGCGCGTCGTCTCGTCCATGCCCGCGCCATTGTCGCTGACTTGCAGGCGCAGAAAAGTGCCTTCCTCCGCGTCGGCAACTAGCGCGGCGGCTTCGCCATCGAGCGTGACGATATCGGCACTGAGGCAGATAGAGGGCATGCGCCCATCGAGGTTGGCGAGGGCGTCGCGGGCGTTGAGCATGAGATTGAGCAGAGACTGCTCGATCTGGCCGGCGTCGCCCAGGATCGTGGGCAGGTCGTCGCCGCAGTCGGTTTCGATGGAGATTTTGCGGTCGAAGGTGCTCTGACAGAACGAGATCGTCCGCGCGATGATGGCTGTGGGGTCGAATGGTTCGTGCGCGGTGTGCACACCGCGGTGCGAATAGGCCATAAGCTGGCTGACCATATCCGCGACCTGTTCGCAGATGCGGTAGCTCTCGTTGAGGAAGGGCTTGATGTGTTCCGGCCCTTCCATGATGGCAAATTCGATATTGCCCATGATGCCCAGCAGCATATTGTTGAAGTTGTGGGCGATGCCGGCGGTCAGCTGCCCGATGGTATCGACCTTTTGCGCGTGCAGCAGCTGGGTTTCTAGCTGTTTGCGCTCGCTGATATCGGTCATCGCGCCCAGGGTGCCCACGATCTCGCCGGTGTTGTTGCGGAAGGGTGTGGCGTGGATATGGGCCCAGAAGGACTGGCCGTTCTTGTCGAGTATCTCGATCTCGTACTGCTCAGAGATGTCGCGGTTGCGCTCCCGGTTGCGCTCCCGCATACGGGAGTGCGCCTCGGGCGGTAGCAGGAGTTCGTAGGCCGGCCGACCGAGCAAGTCTTCTCGCGTGAATCCCGTCATTTCGGTCAGACGGGTGTTGGCGTAGAGCACCACGTCGTCGGGATCGGTGATCAGTAGCCCCTCGCCCAGGCTTTCGGTGATGCGCTGCAGGTGGTCCTCACTCTCGCGCAGGCGCTGTTCGCTCTGTTGTAGCGCGAGGTTATTACGCGCCAGCGTGCGGCTGTTGGCGCGCAACTGAAAATTGTAGTGCAGGATCTTTCCCAATAGCGCCAGGAATAGCGCGGTGGCGATGTGGACGTACAAATTGTCGTTGATCCAGACGATTTCGATGTGGCCGAGAAGACGGCCGTCGTGGCGGATGGGCTGAGTGGTGCGATAGTCGCGGATCAGATGGATCGAGTGCAGCAGGCGGTCGAGCGGCCCCGGGGCGTATTCCGATTCGCTGGCGGCGAAAGCGTTGCCGTCGGAGTGGTAAATGGCGACCGAGCGGTGGTCGCGGCTCTGAGCGACCAATTGCAGATATTGCGTTGCGGCATCGGTGTCGAGATTCCAGAGGGGAATTTCGAGGTAGCGACCATATTGATGGGTCCGCTGCTCAAAGGCGGAAAGCGTCTGTTGCTCTTGCCACCACACAAAGAGTACCAAGACCGTGCAAAAAAAGACGATGAGGGGTACATAGCTTTTGTAGCAAGCCGGGGTAGTCAAGGGGTGGTACTCTCTTGCTATAGGGAATTATAATAATGTTAAAATAGCACAATTAGCAGGCGAATGCGTAGAAATTCTTGATCCCAATCCCTGCGGCGGTAGCGGAAGTGCTCGCTGCGGTACAGGCGTAGCTTCGCGGACGCTGGCCAACGCAGATTGCCGCCTGCGGCGCCCGACAGGGCGAGAAAGCGGGCGGTGGGGTATTTGCCCCGGATAGTGCGGATTACTTCGCGGCCATCGCCGCTGGGCATGAATACGTCGATAGTGACCAGATCCGGCGGGTCTTCGCGGTCGCGATCGATTCCATTCTGGTCGAAGCGGGCGATGGATACCTGGTATCTGCTCAGCGCCGGGCGCGAAGCCAGCAATCGGCTGATGATTACTGCGTTGTCAACGACGAGTATATGTTTTGCATATCACCCCTTGTAAATTGCCAGCCAATGCGCGCAAGCATACCGCTTGACGATCGGCCGATCAAGCGGTATGCTTGCGCGCATTGGACTACTATCGTAAAGAAAGCAAGGGGCTATGAGAAAAAGTAAATTGCTGGAGAAGATCCGCGCCGGGCGCTGCGCCCGCATTTGTGGTTTAGGACATTATCTGCCCTTTTTCGTGCGCTACGCCGCCCATCATGGCTACGACGCCATCTGGCTCGACCTGGAGCACCGGGCGATGGAGCAGCGCGAAGTCCAAAGCCTACTGGCGCTGTGCCAGGCCTTTGATATCGACTGTATGCTGCGGTCCCCGACGCTGGAGCGCACCCGGCTCTATCGCTATTTTGAGGACGGGGCGACGGGGCTGATGATGCCGCTGGTGGCCGATGCGGCCCAGGCGCGCAGCATCGTCGAAGCGGTGAAATTTCCGCCTCTTGGCAACCGCGGCATGGATGGGGCGGGGCTCGACGCGGATTTCGGTTTTGACGCCTGGCGCGAGGGCAGTAGTTATGTAGAAGATGCCAATCGCGAAACTTTTGTCGTGGTGCAGATCGAGACTGCGCAGGCGCTGGCCGAGGTGGAGGCGATCGCGGCGGTCGAGGGGGTGGATGGGCTATTCGTCGGGCCGGCCGATCTGGGGCTGCGGCTGGGCCTGGAGGAAGGAGCCGGCGACGTGAGCGATGCCATAGCTCGTGTGGCGGCGGCGGCCGAGAAGCACGGCGTGGCTTGGGGTATCCCCGCCGCCACGCCCGAGTTGATCGCCCAGTACCGCGGCCAGGGGGCGCAGATGCTGGCGTTTGGCGGCGATTTCGCCCTGTCGCAGGTTCTGGCCGATTGCAGCGCCGACTTTGCCCGGGCCCTTGGGGAGTAGGATCGCGATGCGTCTGCCATCGGGCCGCGAGTGGTCGCACCCCGTGTGCGATATGTTGGGGCTGAACTTGACCCATCCTCGCTTTGTCATAGACGATATCGACCTGGGTCTGAAGGATGCGAGTACCTGCCGCGGCGATTTTCCCAAATTCGCCGCGTGGGGCTTCGCCGCGGTGATGTGCAAGGGCGGACCCGCCCATTACGACGACAACTACAAGCCGCTGTGGCGGCGCGAGCCGGAGTGGCGCCAGGGGCACGGCGGCGAGGAGATGTTCCTCAGCCTGGCGATCAAGAATCCGACCCAACTGGTGCTGGGGGTGCTCGACCGCTTTTTGCTCAATGTCGAAGCCAACCCAGACCAGGTGCTGCTGGTGGAGACCGCGCGGGATCTCGACGCGGCGCGCGCAGCGGGCAAGCTGGCGGTGCTGATGGGGGCCAATCGCAGCGACTGGTTCGGCGACGGGCCGGGGGTCTTGCGGATGTTCGCGCGGCTGGGTTTGCGGATGATCACCATCGGCCAGGCGACGCGCGAATTGGGCTGGGATGCCTCCAACGAGACGCGTTCGGGCGGGCGCATGACCGAACTGGGGGTGCGGATGGTCGCGGAGATGAACGACTGCGGCATCCTCATCGACCTGGCGCATAGCAACGACCCCTGTGCCCTCGATATTATCGAGGTGTCGGAGAAGCCGGTGGTCGATTCGCATTCGAATCCCCGCGCGCTGGTGGAGGGCGACCGCTCGGCGCCCGACGTGGTGATGCGGGCGCTGGCGGATAAGGGCGGGATGCTGGGTATTCCCCCGCCGATCCAGCGGCCCTACGGCGACGCGCCCTATGAGGGGGTCGATGGCGAGCAACTGGCACAGACCCTGGCGCAGATTCGCTACGCGGTCGATGTGATGGGGGTCGAGGGGGTGGGGATCGGCACGCATTTCAACAGCGCGTGCATGCCCTGGGTGGTAGAGGGTTTGCTCGACGCCGGCTTCGGCGAGGGGGAGGTGGCCAAGATCTGTGGTGAGAATTATTTGCGGGTATTGCGTGCAGTATTGCCCGCCTGAGGGGAGACGGCGATGCGCTATTGCTATATGGTGATCGACTTCGCGACGATTGGCGACGATCTCGGCGCCAATTTGGACTTTATAAAGTCCTGCGGCTACGACGGCGTCGAACTCAATTTGACCCCCGAGCTATTGGCGCGGCTCGACGAGGTGGAACCGCTGTGCCGGGAGCGCGGGTTGGCGGTGCCGTCTTTTCTGACGGGCGCCTGTTATAATGAGGGCCTGTGCCTGAGCGTGGCCGATAGGGCGCGGCGGGAGGGCGCGGTCGAGCGGCTCAAGAGCTACTTGCCGATCGCCGCGCGCTTCGATGCGATACTGGTCATCGGCTTGCTGCAGGGGCTGACCAGCGACGAGCCGGATGCAGAAGCCGCCCACGCGCGGATCGCCGCAGGACTGCGCGAGGTGGGGTTGGCCGCGCTCGACGCCGGCGTCGAATTGGTGGTCGAGCCGATCAACCACTTACAGGTGGGCTTCCACCATTCGGTCGGCGAGGTGCGGGATCTGGTCGCGGAAGTCGATGTGCCGGCGTTTAAGCTGATGGTCGACACCATTCACATGAATATCGAGGAGACCTCGCTAGTCGATCCGATTCGCGCCTGCGGCGCGGCGCTGAAGCACGTGCATTTGTGCGAGAGCAATGGCGCGTTATTGGGCAGCGGGCATATCGATTTTAGCAGCGTATTGGCGGCGCTGGATGAGATAGGCTATGCGGGTTTCGGCTCGGTCAAGGTTTACCGCAAGGCCGGATTCCGCGCGGCGGCGGCAGCGAGTTTGGACTATTTGCGGAGCCAGGGAGGCTAGGCGATGAATGCTGCGGAAAAGTATTTGTTCGAAGTACATGGTTATCTGGTGATCGAGGGCGTGTTGACGCCCGATGAAGTGGCGGCGGCCAACGCGGCGATCGATGCGCACGCCGACGGCATCGGCATTCGCCCCAACGACCTGGCGCACGAATCGCAGACGCTCCAGGGCACGCAGGGGCGCGGCGATCTGGGCGGGATGCTGGAGTGGGAAAAGCCGCATTGTGAGCCATTCCGAGCGATGATTGCGCACGAAAAGGTCAAACCCTATCTGGAAGAGGTGCTGGGGCCGGGTTTCCGGCTGGAGGGTTTGGGGATTATTACGATGGACGAGGGAGCCGAGGGGTTTTGGTTTCACGAGGGGGGCGAGCCACACGATCGCTCGCGCGGTTTTTACTATCGCAACGGGCGGATGTTTTGCGGGATGACCAATGTGGCGGTGCAGTTGGCGGATGTGGGGGTGGATGATGGGGGTTTCGCTTGTTTGCCGGGGAGTCACAAGGCCAATTATCCGTGTCCGGATGAGATTCGGCTTTACGAGGCGTATCAGGATCGCATGGTGACGGTGCCGGCTAAGGCGGGGGATGCAGTGTTATTTGTGGAGACTTTGATGCACGGGGCGCTGCCGTGGCGGGCTAAGCACCAGCGGCGGTCGGTTATTGTTCGCTATAACCATGGCGTGCAGGGGGAGTCGTTGATGGGGACCTGGACGCCGCCGGGTTTTTACGAGGAATTGACGGAGGAGCAGCAGGCGGTGATTTCGGCGCCGCAGTATCGGCGGGAGAGCAAGGGGTCGAGGCTGTACGGGTAGGGTGGGGGTTAGGCTGCGTCTCACGCTACGGATCCGGGAGTGCGAGCTACGGATTGTTTTCTGCATCGCGCCCGGGCCTGGCCTCGGAGAGGGCGCGTTGCGCCCTAGTATTAGATCGAGTGTGACCCCTGCCAGGCCCTTGCCCTGCCCCGCCCGAAAACAAGCCTCCGTCGCACCCCCGCATCCTGCGCTGCGGGGGTGCGACGGGGTTCTATTCCTTATATAATTCCGACTCTATCGCTCTGGGCGTCTTGTAGGCGATCTTCTGGTATTACCAGGTTGAGTTCGCCTACTTCTGCGGGGGAGAGTTCTTGTAGTCTTTCTACCAGACCTATATAGCGGTCCAATTCGGCGGGGTCGGCTAGGTCTTCGGTGAGGACCTTGAGTTTGTTGATGTAGTCGGGGCGCGCGAAGGGCTTTTTGCCCAGGTAGTGGGCGTTGGGGTTGTCGAGGCGTTCGGAGATTTGGGTGCCGTCTTTTAGGTGGACTACTACTTCGGCGCCGAATTTTTTGTGGTCGGGGTCGGGGTTGTGGTAGGACTCGGTCCACTCTGGGAGTTCTTGGGTGCGGATCTTGTGCCAGAGGGCGACGGTGTCGGGGCGGTGGGCGGTTTCGGGGGTGTAGGAGTGGACGTGGTGCCAGGTGCCGTCGAGCCAGGCTAC
>PBOD01000237.1 GCA_002724215.1 Gemmatimonadota bacterium | reverse complement strand
GGCTCTGCGGCGCCACGCCGTTGGTGCACAGTCGTAGCGCCGCGTATGGTGGTCGAGGCCGATACGTTCGCTGCCACATCGCCGTCCCGCTCTTGCGATTCTTGCAATGGCCTGGTTGTCGAGAGCAGCCAAATCATATCCAGCATAGAGCTCTTGGTCGTTCGTCGTGCCAATCCAGGCCGCGTTTTCGTCTTCACCAGCGGCTGCTTCGAACTCTTGCACCGCGGCCACGTCGAATATCTGTAGCAGGCCCACGCCCGGACCGACTCAACGATGACGGCGGCGTCCGCGCCCAAAGGGTCAGGGGCACCCCCGCATTCCGCAGGCGGCCAGCGCCGCTAATGTCTGCACATTCTCCGGCACGAGCGTCGAGCCGCTGGTCGCCGATCTGCGCCGATCTGCTGCCCGACATCCTCGTCAAGGGCGGCGAACTCTACGCAACGCACGAGATCGTCGTCCATCGCATCGTCGAAGCCCAAGGAGGCCAGGTGCGAGCGCTCCCGTTGTGGCGGGGTCCGTTCAGCAGCGAACGGGTGCACACTGAAAAAAGAACCTCCCCGATGGGTGACGCGGCGCCCTTTTCCTCCACCGCCGACGCCTTCGCCACAGCACCGATATCCCGCCAGATATCCGCCAGCGCGTTGGGCACCCTGTTCTACACCCGGCAGAAAACGGTGTTGTCGCGCTGGTAGGCGGCTACGGCTCTAGGCCGATCCATCCCGTGCCTTCGTGACCGCTGGCGAAGGATTCGGGGTGCATGATTTGCGCCAGGATCTCCGCCGACTCCACCAGCCGCGGCCCCGGGCGGTTGAAAAACTGGTTGCCGTCGGTGAGATAGACTTGCCCTGTTCTAACTGCTTCCAATCTTCCCCATACCGGATGGTCCGCCAGGGCCGGCAGTTCGCGCCGGCACCGCTCTATATCAAACCCGCACGGCATCAGCGCGATCACCTCCGGCTGCGCTTCTTCGAGCGCCTCCCACGCCATCCACGGCGAGTGTTCCCCCGCCGCCCCGAAGAGATTCTCACCCCCGGCGATCTCTACCAGCTCCGGCACCCAATTGCCCGCTGCCATCAGCGGCGCGAACCACTCGATACAGGCGATGCGCGGCCGGCGCTCTATCGCTCTGGCCCGTTCGGCGATAGCATCCAGGCGCGCCTGTAACGCTGCTACCAAAGCCGCGCCCTTTTCCTCCACCGCCAATGCCTTCGCCACGGCACCGATATCCCGCCAGATATCCGCCAGCGCGTTGGGCGCCAGCGACAAAATCTCCGGCTGCGACTTCACCAACTCACAAGCCGCCGCCTCGACATCCGCGAGACTGACCGCACACACCTCGCACTGCGACTGCGTCACCAGTAGATCCGGCTCTAGTTCGTCGAGTACAGTGGCATGGACCCGATAAACCGAGACCGCTTCCTGCAACACCGCCTTCACCCGCTGATCGATCTCATAACTCGTGCCATCGGGATCGAACTTGGCTTCGCTGCAGGCAGGGAGGTCAGTCACCGATGCTGGATAATCGCACTCGTGCGAGCGGCCGACCAGGCGGTCACTACATCCTAACGCACAAACGATCTCGGTGCTGCTCGGCAAGAGAGAGACAATGCGTTGTGTTAGAGCCATACTCTTTACATTCTATCTTCTTTTATGTAGCGTAAAACGGCGAACCAGCCTCGACCTGCCCGACCAAATGCCTTCTACGCCCGCAACCCCTGCTTCAGCACATCCACCACCTCGTACAGCGACCCGCAAACCCGCTGCCCCTCCACCCCATCTAACCGCCACGCCATCCGCCCCTCTTGTTCGAGCACCTCGACCTGCGTCACCTGGTCCCCATCGACTCCGAACCCCGCCCGCGCCAGAGCCCGCGCCGTCCACACTGCACCCAATCCCTCGCCCACCAACCCCACCGATCCCAGCGTGTCTTGCTCCAACCGGAAAGACCCCGTTTCCGGCTCGAACTCCACACCTGCAAACGCCCCCTGCAGCGCCCCGCTCAACACCAGGTCCTCCGGCGCCCCCGTCTCCAGCGGCCCGCCCGCCGGCAACAGCCACAGCCGGTCGGCACAGCGCAGCGCCAGATCCAGATCGTGGGTCGATAGCAGCACTGCGCGGCCGGTGTCGTAGGCCAGCCGCCGCAACAACTGCATGATCTCGACCCGCCGCGGCAGATCGAGAAAGGCCGTCGGCTCGTCCAAGAGCAGCACGGCCGGCTCCTGCGCCAGCGCTCTGGCCACCATAACCTTCTGCCGCTCGCCGTCGCTTAGTTCATCGACGCTGCGCGCGGCCAGATCCTCTGCTCCCACCGCGCCGAGCGCCCAGCGCACCACCTCCTCGTCGGCCGCACTGAGGCGACCGTCCCAACCCGTATAGGGATAGCGACCCAGCGATACCAGCGCATAGGCCGACAAATTGCCCGCAGCCACCCGCTCGGTCAGCACCAGCCCCAATAGTCGCGCCCGTTCGTCTTCGGCCAGGCGGTGCAGATCGCCGCCGTCGAAGTCCACCGCCCCCGCCAGCGGCTGCTGCAGCCCGGCCAGAGTGCGCATCAGCGTAGATTTGCCGGCCCCGTTGGGACCCAGCAGACACACCAGTTCGCCGCGGCGCAACTCGGCGTCGATTCCGGCGGCCACCTCCACGCGCGGGCGCCGCCGCGGCGCATAACCGATCGCCAGACCGCGCGCGGCCAGCAGGGCGCTCACGAGGCGAAGGCCTGCCGCAGATCGCGGCGACGCAGGATAATCCAGGTCACCACCGGCGCCCCGATCAGCGCGGTGACCGCATTGAGCGGCAGGGTCGCCTGGCTACCCGGCAAGCGCGCCACCAGATCGGCGACCAGCGCCAGCGCCGCCCCCATCATAATGCTGGCCGGCAGCAACACGCGGTGGTCCGAGGTATTGAACAGCGCCCGGCACAAGTGCGGCACGGCCACGCCCAAAAAGCCGATCGGACCGCAATAGGCGGTGACCGCTCCGGCCAGGAGCGCGGCACTTAAAATGATCCACAACCGCGCCTGTCGCACTTTCAAACCCATACTGCGGGCGTAGGTCTCACCCAGCAATAACGCGTTGAGCGGCTTGACCAGTAGCACCGCGATCGCCAGGCCCGCCAGCGCTACCGGCGCCAAAAAGACCATCTGGCTCCAGGTCACCGCGCCAAAGCTGCCGAAGGTCCACAGCACGTAGGTCTGTACCTGTTCGGGGATGCTGAAATAGAGCAACACGCTGACGATCGCGCCGGTCAGATACCCGAACATCAGACCGAGGATCAGCAGAGTCATATTGTTCTGCACGCGCCGCCCCACCAGCAGCACCAACCCCAGCACCGCCGCCGCCCCGGCCACCGCCGCAATCACTACCCCGATATGGCCGATCAAACCCAGACCGGCCAAAAGACCCGCCCCGGTGACGCCCGTGCCCAATACCACCAGCGCCACCCCCAGGCTGGCGCCGGCGCTGATGCCGAGGATAAAGGGATCGGCCAGAGGATTGCGAAACAGCGTCTGCATTTGCAAACCACTCGCGCTCAGCGCCGCCCCGGCCAGCACCGCGGTCAGCGCTCGCGGCAGGCGAATGGCGTGGATAATATGGCTCCAGCTGCGCTTCTGGTCCGCATCGTCGAAGAGAATGGCGATCACCGCATCCAGGGGGATCGCCACCGACCCCACCGCCAGGCTCAGCGCGAAAAAGCCGGCCACCGCCGCCGCCATCGCCGCCAGGAGACCCCAACGCAACCCCAGCTGGGGCCAGGGCGTGGCCGCGGGCGCGGCCGGTGTCGTTTCCAGGGTAGTCATGGCTACCTCAGTCGAGTCGCTTGTAGTATTTGAGCGCGTGGTCGGGCAGAATGTCGGGATGCAGGATCTTGATGTAGTCTGCCAATATCAGGTGCGGCTCAACGATGCCGCGCTCCCAGTAGTCGTTGCCGCCCTGCGCGCTGAGGCGGGCGTTGGCATTGTAGACCTGGCCGTTTTTAAACGCAGCAAAATCGCCGTAGCGCTCGTCGGCGGCGACCACCCCCGCGCGGCCGTGCCACTCGTTGCGCATGGTGAACCAGAAGTCGGCGTCGTGCGCTACGGCGTAGACCGCCTCGAAATCCAGCGGCAGGCTCTGGCGCGACTCGTTGTCGCGCCACAGATAGCGGCCGCCGGCGGCCGCTATCAGCTGCGCGGCATAGCTCTGGCCGCCCGAGACGTGCCAGGTATCGCGCCACAGCGAGCCGCCGTAGACCGTAGGCCGATCGCCCGGCGCAATATGGCGGGTCAGGGCTGCGGCCTTGCGGTACTGCGCCGCGATATGAGCGAAGTGCTTTTGCGCCGCCGCCTCGGCGTTGAAAAACGCGGCGGTGAACTTCAGCCATTCGCTGCGGCCCAACAGCGAGGGCTCGGTGTACTCAGCATTGATCGCCACCGCCGCCCCGGCCTGCTGCAGGACCGGGTGGGCATTGTACTGCGACTGCGCGGCGGCAACGGTCATCACCAGGTCGGTCTCCAGCTCCAGCACCAGCTCCAAATTCCCCCCCGCACCATGGCCGATCTCGGCGAGTGCACCCGCGGCGAAGCGCTCGTGCGCCGCCTGCGAGTGGACCATCTCGATGTCGCTGACGGCAACCAGGCGGTCGAGCGCGTCGAGTAATTCCAGGTGCGGCAACTGGGTGGTGGACATAATGGCCAGACGCTGCACCGGGATCTCGATGCGCTGAGCGCCCTCGTAGCCCTGGGGATCTGGGGTGCCACACTGGACCAGCACGTAGCGCACCGCCTCCTCAGCACCCGGCCACGGCGCGCTGACGGTGACTACCTTGTAGTGTTTGAAGTACTCGACCGAAAAATGCTCGGCGTATTGCAGTTGCGTCTTGTGCGGGAAGTAATCCGCCGCCGGGTCGTACTCTTCGATGCAGTCGGGCGCGCCCCACGCGGCTACGGCACCACAGAACAAAACCGCCGAGAACGACAAACGCGCTTGCAACATAGCTGGTCTCCACTGTAAAGGCCAATGACCGAAAGTAGTGACGATTGGCCGGGAAGCAAAGCGCGGGCGGGCGGGCGGATCCCGCCCACCCGCGCCCGTTATTTGAGCAACATCACCTTGCTCGTCGCACTGCGCCCGCCGCCGCTGAGCCGCACCAGATAGGTGCCGTTGCCCACCGTCCTGCTCGCGTTGTCGCGCCCGTCCCAGGCCACCGCGTACTGCCCTGGAGCCATCCGCCCGGCAACCAGGGTGCGCACCTCGCGGCCCAGTACGTCGAACACGCCCAGCACCACATGTGCCTCGGCCGCGACCGCAAAGGGGATCTGCACCGCGGCATTGAAGGGGTTGGGATACCCCGCGCCAAGGGCGAATTCCCCGGGCAGGGCTTGTGCGCCCTCTGCCGCGACCGCCGTGGCGATCGCCACATCGCCCATTACCACGATAGCCGAGGGCGGCAGGCCGGTGTTGATCGGCCCGGCGATAAAGTCGCCGCCGGCCGCATCGTAGATCTTTAGCCCGGCGGCGTCTGGATTGTCGAAGCTGCCGCGGTCGGCTACGATCAGCCGCGCGCCATCGGTGGCCAGGCTGGGGATATAGCCGTCGCTGATATTCTGCAGCGGCGCGCCCACTGCGCCCGTCAGCAGGTCGAAGGGTTTAACGCTATTGGTGAAATTCTCGTCCGAGACGATGGCGTAACCCCGGCTGGCGCTGACCACCACCATACCGGTGATGTCGCCACCTAGGTCTTCCTCGCTGACCACCAACCCAAGGCTGCGGTTGCTACGGGTATCGACGATTTCCACTCCGCCCGCCCGGTCGCCGAAACCGGCGACCACGCTGACGACGATTTGATCACCGACCACTGCCAGTCCGTTGGGATTGGTCGAGCTTAGCGTAATGCCCTGCACGCCAGCGGCGGCCGGATCCACATCGATCACCGCGTCGGCGGCGATATCGACGACGATTAGAAAGCTCTGATCCGCCGGCCCCCAACCGCCGTTGCGGTCGAGGCGCTGACAGCTGAGGTAGAGCCGATCGCCGACACGGACGATCTGCGACACCTCGGGCAGGCCGTCGGCATCGGCGAAGGCGCTCAGGTCGATCTCGCTCAGCGAGTCGCCGTTCTCCGGGTTGACTACCAGCAGTGCCGTGCCGTCGTAGCGCGAGACGTAGGCCTTGTCGGGCGCCACGACCTCAATATCGTGCGGGTTGGCGCCATTGCCGACCGAGAATTGGTTCAGCGGCGTGCGCAGGTCCATCGCGTCCAGCACCAGGATATTGTCCTGACCCAGGCGATTGACGACATAGATGCGCCCATCGTGGTAATAGCCCGAGGCGTCGGCGTGAATCCCCAATAGATTGACCTCGGCCTCAGCGGCGTCCGGTGCCAGAAAGGCAGTGCTGCCGGTGGCGAAGTCGGTGGTGGTCACGAACAGGCCCTGGGCTCTGAGTGGCGCGGTGGCCGCGATGAGCGCGACGACGGCTACGACGATGATACGATACATGAAAGCTCTCTCCTTTGACTGGTCGGTGATATGCATGTTTAGTGATAGTGAATCGACAGCGCGTACGAGCGGCCCGGCAGCGGATAGCCCCACAAATCGGCGACCCGATTGTCGCGCAGGTTGCGCAGTGCCCACGACAGCGCAAGACCCCCCCGTAGCGGCACCCGGCCGCCCACATGGTGCAGAGTGCGCACCGGCACGGTGCGCAGATTGGCCCGATCGAGGAAATGCCGGCTCTCACGGCTGAACTCGTAGTGGACCGTGCCCAGGGGCAGGTCCAATCCAACGCGGCCATTTAGGCGGTGGCGCGGCGCGTTGGGTAAATCGTTGCCGCGCTCGAAGGAAAAGGGGGTGCGGTTTTCAGCGCGCTGGTAGAGGTAATTGCCGCCGAGTTCGAGCCTGCGTGCCAGCCGCGCCTGCGCGCGGGCCTCGACACCGCGCAACGCGGCGCGGCCGAAGTTGTCGGGCTTCGACACCCGCTGCGAATTCTGCGCGAAGCGGATCAGGTCATCGACTCGGTTGGCATAGTAGACCACCTCCGCCAACAACAGCCCCGCACCCTCGGGCTCGCCCCGGTAGACCAAACCGATGTCGCGGTTGCGCCCCCGCTCGCTATCCAGTTCGGCATTGCCGATTGCCGCGCCCCGATCACCGAAGAGTTCGAAGAAACTGGGCGCGCGCCGATAGCGCCCGTAATGGCTCTTGAGACGCCAGCCCGCCCCCAGCTCCAACGCCGCACCTAGGCGATAGCCCCACAGCATCTCGCCGTGATCCCGACTGGGCAGCAGATCGCCGGAGGCGAAAGCCCGCCGCTCGAAAAAACGGTCGGCGATGCGCTCGACCTGTGCGCCCGCATTGATGGTCAACGGCCCGAGCGGCGCCTCGGCCTCGGTCCCGGCCGCCAGGCTGTGGCGGCGGCTCTCGGGCAGCCCCCCCCGATCCTGGCGCAGGTCGTACGGCGCCAAGGTCTCGCGCCGCACGGCGCCAAAACCGGTGAGCAAGACCTGGCCGGACAGCAGGGCATTGGCCTCGCCGCGCAACCCCAGCCCCAGGGTGGTGTTGCGGTCGTGCTGGATACCGACGCCGACTTCGCCGCGCAGATCCTTGTACTCGCTGACCTCGCGCGAATGGTAGGCCTTGAGCCGG
>PBOD01000081.1 GCA_002724215.1 Gemmatimonadota bacterium | reverse complement strand
GAGATAGGTTCCCGGCGGTACGCGCCCCCCGTCGGCTCCGTCGCCCGCCCACGCCAGCACTTTCTCCCCGGCCCGACCTTCCTCTTCGCGCTTCCACACCAATCGCCCCGCCAGATCGAACACCCTTAACCCTACCGCCCGCGGCGCCAGTACGTTGATCAGGTCGAAGCGCACCGTAAGCGCGTCGTTAATCCCGTCGTCATTGGGGCTGATGACCTGTGGTCCCATCGACACATTGGCCAATAGCCGCGGCCCCACCGGCAGGCGCACCGCGTGGGTGCTGCTCGCGATCTCGGCGTTGGCGTCGCCGGCGTCGACCCGCTGGCGCGCCAATGCGCCGGCGTTACTATCGGCGATAAAGGCGTCGAAACGCGTGGCGTCAACGAAGACCGCAGCCGCGAAGCGCAGCTCCAGCAACGCGCTGCGCCGCACCGGTGCGTCCAAGACGATCTCGAAACCTGCATCAGTCATTTCGACGTCTACCACCTGCACCTCCCCGTCGATCAAAAGGTCCAAGAATTCTATCGGCGCCGTCGTCTCCATAATGAGGCGGTCGAAACCGGTTCCCATCACTCGTTGCGGCCGAATATAGTAGGCGAATTCCGTCCGCTCGCCCGGAGCGACCTCGACGGGAAAGATTTCCCCCACCACCACGTGTGCCAGCGGGTCGTCGAACTCGATCGCCAGCCAGTCCAGCAACGCCCCGGCCCCTGGCCGCTCCGATACCAGCGCGACTTCCAGCTCCATAAAGCGCCGCGGCGAGGGCGAAAGGAAGGCCTCGCCGGGTTCTAAGTAGATCTTGCTCCACGGGCTCCAGTCGGCACCGGACGAAAACGTGGTGTCGATCCGGCCTTTAAAACTGGGGATCAGTTTGTCGTATTTCCTGGCGGTCACTTCCTTGCCGTTTTTGTCGTGGTAGGTGATGTCCAGATCCAGTTCATTGCCGGTGCGGCTGCGCACTTCCACTTGGGAACCCGCGGGCGCGTGAGCGCCCCAGCGGATGGTCTGAACCTGCTGATCGCCGCCGAGGTCGATCAGCGGCGAATCGAGTACGACCCGTGCCGGGAAACCCGCCCCGAAGACCTGTAACTCGCGGGTCCCGCCCCAGAACTGGCAGGGTGGCACAATGCCGCAGCCGATGCAGGCCGCCGCGCAGGCTGCGTCCCAGAACACCCATTCGACTCGCACGTAGCGGGTCTTAATCGGCGCGAAGTGGTGGTTGGCAATACCGAGATTGCGGTTGGCTTGGGAGGCTTTGCCGGCGAATTGCTTATGCCAGATCCGGGTGCCGTCGGGCGCCAACGACCCGTCTGATGTCAGCACTTCGTAGCTGTCGAAATTGAAGCGGAACTGCCCGGGTCGCGCCAGGAAGTTGCCGACCATCCGCACCAGATCGACCCAGAACACCGAGCCCAGATCCAGTGTCATCCGCGAGATTACGTTGACCGAGCGGTTGATGCGGCGGTTTTCACTCCACAGTGAGAAGCGGCCGTCGGCCAGGGGCAGGACATTGGCAAACGATGCCGCGTCGCCGAAGCCGTCGATGTCGACGATCAGCTCGATGCCGCCGCCCTTGCCCAGCACGTCGAGCGCCATATTGTCGCCGATGGCCTCGACCTCGACTTCGACCAGTTCGGCCTCTGGGTGCAGGGCCAGGGCCTCGATCCGCACAAATTGTAATAGAGGATCCCGCATCGGATCCAGTTCAATGGTCACTCGATGCCGGTCGTTTTCTTTGAAGCGCTGTTGGTCGCGGTAAATCAGCGACCCCTCGATCGGGTTGCCGACCACATCGACCGCCGGCTCGCCGGTCGATAGAAAGACGTCGAATAAAGCGAAGGGAGGTGCGGCGGCCGCAAAGACCAGCGATACCCTCCGCGCCCCCACCGCCCTGCCCAGATCGATTTCGATCCACCAGTCCTCGGGATCGTCTGCAGGATCGGGACGCCAACCGGTCGCCAAGTCTCCGTCAATCGCGCTATTGGCCTTCCTCGGATTCGACCCCGCCGTGCGGATCCCGCCGCCAAACGCCGCAGCGTTGCGGACCGGATCGATATTCTTGCGGATCTCCACCGGCCGCACGACGCCGGCCGCATCCACGGCGACCGTGCCCAGCGGCANGGGCCAGTCCCGCCACTGGCTGGCTCGGTCATAGCGAATCTGTTCGGCCGACAGAGCGCCGATAAGAACCAGACANAGCCCGAGCCCGAGCGTGAGCGATGCAATCCCCGGACGTACTGTGGGTGCAACCATGAGAAACCTTATGACGAANCGAGNNANTTAACCAGCACNATGCAAGGCCTGTCTCCGGTCTNTATGCTCCAACGAACTGCATTTAGTGCGCGTCGGCGCCGTCTCTTGATTTTTCGATTCTCGTATCCTTTGACCAATGGACCTCTTGGTTGCTTCGACAATATAGAAAGGCAAATGCTTGGGCGAAAACTGTGATGGCAATCGCCTGGCCGATAGCGGCTATAGCGATGGCGTATATCGTGGGCCAGGCGGCGGTGGATACGTGGAGTGAATGAGGCCAGCTATCGATTTTCNATANTTTATCTGAAATATGTGCTTAAATTGTGGNNTGTTTTGACAAATTAATNGTNGAGCAACGGATTAATTGTAGGCAATTNTNCCGTTAGGATNAGGTGTAATTTGTCAAAAGTTGCAAGGNCCATCCCGCCNCNNTACNNGATNATCTACAACTGGGACGGTGCGCCGCACGGCTACTCGCCGGTGCCGCAATCGGTGGACGATTTTCTCGNCAAGGCCTACGCGCCGCTGCAAGACACCCAGGTCGGCGCCCTGTTNTGGAGCGCCGGTGGGCGCGGGTCNCGCTGGCCGAGCNAGGTGGTGGAATATATCGGGCAGGAGCGGGACCGCCNCTACGCNAGCGCCGGAGCCTACAACAGCACCGAGAATATCCTGCAGATGTACGACCGCGGTGAGGATCCGCAAAAAGCGCTGATCGCGCGCGGCCGCGAACTCGGTATCGATGTCTACGCCTCGGTGCGCATGAACGACAACCACTTCGGTGGCGCCCAGGTCGCCGATCTGGGCGCACTGCACAAGGCCAATCGCGTCGAGCGGTTGCGCTTCGAGCACCCGGAGTGGGTGCTGGGCGAGCGCACCTCAGAGTGGTTCGCGCTATCGTGGAATATGGCCGTGCCCCAGATCAGACAGCGCTGCTTCGACCACGTCGCAGAGGTCTGCCGACGCTACGACTGGGACGGGGTCGAGCTCGACTGGCAGCGACACGCTTTTCATTTTCCCGACGACGAGGGCTATCGGCTGCGCTATCTGCTCACCGATCTGCAGCGCGCGATCCGCCGCATGACCGAGGCGCTGGGCGAAGAGCGCGGGCGCCCGGTGTACCTGGCGGCGCGGGTTGCAGGGTCGCTTGAGATGTGCCGCCGCATTGGCTACGATATCCCGGCGTGGATCGATGAGGGGCTCGTCGATATCCTCGTTCCAGCTGGCAATGCCGTCACCGATGCCAGCATCGATGTCGCCGGCTTCTCCGAGCTGTGTGCGGGGACCGATATCGCCGTTTATCCCGGTTTCGACAGCAATCTGCCCGATCCGTTCGTCGGCCCGGAAGAGCCGGAAGCAAAAGATCGCTTGCGCACCTCGGCGATTGCCAACTGCTACCATCGCGCGGGCGCTGCCGGAATCTATGTCTTCAACTGGCATGCCAATCGCGATTCGAAGCGGCCACTGCTGACGACCATCGGTACGCCGGAGACGCTCGCCGCCCAGGACAAGATTTACGCGGCAACGCATCGTTACATCCAGCGGGAGGGGGCCTGGCGCGGCGCCTTCCGCATCGATCGGATCTATGGCCAGGTGCCGGTCGATCTCGAGCGCACGCTGACCGGTGAGGGCCCCACCATCACTCTGGATGTCGCCGACGACTTCCGCGCTCATCCGCCGCAGCGCGTTCAATTGCGGCTGC
The DNA here is from genome assembly GCA_002724215.1 of Gemmatimonadota bacterium. GTDB lineage: Bacteria > Latescibacterota > UBA2968 > UBA8231 > UBA8231. The sequence continues at coordinate 7,038 of PBOD01000081.1, read as the reverse complement.
GGATCAACGAATGGACCGATCGAGATACCGTGCGGGTATGGTGGGATGGAGAAGCGCTGGTAACGCCCGAGATCGCCTACTGCCGGCTCAGCGATCCAGCGCCCCCGGGCGGGGCCTTTCAGCCGCTGCCGCAGTGGCGGGATATCGCCGATGTGAGCAGTGCGGTTTGGCTGTGCTGGGATTTGGGCAAGACGGGTATGGCAATGGGTGAGCACGCGGTGCGCATCGCGGTGCAAGAGCGCAATCCGCAAGTGGCCGCGGCGCTGACCCTGACCGATGTCGAGCTCGTCGTGCGCTATTGACGCGGGGGCGTGGAACTGCCGCAACCGCAAGGCAGGGATTTTTTCGCGTGCCCGCCCCACCGGGAGCCGCCGTCGACAGGTAGCTCTTTCCGGGAGACAGTGAATGAGTCTACCGATTGTCCTTATCGTCGATGATCCAGCCCCGCTCGTCAATGTCTACTGGTGGCATGCGGCCGAAGCCCAGGCTACGGAGAATCCGCTACTCGCTACGGGCGAAGCGGTCGCGCGCGACATTCCCGTCGATTTCCTGCGCCATTTCGCAAGCGTTATCGCCACGAGAGGCATCAAGGGAAAGTTCTCCGTATTGCCCTATCCCGCCGGACTCGGGGCTATCACCGACGGCTGGTCTGGCTGCGATCAGGCCGGCTTGAGCCGATGGCTCGATCTGGTGCGGCGGGAGGTGGTGCCGCTGATGGATATCACCCCGGAAATCCTGACCCATGCCAGGGCGCTGGACCTGGAATCGCTGAGCTTGCTGCCCGAGAACGAGCGCGCGTGGTCGCGGCATCAAAACGCCGCGACGATGACCCCATACATCAGCTACGCCCTCGAAATCCTCAATGCGGCGGATCTGCAAGCTACCGGCGTCACCTCGCCCTGGGATTTTGGCATCGACGTAGAAAGCCAGTACCGGGTGGCGATACGCGATGCGATGCGTCAGGTCAACGGGCGCTCCCAGAGCTGGTACTTTTTGCACCAGGAGATCCGCGATACGGCGTTCCGATCCCATGTTGTCTACCGCGAGGGCGACTCCTGGCAGGTCAGTCTGTGGTCGCAGGTCGGCGACCCGTTGTGGAACACGATGAATAGCAGGGAGACGGGGGCTGGCTACGTCAACTCAATAGCAGACGGCTATTTGAGCGAAGACGGCAGCAGCGGCAGACTCGTGGAGCTGTTTCGAGCCGCGACCCCGATCGTCTGGTGTACCCACTGGCAAAGCTTGTATTCGAATGGCCGTATGACGGGCCTGCAAGCCCTCGACGAAATCGGGCGGCGTATCGACGCGCTGTGGGGCGATGCGATAACGTGGATGAAGTGCAGCGAACTGGCTGCGATGATTGCACAGCGAGGCTGACCATGAAGGCCGCCGAGAGGATGCGCATCACCCGCAGTTTCATCGATGAAAGCGCTATTATTCGGCTTGCAGGCCGGGTGAATCTCTTGCCAATGCTGCGCCTGACCGGTACGCATCTGCTCTTTTGCGCTGAGCGCGATGATGAGAATTTCCAGGCCTGCATCGGCTATCGCGATCGCATTGCGGCGGTCTGCACGAAAGGTCGATTGTGAACACCTGGCACTGGCAGCGGGTGGAAAACCCCTGGCAAGAACCGGAAAACACTACCGCGGTCTTTGCCCTCAACGCCTGGCGCGGCCACCTCTATCTGGGGACGCGCAATCTGCACAATGGCGGTGAGGTCTTGCGCAGCGCCGATGGCATCCACTGGCACAGTATTGCCGCCCAGGTAGATCTGATTCCGGTGTGCGGTTCGCTGGCCGCAGGGTCTGTGAACGCGGCATTGCCAATAGGCGATGAAGTGTGCGTCCTGCGCGGGGGAGAGGGAGGTCTGAGTCTCTGCTTCCATCTTGCGCAAAAAAATCCGGCGACGACCACTAGCGACGCACGGAGTACGGACCGATTGCCGCCGGCAAATCGCACCGATACAGCCGTGCTCTTGTGCATGGCCTGCTGGACAACTGCCGCACCGTCGGCGCAGGTTGCTCGGGTGCGGTTGCGGCTATAGTCAGGGTTTGGCCGGAGGTGCGCCGAGTGGATACGGACCAGCGGCGTGGTGATGTGTGCGGGCAAATTCGAAGACGGCGTCCTGTACCTCCAATATTCGCACCGCCTGCCAGATATCCGCGGCAAAATCCGCTCTTTTTTCCAGCGCCTCGAGCGCCGCCGCGACCACGCGCTGCATCCGCTCGCCATGCGACAATTCCTCGCGAATGGCGACTCCCGCCGCCGTGTGCACTTCGATCAGCGGCTCGCCCTGCTGCCCGTAGAGCGCAAAGACCGAGGCCCTGGTGCCGACAAAGCGAAAGAAATGATCCCCGCCGCGGACGCCGGCCGGATAGCAATAGCCCGATTCGACGACGCCGGTGATGCCATTCTCGCCGCGCAGCAGACCGATGGCGATATCCTCGACCTCGCGCTGGTGGAGGGCATTCGAGAGGACCGCGCCCACCACCGTTACCTGCCCGGGGCCGGCAAACTGCAAAAACGTATCGATCCCGTGCGAGGCTTCGGTCGCCCAGCACCCGCCCCCGGATATGCCGGGATCGTTGTGCCAGTAGGAGGGGGTGGGATCGTAGCGCGAAGGCGGCCCGTTGTTGAGGCGGCTGCCGTACAATGAGATTTCGCCGAGTTCGTCGCGGGCGATCAATTCCTCGATAGTGGCGACGATCCGGCTCTGGCGATTGGGGAGGGTCAGCGCGCTGAACACGTCGTGCTTGTGGCTTGCTTCGGCGACCGGTCGCAGCCGGTCGGCGCAGTCGGCGAAAGGCTTGTCGAGCAGATAGGGAATCCGTCGCTCGACGCAGGCCATGATGTGGTCTGGCATTTCGACATGCTTGCCGGCGACCAGCGCCGCGTCGGGCTGGACTGCGTCGAGGCAAGCGCCGGCGGTGGCGTATCCCACACAGTCGAAGTACTCCGCCAATTGGCGGCGGGGTCCTTCTTCCGGGTCCATTACCCCGGCGATCTCGTGCCCCAGATCGCGGACGACCCCGCCGATCCCCCGGCCATGATGGCTGTAGGATAAAATAGCTATGCGCATATATACCTCCGTGGAGTTCTCATCGGACCGTACTCGTAGAGCGCGGAGACCACGTGGTAGTCTTCATTGTATCCGCTCCCCGAACCTCGCGGGGCGCACCCCTTTGAAAATGCGATCATCGCGGTCGTCTCCGCTGTGCTGCGCAAGTCGCTTGAAGCCATTTACGCCGGTCATAGGCTCCAGCCCGAACAACTGGCGGCGCTGGGGCGTATTCAGCTGACCCGCGGCCTCCAGGGCGACCGCGGCTTCTACCGTTACCCCAGGTTGCTTCTGGTAAAATGGAGCGTAGAGCGTGAGCACGCACCAGCGATCCGCAGTGCCGGTATTGGGCAGGGTCGTATGCCATAGCCGGGTATCGAAAAGAAAGGCGCTTCCGGCCCTTGCCGTCACAGGCACCATTCCGGGCATATCGTGCTGGTCCTTTACTTTGGTCGCTTGATCGTCACCCCCGCCCATGCCTTTGTAGACTGCGGGGTCGGGACCGTGTTCGTATAGATGTGAGCCGGGAACACAAGCGGTGCAGCCGTCATCGGGGCCGACGTCGGTCAGATAGACGATGACCTTGGTGTTGAGCGGCCGTCCCAGGTAACGCCACGCATCGTCACTGCTGTGATCCCGGTGCCAGTTAACATAGCCGCCCTCCTCTGCTGCGTCGGCCGCCGTCTGCGGCTCTAAAACGCGCAATTGTATCGTCGTGGCCTGTACATCGTCGCCGACCGTGGCGCTGAGAAAGGGAAGCAAGCGCGGATGGGCGATCAACTCTACGGCGGCATCGTCCTGTTCGAGCAGGTGCAGGGGGTATATATCGAAGTACTTTCTCGCATGCCAGGTGCCGGAAGCGTAATATTCACCGTTTTCCGAAACGCCTTTGCCCCGTGCTCTGCCCTGTTCCCAATCGACTCGGGTGCGGGCCTGCACCTTGTCGAAGGCCGCTTGCACCCGCGTGAGTTCTTTTCCCTGTAGTACGTCTTCGATCACAATGAAGCCGTCGCGCTTGTAAGCTGCGACCTGATCTGCAAGTTGCGCCATTGCCGCTTCTCGATCCGCGCCGGGCTCAGCATTGGACATGGTCGGCATATGAATCTCTCCTTCGCCGTGGCATCTGGTACTCGCTTCTAGCCGGACGACAAAAATACGCTTCTCGCGGCACACATCCAAACGCGCGCCATAGCCGGCTTTCCATCTTTCGATGTTGACCCGGGCTCCGGGCTGGGCCACATTTATCCCATTCCGGTGCTCCGTCCGATCAACTCAATCAAAGGACGACCCATGCCTCCTGCCGCTGAAATCCTCTCCAAGCAGATCATCTGCAAACAACCGGGTCGCTATATCGGCTGGCCGACGATCGTGCGCACGCGCGCCGGCGAGTTGATCATCGTATTCTCGGGCGATCGCGACAGCCATATTTGCCCGTGGGGTAAAACCCAGCTGGTGCGCAGCTCCGACGAAGGTAAGACCTGGAGCGAGCCGGTAGTCATTCGCAACACGCCCCTCGACGACCGCGATGCCGGCCTGGTCGAAACCTCCGCCGGCACCCTGATCGCCAGCTGGTTCACATCGGTGGAGTTCGAGAACAATCCCAGCTACGAGGCCCATGCCGCGACACTGAGCCAGGAAGTGCGGCAGCGCTGGCTGGGGCACTGGACGCAGCGCTCCACCGACGCGGGCAAGACTTGGGAAGAGCCGGTCCGCAGTGTGGGCTCGACGCCGCATGGACCGATCGAACTCGACGACGGCAGACTGCTCTATCTCGGCAGCGGCACGTTCGATGGTGCGCACGGCCTGACGGTAGAGGAATCGATGGATCAGGGCCGTTCATGGCAGATCATCGGCACGGTTGCGCAACCCGAGGGCATCGGTTTGGGCGAGCCGTACATGGTTGAGGCCAGGAGCGGCAAGCTCATTGGATTGTTTCGTTACGGGACATCTAAGCTGGAAGAAAAGTTCATGTTCCAGGCCGAGAGCCACGATGGCGGCCGCACCTGGACCGAGCCGCTAAAGACATCTATTCTCGGTTATCCGGCGCATATGATCCGCCTGCCGGACGACCGTATCCTGCTGGTCTACGGCGTGCGCGTGCCGCCCTTTGGCGCGCGCGCGCGCGTCAGTATCGACGAGGGCGCAAGCTGGAGCGACGAGATCGTACTCTGCACCGACACCAGTCCCGACCTCGGCTACCCGGCCTCGGCGCAACTCGGCGACGGTTCGATATTGACTGTCTACTACCAGATCGACCAGCCGGGAGAGCCAACCTGCTTGATGAGTACCCACTGGCGCCTGGATGCGGCCGCCGGGCTGGACGTTTGAATCGGGGGCTCTGCGCGGGCGATCTGACGGTTCGCCCCGGGGCTCGGCACCTTGCGCTCGCTCTCCGCGATCGCGTCTTTTCTCAGAGCTAACTGACCGGTCAGGATGCTGAGCGGAGTCGCGACTGCGACCGCGGCCCTATGCTCATGCGCCCGTTGTGAGGATTCTCTCTCGATCACCGCGTAGTGCATGCTTCCAATGGGAGAATCAACATGAGTTCTACAGATTCAGATCTGTCGTCCGCAGGGGCGGATTCGACGCCGAGCGCTGGAGTCGCCCCGATCCAGGGCTTCGAGCAAGCCGCAACTGATACCGAGGCTGCCCGACACTGGCAGCCCGTATCGGACCGCAAGATAAGGGTGGGTATCGCCGGATACGGCGTCTGCGGATTTGGTGCGGCCTTCCATTTTCAAGATCATCCGAATGTGCGCATAGCGGCGGTAGCCGATCTGGATCCCGCCAAGGGTGCCGAATTGGCCCGGCTGTGTCGCTGCGCGACAATCTACCCAACATGCGAGGAATTGATTGCCGATGATTCGGTCGAAGCGGTATTCGTCGCGACCGATGCGCCGAGTCATGCCCGACTGGCGATTGCAGCACTACAAGCCGGCAAGCATGTCGCTTCTGCCGTGCCGGCGGTTTTTGGCTCGCTGGAGGAAGCCGATGCGCTTTTTGCGGCGGCGCGTAGCAGCGATCGCCATTACATGATGTTTGAAACCTCGTATTTCCACCACGATTTATACTGCATGCGTGAGATGTATCGGCAAGGAGACCTCGGCGAGGTCATTTATGCTGAAGGCGAATACTGGCATTATTTCGGCACACCGCTGGCCGCGCATCGGGGCTGGCGTACGGGGCTGCCCCCGCAGTGGTATCCGACACATTCGAATGCCTATTACACCGGGGTGACCGGCGGCAGTTTCACCGAGGTTTCCTGCATGGGCATGCCGAGTGCCCTCGAGCACCTGCAGCCGGAGAACAACGCATACAACAATCCCTTCGGCACCGAGATTGCGCTGTTCCGTACCAGCGAAGGGGGCATGGCGCGGATGGCGGTGAGCTGGGATACGCCAGGCGAGGGCGGGGAGCGCGGCCGGATTCGCACCCGGCAGGGGACTTACTACGGTGAATTTCAGAGCGGCCATGAGGCAGGGGCTGTGGCCGAGCTCAGCCGACCGCCACTGCCTCCGGGCGTCGATGCCGGCGGCCACGGCGGCTCGCACGGCTATCTGATGAGCGAGTTTGTAGAGGCGATTCTGATGGATCGAACGCCACTAATCGATGTGGCGCAAGCGCTCAACATGACGGTTGGCGGTATCGTCGCCCACGAATCGGCGCTAAAAGACGGAGAATTGCTGAAAATTCCGCAGTACGCGCTCTAACATCACAGGGCGATGCGAAAGCTCCTTCATAGCGGCGGGCACCTGCCCGGTGTGCAATGGCCATGTGCGGGACCTGCGTTCGGCAAGGGTACGAATCTCTCACGCCTGCTGGTCGCGCAGACTGCGCAGGACGCGCTGAGACTCGACCAGCAGGCCGTGTACGGGGGCCTGCCGGGATGTATCCCCCAGGCCTATTTGTATGGAAGGCGCGATCCACACATCGGCATCATTAGGGTCGGTGCTAACCTCGGCATCGACGAATGCGTCCCA
>PBOD01000080.1 GCA_002724215.1 Gemmatimonadota bacterium | reverse complement strand
GCGGCGCAGGCGGAGGATGCGGTGGCGACGATGTACCGGGAACTGCTGGCGGCCAGGGACCAAGGACGCCAGCCGCNGGGCAGCGGCGCCGAAGGGCGCTGGGCCTTTGAGATGATCCTGGGCATATATCAATCGCACCGCGAGGGCGGGCGGCGCATCGACCTGCCGATGCCGGAGCGGCGGCATCCGCTCGAAGTGTGGCGGGAGGAAACGCAATAAGCGTCCCGCACGATCCCTACTTTTTCCAGAAATAGGTCAGTTTGAACTGCAGTTGGCGGTTGAGTTGGCCGCCGCCGTCGGTGTCCCAGACCTGACTGTAGACCAGGAAGAGATCGCTGCCGGGGCGGTAGCGCCAATTGCACAGCGCGTTGATGCCGACGATTTCGCGCTTGGAATTCCACTGCACTAGGCCGCGCAGGAAGAGGTCAGTGCTGAAGGTGTAGAGNAAGCGGTTGCTCAGCGCGTTGGTCTTGAAGTCGCCGGCGGGCAGGCGCACACGGTTAAATTCGTAGTCGGTCGACAGCGATAACCGGTTGCCGGCTTTGACAGTGCCCTCGGCGTTGAAGCGGAAGCGCTCGCCGTCCCAGAAATCGCCCATTTCGACCGCGCCGTCGGTCGAGAGCCAGCGGCCTTCGTCGCTGAACCAGTTGAGGCTATAGCCGCTGAAGGAGTGCTNGATGGCGGGGATTTCTATCGAATCGTGGATTTCGAAAGACTCGTCGAGATTTTCGAAGCGCTGGTGGAAACGCAGGCCGAGCCAGTCGCCGCTCTCGAGGTTGACGAAGGCCGAAAAGCGGAAATCGCGGGTCTGCAACTCGTTGTCGAGATCGGTCAGATAGGTGAATTGCGGGCCGATCGAGTAGCGGCGGATCCAGCGGCTGCNAACCATTGGTCGGTAGCGAAAGCTGGTGCTGTAACGGCGAATGGCGTCGCGCGGCACGAAGCCGATCTCGGGGTTAAAGTCTTCGCCGATATCGAGGTAGGCCACGCGCGATTCGAAGGACCCGTGGCGATAGTCAATCTCGAGGTGGCCGGCGCTCTCGCGGCCCNCNCGCTCGGGTGAGAAACTGCGCGCAGCGAAGCCGCGGACATTGAGCGCGGCGTCCAGAAGCGAGAAGTCGGCGTCGAGGCCGAACGAGCGGTTGTGGTCGGCGCTGCTGCCGGGGTCGCGGTTGGTCGCGATCAAGCCGACCGACGAGCGCGAGAGCACATCGCGTTTGAGGCGCACGACCGAGAAGTTGGTGCGGCGGATGCGAACGGTATCGATAAAGGTGAATTCGACGGTGTCGGCGACGGTAGCTGTCTCCAGCAGCGGATCGTCTGCGGCGAGCAATGTGCCGTCGGTGAGCCGGTAGCGATCTTCGGTGTCTTCTTCGCGAAATTGCAGGGGGTCGGTGGTGATATTGAGGACGCCGATCTCNAAGGGGCCGCTGCGGCCGGTGAGCTTGCCGCCGGCCAAAACGGGCAGCGCGCGACCCTCGTCCAGGCCGATGCGGCGGCTGTAGAACAACAGCGTGGGCGGCGGGCCGCCAAAGCGCTGGAAGCGCTCGCCGAAGGAGAAGATGCCGGCACCCTCCAAAAAGAAGTCGCGCTTCTCGGGCAAAAACAGGCTGAAGCGGGTCAGGTTGACCTGTTCCTGGTCGGCCTCGACCTGGGCGAAATCGGTGCGCCAGGACAAATCGAGGGTCAGTGCCGGAGTGACGCCGTATTTGAAATCGGCGCCGGTGTCGAATTGGTACTGGTTGGCGGTATCTAGGGCCTCGAAATCGCGGGTGGTGGCCAGTTGAGTATAGGGCGTCAATTCGACGCGGGGGCGTTCCTCGAGGCGGCCCAAACCCGTCAGCGTCGCCAGCTGCGAGGTGCGCAAGTGTCCGCTGAAGCCGTAGGCCAGGGGCGGCGGTACCAGGAAGGTGCGCTCGTTTTTGCGGCGGATAGTGCGGGCGAGGTTGAGGCCCCACTGGACATCGTCGCCGGTGGCGTAGCGCAACTGGTCGAGCGGGATCGCCATTTCTGCGGTCCAGCCCAGCGAGTCGATGCGGGCGCGGCTTTGCCAGACGCAATCCCAGGACTCGTTGCGGGTGCGGCCCTCCGCCGACAGCAGCATGTCGAGGCGCGCGCCCAGGGGGTTGGTGGAAAAGAAAAAGCCGCCGCGGCGGTCGTCGTAGGTGTCGAGGATGACCTGGACATTGTCGTCGTTTTCGATGTCGTCGTCGCGGCGCATGATGGTGGCGATGATCTGGTCGGGCTCGGCGTCGAAGCAGCGGAAGCCGATGTAGATCTGGTCGTCGTCNCGCAGGATGCGGACTTGGGTGCGCTCGGTGGCGGGGGCGCCCTCGTCGGGCTCGCGCTGGAAGAATTGGTCGGCGGGCGCGGCTTGGTCCCAGGCCGGGTCGTCGAGGANGCCGTCTATTTGCGGGGGCGCGGCGGTGATATGGGCCCGGACGAGGGGGAATTCNTCGGCCCCGACGGGCGCTAGCAGCAACGTCAGGANCGCGATTAAAGCGATTTTATGNACGATAATAAGCAAGCCTATCTCTTTGGTTTGGCCGCCGTTTTGTTGTGGTCGACGGTGGCGTCGGCGTTCAAGATCTCNCTGCGCTATCTCGACTTNGCCCAGTTGTTGTTTTTCGCCAGTTGCGCGTCGGCGCTGGTGCTGGGCGCGGTGGTGGTCGCGCAGGGCAAATGGCCACTGGTGTGTGCCAGCCGTCGCGCCGATCTCGGGCGCTCGCTGGCCATGGGGGCGTGTAACCCTGTACTCTACTATCTGATCCTCTTCAAGGCCTACGAACGGCTGCCGGCGCAGGAGGCGCAGGCGCTCAACTACACCTGGGCATTGACGCTGACCTGGCTGTCGGTGCCGCTCCTGGGCCAGCGCGTCGGTTTTCGCGACCTGGCCGCGGGTCTGGTCTGTTACGCCGGGGTCGTGNTTNTCGCCACCCGCGGNGAGGTCTGGTCGCTGNGCTTTTCCGACCCGTTGGGGGTGGGGCTNGCGCTGGGCAGTACGGTAATCTGGGCACTCTACTGGATCTACAATACCCGAGATGACCGCGATCCCATCGTGCGGCTCTTTCTCAACTTCGCCTTTTCGCTGCCGNTGGCGGGCGGCTGCTGTCTGGTCCTTGCCGGCTGGTCATTGCCGGGCTGGCCCGGCCTGTTGGGCGCGGCTTATGTCGGCCTTTTCGAGATGGGTCTTACCTACGCCCTGTGGCAAATGGCCCTGCGCCACGCCGAAAATACCGCCAAGGTCAGCAATTTGATTTTCATCTCCCCGTTTTGCTCGCTGGTGCTGATCCACTTCGCGCTGGGCGAGGCGATATTGCCATCGACGCTGGTGGGGCTTTTGTGCATCGTCGCGGGCCTGTTATACCAGCAGTTCGGTCCCGAGGGTCACTCGAGCGCGCCGTAGTGCGGCCCCCACTCCGCAGCCAATGCTCGNCCCTGGGCCAGCAGCGCGGCTTCCTCGGCCGCAGCCAGCGGTTGGTAGCGCCGCACCCATGCCACATTTTGTTCCAACTCGGTNTCGTTGAATACGCCTAATACCGCCAGGTCCACATCGGGTAGAGCCAGGGCGTAGCGCAGGGCGCGCTCGTGGTCTACAAAGCCGCTGCGGGTCAGCATCGAGGGGTAGGGCTTGTCGTATTTCATGTCGATAGAGCCACCGTAGACCTTCATCGCGGCGACGCCGGCGTTCTGAGCGCGAGCTAAGGGGAGGACCTGCTCTTCAAAGTTGTAGGTGTGGCGGTCGGCGAAGTTGAGTGCGANCATGCAGACATCNATTTCCGCCTCNCGCAATACCTTGGCAGACTTCCAGGGCGCGTGGTGGGCGGTGATGCCGACATAGCGGGTCCAGCCGCGGCGCTGGGCCTCGCGCAGGCCGGCCAGCGCGCCGTCCTTGGCCAGAACCCGATCGACGTCGAGGTGGCCCAATGAGTGGACGTACATCAGGTCGAGGTGGTCGGTGCCGAGGGCTTGGCGGTTCTTTGCTACCTGGTCGAGTGCCTCCTGGTATTCGGCGGTGTGGGTCTTGCTGACCAGGAATAGTTCGTCGCGGCGGCGGGGTACGATGTGTTTGAGCTGGCTCTGGGCGCGCTCATAGCCCGGTGCGGTATCGACATAGGTAAGGCCGAGGTCGATAGCTCTCTCGAAGAGTTCGATGGCGGCGGTGTCNTCCAGGCCAAAGCCGCCCGGGGCTGTGCCGAGGCCGAGCAGGGGGACTTCCGCGCCGGTTTTGCCCAGGGTGACTTGGGGCAGGGTGGCGGTGTCGATAGCNGTGGTCATGGGTGTTCCTCCAGTGCGGTCTCGCGCACAAATCTAACAAATANAGGTGTACCTGCGATAGTGCGGAAATTCTTTGCCCACCGCGCGCGGATTGGTATCTTAAGCCCNTAGCTATTCACCGCAAAAGGGGAGGGGCCCCAATGGCNAAGAAAAAAACCGTCGCCAAGCCTGTGCTCTACCAGTGCGCCTCGTTGGGNTCGTTGATGGGCTATGGCGGCAAGAGGGAGTGGAGTTGGGAGAAGAAGCTCAAGACGATCCGCGAAGCCGGGTTTCCCGGNTTCGTCGGGCGGACGATTATGGTCAACGAAAAACAGGTCGCCGATTCGGGGCTGATCTTCGCCTGCACCACCGACCTGGGNGGAATCAAGGAGATCGTGCCCAAGTTGCGCAATATAAAGCGCCATGGCGCGCGAGTGGTCAACGTGCAGATGCTCGACCACGACACCACGACCAAGCGTGCGCTCGAGGTGGCCAGGCGGCTGATGGCCGCGGCCGCAGAGCTGGAGATGGATGTCTCGGTTGAGGTCCACCGCGATACCTGTACGGAGACCCCGGAAAAGACTTACGCGCTGGCCGAGGGTTTTGAGAAAGCCGAAAAGCGGCCGTTGAAGATGACCTGGGACTTTTCNCACCCGGCGGTGATCAAGCACCTCAACCCACCCTACTGGGACCGGCTGGCNGAGCGGCCGGATCTGATCCAGTTGGCCAACCAACTGCACTTCCGGCCCTTCAACGGCCAGCATGCGCAGGTGCCGGCATTAGATGCCAGGGGCAAGCTGACGCCCGAATTTCTCGACTGGCTCGAGTTTGCCGAGCGGGTATTGGGCTGTTGGCTGGCGGCGGCGGAGCCGGGGCGCGAGCTCTTTATCTGTCCCGAGCAGATCGCCGGTGCCTATTATTTGTCGGTCTTCGGCGATCGCTGGAAGGATACCCAGGCGGTCAAGCGCGAGATCGACAAGGCGTGGAAGCGCCAGCTGCGCAAGTGGAAACCGCCGCGGCGCAAGGGCTAATGCAAATAACTGGCGTCGAGNTGATAGCGGTACAAACGGNGCGCGAGATGGGGCAGCGCAAGCCTGCCGACGCGGAGAAGGCCCGCTCCAACCACGTCGTCGTTCGCTTGCACACCGCCGCGGATATTGTCGGATTGGGGGAGATGTCGGACGTCAACTGGTCGGTCGCACCGGCGGCGCTGGCCGCCCTGCGGNAACGGCTGGAGGCGGTGCTGGTCGGTCGCGATATCTGCGAGTTGACGGCGCTGCAGATGGACCTGGGGCGGGAGGCGTGGGCACACCAGGTGCTGTGCGGCATCGACATCGCCCTGTACGATGCGCTGGCTCGGTCGCTCGACGTGCCGCTCCACCAGCTTTTCGGCGGCAAGGTCCGCGAGCGCGTACCCTTCGCCTATCCGCTCGCCCCTTGTCGGGATGCCGCCGACCGGCGTGCCAATCTCGACCGCGTCGAGCGCCTGCAAGAGGCCGGTCACCGGGCCCTGCGCTATTATTTTGGCCAGGCGCTCGACGAGGACGAGTTATTCCTGCGCGAAATGCGCCGACGCTGGGGCGATGCGGTAGAACTGGTGGCCCTCGATGCCAGCGGTCGCTTCGCGGTCGCCGAGGCGGTTGCGGCCGTCCAGCGCTTCGCCGAGTTCGCNCCGGGNCTCTACGAATCCCCGGTGCGGGGCCGACACGACGCCCCGGTAGAAGATTTTCTCGCGGTCGCGGCGCAATCGCCCGCGCCCATCGGCGAGCACATCACCGATTTCGCGGTCGCGGCGCGGCTGCAGGAGGCGGTGGATGTGTTCAACACCGGGCTCGGTTACGCCGGGATCGCCGCCTGTCGCAAGGTGCTCGCCGTGGCCGAGGTCTGCGGCAATGCCGCGCTGATGGGCAGCACCGTGGAGATGTCGATCGGCACTGCAGCACGGGTGCACCTGGCTGCGGCAACGCCCNATCTGGCCTTCCCCTGTTATATGGCCGGGCCGCTGGTCTATGATGAAGATGTGGTNGGCGAGCCCGTGCAATACTGCGAGGGGCATATTGTCATTCCAGAAGGACCGGGTTTGGGTGTCGAACTGGACGGCGCCCGGATGAAAAAAATACAATTGGCTTAAAACGCGAGGAGGAAAGCATGGTTATTCGCAACTGGCGCGACGTGACGCCCGTAGTCGGGCACGATACGAAGATTATCTGGTCGATCTTTCGCGCCAAGGGGCGCGAGGGGGTGGGGGAAAAGGAGGGGGTATTGGAGGGGTTTTCGGGGTTGACGGTGCACCGGCTGCAGGGCGGGTTGGAGGGGGACTATCACGAACACGAGGCGACGGAGCAGGTGTATTACTTTTTGAGCGGTAAGGGGCGGATGAAGGTCGATGGGGAGATGTACGAGGTGCGCGAGGGGGATGCGGTACATATTCCTCCCCGGGTGAAGCATCAGATTTTTAACGATGGGGACGATTGGATCGAGCATTTGATTATTAGCGCGCAAGTTGAGGAGTGAGGCTCGACCTATACCCTTGGCACATGTCGCTAGTCTGATGAAAGGGTTTGATGAGATGGAGGGAGTTGATGTATTCCGTCTCGAAGGATTTGAGAAGGGGGAATTGATCGATGGGTATGTCGCCAACGGATATGTGCTGGTGGATGAGGTGTTGTCTGCGGCAGAGTGCGACGAGATCGTCGCCGACTTGAAGAAGATCAACCGCGGGGATTATGGGTGCGAGCCGATTGCGGCGGTGGATTGGCCGGCGGGAGCGGATCGGCTCTTGGGGCGGTATATGTACATCGGTGAGCCGCACGCCTATAGCTCGGTGATCCGCCGCTACATCACCCACCCCGGTGTGTGTCGGGTGCTCGATTGCGTGGTGGGGGCGTATGTGCCGTTTTGGGACGGTGGCTACAAGTGCATGCAGACGATGTTTGTGACCAAGGGNCCGGGGGGGAATGGCAGCCCCTGGCATCAGGACGAGCAGCCGATTCCGACGCGCGATCGCTCGTTGACCGGGGTGTGGATCGCGCTGGCGGATACGACNNAGGACAATGGCTGTTTGTGGATTTTGCCGGAGAGTCATAAGTCAGGGGTGATTTACGAGCGCTATCCACACGATTTGCCCGATGTCGATAGCATGCCGATCGCGCGGGGTTTCGACGATGCGGGGGCGGTGCCGGTCGAGATGCGCAAGGGCAGCGTCCTNTTCTTTTCGGGTTATCTATTGCACCGTTCGAAGAAAAACGACACTGCGACCTACCGTCCCGCGCTGACGATGCACTATGCTTCTGCGGCGACGTGNTTGAGTTGGAAGGGGGAGCGCAACTATCGCGGCGTGATCCAGGTTAAAGGGGAGGATCCCTACGCGGGGCTTGGCTATGCCGCGCCGACGCCTTGGGCCAAGGAGTGCTGAGCTGTGTTGATGAGTAATGGCATGCCGGGCGGGGGGCAGGTCTGGCATCAGGCTGGTTTGGACGCTGGCGAGCGCNGGCGGTTGCACGGAGAGGGATCATGGCGGATGGCAACGACTCTCGAAGCCGGCAGTGCAGTCGCGGTGGAATTTACCTTTGCGATCGGCGAGACGGAGATTCCTGCCGGCGGCAAGCTGCGCGTGGCCTGGCGTTGGCCTTTCGATTGGGCCGAACCGACGGCGATGGCGGTGCGGGCGGATGGCGCCGAGTTGGCGCTGGCGTTCGAGCCGCAGGGNGATCTCAATCCCTGGCAACACCACATAGAGTTGACGGTGGTCGCCGGGGCGTTGCGGTGCGGCGAGCAGGTGGTACTGAATTGCGAGGATTGGGGCGCGCCGACCTTTGCGACCCNGGACGCGACATTTCTAATGTTGATCAATCCCGACGCTGGTTGCGATTGGATTCGGTTGGTCGATCCCGAGGGCTATGTGGTAGCGCCCGCTGCAGCCGAGCGCCTGGTGGCGATCGCCGCAGCCGAGGGGAGCGTTGGCGAGGCTCTGGAGGTGCGGGTGCGGGGCGAAGATCGCTGGGGGAATCCGGCGCCGTTGGCCAAGCGNCCGGTGCTGGCCGGGGCCGAGGTGGAAGCAGTGGGGCAAGAGGGCGATTGGCACGNGCATCTCTTCCGCGCTCGCTGGAGTGCGCCGGGCATTTACCGCCTGCGGGCCGAGAGCGGTGAACTGGCGGCCGAGAGCAATCCCGTATGCATTCGCGTCGGGTGGCCCGAGCGGCGGATTTTCTGGGGCGACCTGCACGCGGGGCAGACNGAGATCGGCTGCGGGGNGGGCGGNCTCAAAGAGCATTTCGACTATGCGCGGTGCGCCGCTGGGCTGCAGTTTGCCAGCCANCAGGCCAACGACCACTATATTCCCCTGGACGTATGGAACCACGTGCGCGAGGTCTCGCACGCCTGCGATGCACCGGGGGAATTCGTCTGCTATCTGGGCTGCGAGTGGAGCCCGCTAACCGCAGACGGCGGCGATCGCAACGTGATNTATCGCGCCGACGAGACGCGACTGCGGCGCTCGGGCCGATTCTATACNGAANACGATCCCGATCCCGAGCCGGACCTGGAGCGCGCGCCCGAGTTTCTCGCCGCGATGGGCGGGGAGCAGGTACTACTCAATCTGCACGTGGGCGGTCGGCCGACCAATTTGCACTGGCACGAGCCGGCGATCGAACCGCTGTTCGAGATNCACTCTACGCATGGCACGTCCGAATGGTTCGTCTTCGACGCGCTNACCCGTGGCTATAAGGTGGGGGTCACCGGCGGTAGCGACGGCGTAATGGGGCGGCCCGGGGCTTGCCGNCCGGGGCGGCGGGTCACGCGCAATGTGCGCAATGGCTTGACCGCGGTCTGCGCGACCGAGTTGACGCGCGAGGGATTGTGGGAAGCCTTTTTCGCCCGGCGTTGTTACGGGACCAGCGGCGAACGAATTCTGCTGTGGGTCGAGGTCGATGGNCATGCGATGGGTGGGGAATATGCGACGGAGGGGCAACCCGAAGTCAAGGTAGAGGTCGAGGGCACGGCGGCGCTGGAGCGGGTCGATATCTTGCGGGGAACGGAGGTGATTCATACCCATGTGGTGGCGCAAGCGGACGGGCAGCGCTTGCGGGTGCTACTGGGCGGGGCTGAGACCGAGGGGACGGCCGGGGCGCAGCGCGTCGTCTGGGATGGAGATTTAGAGATGGAAGACGGCCGCATTGCAGCGGTGCGGCCGATTGGCCTGCAGAGCGCGGCAGATGAGGTGTGGCAAGTCGATGCGAGGCGGGTCGCATGGCGGACGGCGACCGGTGGCAATGAGCTGGGATTTAGTTTTGAGGCCACTGGCGGGCGCGGCGCCCTCCGCACCGCCCACTGCGCGTTCGCATTCGCTCTCGGACAGGTGCAGCAGACGCCGCAGCGCATCGACGCCGGGGGCGCGAGCAAGTGGGTGGAGATCGGCCCGGCGCCGCAGGAGGACGGTCCGCGCCGGGCNGAGTTTACCTTCTGCGACGCGGCGCCGCTGTCCGGTGCGCNGCCCTACTGGGTGCGGGTGGTGCAGGTCGACCGCGAGAAGGCCTGGTCNAGCCCGGTCTACGCGACTNGCCCCTAAACTCCATCCTGCCGGCCCCAGAAAAGCGGCAGCGGACACCACTGCTCGAGGGCGGCGGCCGCCTGGGGCAGGGCGAGTACGGTGGCGGGCGGCAGCGGGCCGAAGAGCAGGCGCATGGCGGTGAAGGCATCCGTTTGCAGCGCGGGGGCGGCATCGCTGCGGATGCAGCGGGCGCTGCCACCTGCTACTTCCAGCAGCACTTTCCCATAATCNGCGATTTCTATAACGACCGCGCCATCGGTCAGCGGGATGAGGGTGCCCTGTNCTTTGAGCANCGCGTCGAGTGCGGCTGCCCAGTCGAAAANCTGCCAGTTGCCCGAGCTGTGCACGCTCATCCCNCCGCACACGGCGGCGAGTTTGGGCAGCAGGCGGTTCGACGGCGCCAGGTCGAATGTCGCCTCCCCGTGCTGCTGGACCCAGGCGGCGGCGATTTGCAGTTCGGGCTCGCCCTCGTTGACCGCGAGTATTTCGGTNATGCGATCGCCGTTGCCGTTGGCGACGACATAGCCGATCATGCGGCTATCGGGTGAAATGGCGATATGGGGCTTGTGGTACCAGCTCAATAGCATGTTGTAGAAGCGCTCGCGCGGACGCACGCCGCGGATGGGCTGGGCGTCGTGGAGGCCGATAACGCCCTGGAGGTGGGTGCGGTCCTGGCGTTCGAGCGGGCGAAATTCGATGCCGAGNTCGCCGTCGCCGAAGACGTGACGCACATTGTTTGGTGCGAGGCTAAGCTGGTAATTGATGCCGCATTTCTCGTAGCCATAATAGCCGTAGCGCTGGCGCTGGCCGCCGAGCCACGACAGTGGATAGCCCTCCTCGCGCATGGCCTCGACGCAATGGCGCATCAATTGTCCCATAAAGCCGCGCTTGCGGTAGCGCGGATGGCAGGAGACGCCGCCGACGCCGGCGATGCGCAAGGTNGCATCGCCCAATTTCCAGGTGAGGGGNAAGACCCCGACGATGGCGCGGATNCTTCCCTCCTCGCGCAGGGCCCAGTTCCAGCTCATGGCCTCAGCGCCAGGATNGTAGAGCACGGGGAGCAGGGTTTCGAAGTTGTGCGGGTGTTCGAAGCCGAAGGAAAAGTTGAGGACATCCATGGCTTCCTCGAAATCGGCGGCGGTCAGACGGGCGATAGCGGTGGACATGGGGGACTCCGTCGCGGGTTGGAATGGCGTAATGCCTGCAAAGCGGTCTCCGCGCTCAGCTGCGCGTTTCGGGCACGGTCTCCGTCGAAAAAGTGACCTGCGTAAAGACCTCCGGTATGTGCGAGTCCATAATTCCGTGCGGGCTCCAGCACCAGCCGGCGTTGTCCTGGGCGGGGGGCGCTTCGCGATATTGATTGAAGCGTGAAAAGTCCATGCCCCAGGTGTCGCCATCATTGGGCGGTACTGCTCTTCCATCCCCCCGCGTCAATAGATCCATGCCGGACCAGGGGAACGCCAGTTCGACGGTCCAGCCGCGGTCGCGGTCGGAATTGTCATTGAGCGTGCCGTCGATGTGGACGGCGCTCTGCATGCCGGGCAAGTCCCACTGGAAAAAACCCATGCGGGGGCCGCGTGGGTGGTCTTTGAGCCCGACCCCGTAAAAGGGCTGGGCGCCGGGCGCATCGCGCGCTAAGCCCGGCTCTTGGTCGTAGCCGTCGCGCTCGTATGCGTCTTCCCACACGAATAACACTTCGTAGACGGTGCCATAGGCGTTGATTTCGAATTCGTAGTAGGTGTCCTGGCCGGCGATAAAGACCTCGACGTCGTTGTTCTGGTAGATGGGGTCGTCGCGATTTTTNAGCGTGGCCTCGACAAACGGTTCTTCGATCCAGAAGCCGACGTAGAGATTGGNGTCGTCCCACAAGACGGCGGCGCGGGTGTCGTGGACTGCGGGGCCGCCATGGGTCATATCGCGGAAACGCGGGCTCCTGGGCGCGGCCAGCCAACTCGGTTCGTCGAGGTGGCCGTCGATGGCGATGGGCTCCGCGGCGCGGTAGGCGGTATAGTGGGCTCTCTGCTCTANGGGCCAGGTGGGAAAAGTCATGTGAGTGCTCNNNATACTGGGGCGACGANCGAGATCGGGGGCTCGCCGCGGATGACGCNGGCGGCGTTGGCGACGACGTGCGGTCCGGTTTTCTCCTGNGTTTGCACNGAGCGGCCGGCCGAGTGGGGCGTAATCAGGACATTGGGCATCTCGAGCAGGGGATTGTCGGGCTGGATCGGCTCGATCTCGGTGACGTCCATGCCGGCGCCAAAGAGGCGGCCCGCCTGCAGTGCGCGGATCAGTGCGGCCTCGTCGCAGACCGGGCCGCGGCAGGTATTGATAAAGACCGCGCCGCTCTGCATCAGGCCGAATTCGCGGTCGGAGAACATGGTGCGGGTCAGGCGGTTGAGCGGCACNTGCAGCGAGACGACATCGGCGGTTTGCAGGAGTTCGTCGTAGGGCAGCGGATGCGCGCCGGTGGCGGCGATATAGTCGGCGGCGAATTCGGCGATGTCGTGGAAGCACACTTCGCATTCCCAACCTTGTAGCCTCTTGGCCACCCGCGAGCCGATGCGACCGAGGCCGACCAGGCCGATGCGCTTGCCCTCGAAGGTATAGTAGGGACGGTCGAAGTCGACGCCCTGTTGCCAGGTGCCAGCGCGGGNGCTGGCGAATTGCTGGTCGAGCTGNTGGAAGACCGAGTAGATCAGTGCGATGGTGCGCTCGGCTACGACCGCGGCGTTGGCGCCATTGTTGTCGGCCACCTGCACGCCCAACTCGGCGAGGGCGGCGACGTCGAGCCAGTCGGAGCCGGCTATGGGAATCTGGATCAGTGCGAGCGCCGGCAGGCGGCGGGCCAGCGCCAGCAGGTCGGCAGGGCGACCANAGATNANAATAACCGGGGTAGCACCGCAGGCAGCGACCTGCTCGTCCAGCGGCAAATCGCAATCGACGAAGGCGAGCGGGCACTCGGCCAGTTCGATCAGGTGTTGCAGCGGTTGGCCGCCGTGGCACAGCACCACGGCGGTGTCGGCATCTGCCCCCATCAATCCGCGACCTTGAGGCGGTCGGCGAATTCCTTGCGAAACTTACGTACTTTGGGATTGACGACCATCATGCAGTAGGGCTGGTTGGGATTGAGCTTGAAGTANTTCTGGTGGTACTCCTCGGCCGGCCAGAAGGTACTGGCGGGCGATATTTCGGTGACGATNGAGTTGGGCCAGAGGTCGGAGGCATCGGTTTCGGCTTTGGAGGTTGTGGCGGTCTGGTGCTGTTGTTCGTCGTGATAGAAAATAACCGAGCGGTACTGGGTGCCCTGATCGGCGCCCTGGCGGTTGNGGGTGGTGGGGTCGTGGGTGCGCCAGAAAATGTAGAGGACATCGGCGAAGGAGATGGCCTCGGGGTCGAACTGGATTTGCAGGACTTCGGCGTGGCCGGTGTCGCCGTCGCAGACCTGGCGGTAGGTCGGGTTGTCGTTTTGGCCACCCATATAGCCGGAAACAGCGCTGGCGACGCCGTGTACGTCCTGGTATACGGCCTCGACGCACCAGAAGCAACCGGCGCCGAGGGTGGCGGTTTGCAAGCTCATACAGCGTCCTCCATCCATTGCTGGTGTTTGCTCCAGGTCCCGCCCTNGGGGTGGGCCTGGTTGACTTTGTGGACCTGGTGTTGCGCGTGGCCATTGTCCGCGAGCAGGTGCCTGTGGTTGTGGCCGTGGGTCCGATGTGCGAACCAGAAGACTCGGTCGAAGAAGAGCAGGTAGAGCCCTTTGCCGAAGATTTCCATAAGAGTCTCGTCTTTGCTATTTGACACTAAGTATACGCTTTGCGCTGTGCCGATACAACGGNGCGGGGGAAATTGCCGAAGCGTTTGACAAAGTTGGACTTATATATATACTTTGGAAGGTCTCCAGCCATCCCCTTGGAGATTTCTCCCCGTGGTCTAACTACGGGATTTAACACTATGTCGATCGCCATTATCGATCGATCCGCCGGCGAAGAGGGCACCTGGAAGACGGCCAAGACCTTTCTCTTGGGTTTCGTCATCGGGGAGGCTTTTCTGTTAGCGCTCTTCAGCTTCGTGCTCTAGGACNCGGCGGTCGCGAAAGCAAAAAGGGCGGGCTTTANAGCCTGCCCTTTTGCCGTACTCAGGTTGCGATGGAAATNATGGCCTTTTTGTCGGGTCGCTCGTGCAGGTGNCCCTGCCCAGGCAGGGCCACCCCGAGGCGCGCCGAGGGACCGTCGCCCTTGGGGAAGATATGGTGGAAGGTCTGTGCGGGCACGTAGACGAAATCTCCGGCCCTGGCCTGCACCGGCTCGTCCCGACCCTCGATAACCCAGTCGATTTCGCCCTCCAGCACGATCCACCATTCGTCGTAGTTGTGGCAGTGGTTGTCGTTTTCCTGTCCTGCATTCTGATAGATCAAATTGGCGGCCAAATGGTCGGCGAGGACGACGGTGTGCACCCAGGGGGCCGGTCCCTTTTGCGCTTTGATCTCCTCCANGCTGATGGTGTTGAGTGTGGCGTCGAGGATGGGGTTGTTGAGGCTCATGTAGCACTCCTTATACCGTTAAAGCGCGAAAAAATTCGCGGGTAGGTTGGCATAGTCCTTGATGACGCGGTCGGCCAGACCCGGCGCGGGCGGCAGGCTGGCGTGANTAACGGCGACGGTGCGCATGCCGGCGGCGCGCGCGGCGGTTAGGCCGGGCTGCGAATCTTCGAAAGCCAGGCACTGGTCGGGCGCCAGGCCAAAGCGCTCTGCGGCGAGGCAATAACAGGCCGGGTCGGGCTTGGAGGGGCTGTACATCTCATAGCTGAGGTAGAAGGAGCAGGCCCCTTTGAGGTCGGCGCGGTCGAGGAAAGCTTCGACATCGGCGGCTCCACTGCCGGTGACGATGGCGACGGGGCAGTGGGCGCTGGCCCGCAGGAAGGCCGCGCGCGCGCCCGGCAACAGCGGTGGCGGCTCCTCGGCGGATAGCTGGTAGAAGCGCTTTTCGAGGAAGGCCAGGATATCGGCTTCGGCCAGGGCGGGAAAACGCTTTTTGAGCAGCAGGTCCAGGCGCTTCCAACTGATGCCGTGGAACTCCAGATAGTCGATATCGGGCGCGTCGATCGAATGGTGAGCCAGCAATTCGGCAACGGCGCGATCGGTGTGGCGCTCGGAGTCCATGAGCGTGCCGTCGAGATCGAAGCAGANGGCGGCGGTGGGAACAGGTGTATCCATAATGAAGTAATAAATAGCNCAGAGGGGCGCGCGGCCGCAAGGTCGTCAGAGCNATTCAATAAGGGCGGATAGGGCCGCAGCCGCTTGGCCTGGGCCCTCCCTAATGATATAATAAATGCAATNCCATAAGGAGGAATAACCATGACCGCGGTNGGTAGCGGGAAACACACGTATACGGTCAATAAAGATTGGTTCGCATTGCCCGAGGGCTGGCAGTTGGGCTGGATTCCGGCGGTGGCGTGCGATTCGCAGGATCGGGTCTATGTCTACAGCCGCAGCGCGCGCCCGATGATCGTCTTTGATCGCGCGGGCCACTTTATCGCATCCTGGGGCGAGGACGTGCTCGAAGACGCACACGGGATCTTTATCGACGCAGAGGACCAGGTCTGGTGCATTGAGCGCGATACCCACTGCGTGCACAAGTTCACCTGCGATGGCGAACTGCTGCTGACACTGGGCACGCCAAAACAGCAGGGNGCGGTGGGCGAGCCNTTCCGCCTGCCGACCGACCTCACGCTCGACGACGNTGGCTTTATCTANGTCTGCGACGGCTATGACAATGCCTGTATCCACAAGTACGATCCCGACGGCCAATTCATAAAAACNTGGGGCAGTCCGGGCAGCGGACCGGGCGAATTCGACCTGCCGCACTGCGTGCGCTTCGACGGGCGCGGCCGGTTNATGGTCGCCGACCGCGCCAACAACCGCATCCANTTTTTCGACACCGACGGCAATTATCTTGAGGAGTGGGGCGGATTCAACCATCCCGACACCATTTTCCTCGACGGCGAGACGGTCTATGTCGCTGAGCTCGACCAGCGGGTGAGTATCGTCACGCTCGACGGCGAACGNCTGGCCGCATGGGGCTCGGGCGCGCGCATCGACGAGCCCGGCGAGTTTCTGGGCTGTCCGCACGGGATCTGGATGGACTCGCGCGGNGATCTCTACGTCGGTGAGGTACAGACCGATGGTCGGCTGCAGAAGTTCGAGCTACAGGGGTAGCTTTAGGCAGGCTGGTCTGCATTTGCGCACTTTTTGCGGCCGAGCTGGCCGAGGCGTTTAGCTGCGCCGAAGCATTTGACGCGCCCGTCGGCCNACTGGNCCAGCGCCGCTTTGCCATTACCCCGGCCGAAGACACGGCGCTCGCCGCCTATGCGCCGACGGGCCAGCGGGTGCGAGNGTTGCGTTCGGGGCGGCCGGTGGTGGGNGAGTTCGCCGCGCGCGCTAAAAAAAAGCGGTTGAGTAAGCGCATCTCGATTCCCTCAAAGCCCAGCACTTCATAACAGGTCCCGGCGGTGCAGGCCAGGCCCGAGCGGCGCTGGCCGGCGAAGAGATTGACGCTGTGGCCGTCCCTGATTTCCGCTCCCATATTCAGGCCCCACCACCAGGTCGGGCCCGACGGGTCGGCGCCGGTTTCGAGTGCGTCGGTGCTGCGCTGGAGCTGGATGGCGGCGGAAAGACCCGGCGCGCGGTGGGTTTCAAGGTTGAGGTAGAGATTGGCGTAGGAAAAGTCGAGTGTGCCGAAGCGGCGGTCGACGTCCTGGTACTGCGCGTCGAGGGCCAGGGCGTAGCGGTCGTCGGGCGACCAATTCCACAAGGTGCCCACGAGGCGACCCTTTTCGTCTGCGAAAATCTGGTTGCGGCTGAAGTCGGCAAAGAGCTGGGCGTCTATATGGTCGTTGAGCGGGGCGTCGAACTGGAGAAAGAGTTCGCTCAAACGAGCATCGTCGTCGGCGCCAGGATCGTTACGGCGGGTGGCGCGGGTGTAGTTGGCGGTGAGGATTTGGCCGCCGGTGTGGGTATAGCTCAGCTCGGCCTGGTAACCCCGTTCGTCGTCGGCGAGCAGATCGTGGGTGTTGCGGTTGAGCAAATAGGCTGCGTGCTCGCGGATCAGGGCCGGCGGGTTGTTGATTTGCTGCAGGGCGAATTCGCGGTAGTCCTTGTACTCGAGGCTCAGGCCCCAGTCGCGGTAGGTCAAGGTCGATGAGAGATAGAGCGCGCGGCCGAGATCGCGGTCGAGCGAGAAAAAGCGCTGGGTATCGACATCGCGTTGGGCGTATTCGCCATGGAAGTCGGCGTATATGTCATTGAGGCCGAGGTCGGCCAACAGCGACGACAGGCGCCAGCGGGCATTGAACGCGCCGCCGGTTTCCTCCCGCCCGCCGGTCTCGTAGCGCAGGACGCTGAAACCGGTGTCGAGATGCTGGTGGACTTTGAGTTGCAGCGAGCCGCCCTGGACGGTGCCCTGGCGGCGGTCGATACCCGCTAAGCCGGGGGGAAAGCTGGTGTTGACCGGCGCGCCGCGCAAAAGCAGTAATTCGCCGCGGGTGCCACGGTAGCGCAGGTGTACGCCGTCGAGGTCGCGCACGATCTGGTAGCGGCGGCGCGAGCCCCGATTCTCGGTGATGACGCCGGGTAGTTCGAAGGCGTGGGCGAGGAGACCGCTGCCGACAAGGGTATAGAAGTGGCCGACGGTGGCCTGGATAGGCCCGCGGCGGTAGGATGCGAATCGCTGGAGCAACTCGCCGTAGTTGCGGTTGGGCTCGCTGGAGCCAAAAGTCTCGCCGCGCAGACCAATTTGAAAATGGTCGAGCGCGTAGTCGAGGGTGAGCTGGTGGTAGGCGGTTTTGAGATCCGCGGGCTCGCCGTCGGGCAGGTTGCCCATTTGCAATTCGCTCAGGGTCGATAGCCGCAGCTGGGCCTGGAGCGGGACGGCGAGCAAGACGAAGGTGAAAAAATGATAAATTCGCATAATCTACATAGATGGGGATGGATGGACGCGATAGAGATTTAAGATAGGGCCAGAAAGATGAAAGGGTAGTGAATTTTTCACAGTGGCGCGGCCCGATCTCTTGTATATTCTCTTCATGATAAAATTCACGATAGTGCTGGCATTCGGTCTGCTGGCCGATGTCGCCCGGGCCGAAACGGCTCCGCAACTGGTGCTGGATCGCCTCGACGGGACGATCTTTTCGCTCGAGCAGGCGCTTGCGGAGGGGCCGGTGGTCTTCGATTTCTGGGCCACCTGGTGCAAGCCCTGCATAAAAGGTCTGCCCAAGATCCAGGCCCTGTCCAAAGAATACACCGGGCGCGGAGTACAGGTTTTGACGATCAATAGCGACGGCCCGCGCAATTTGCCCAAGGTGCGCCCCTTTATGCGGCGCTACAAGCTGCAATTGCCGGTCCTGCTCGATCCCACCAACGAGGTGCTCAAGCAGTTTCACCTGGCGGGAGTGCCGGCGACGCTGGTGATCGCCGCCGATGGTGAGGTTTTTTACAAGCACCAGGGCTATCGGCCCGGCGACGAAAAAAAACTCAAGGCCAAGCTCGATGAGTTGCTCGGTCCCGCAGGAGAGGGATGATTTATGCGGATTGCGATCACTTTGCTCACAATGGCGCTTATGGCGGCGCCGGCCAAAGCCCAAACTGTGGTGGGTCAGCCGGCGCTCGATTTCAGCCTGGAATCGCTCGACGGCGATCTCATCACCTTGAGCGATCTCCAGGGCCAGGTGGTGCTGCTGTTTTTCTTAGGTTACACCTGACCGTTCTGCATCGCGGAGGCCGCGAATGTAGAAAGTATCTGGCAGGATTTTGGGGACCAGCCCTTCATTGCATTTGGCATCGACGTTTACGACGGTCGTCCGGATCAGGTCAATACGCGCTTCAAGATCCGCACCGGTATTACCTATCCGCTGTTGCTGGAGGGCAGCAGCGTCGGCAACGAATACGGGCTGCCCCGCGAGTACTTCGTGGTTATAGACCACGAGGGCTACGTGCGCTACCGCACTCCGCAAGGAGCGATATCGGGCGCCGTCTTCGACGACGGCGCTATCCGCATGGCCATTGCGGAGTCGCTGGAGGATTTGAACGAAACGCTGGCGGCCACAGCTGAGGAGTCGGCCGGGCAAACGGGGACGACGGCCGTGTTCGGTGAGGATGCCGTGCCGGGCGTATCTGCGCTCTACGGCAATTATCCCACTCCCTTCAATGCCGGCACCGCGATTCGCTTCCAGTTGGGACAAATGGGCCAG
>PBOD01000079.1 GCA_002724215.1 Gemmatimonadota bacterium | reverse complement strand
GCAAGGGGCGCTTGACGCTCGGCGAGTCGCTGGTGGTGTTGGGGGCGGGCATTGTCGGTCAGCTGGCGTTGAGCTTGTCCCGCCTGAGTGGGGCGCTACCCGCGATTGCGGTGGACTTGGACGACAGCCGCCTCGACCACGCGTTGCGGCGCGGAGCAGACCGCGCGATCAATCCCGGGACTACAGACGACGTACGTGGTGCCGTGTGCGATATGTGTATAGACGACGGCGCCCGGGTGGTGATTGAAGCGACGGGCAAGCCGGCGGTATATCCGCTCGCCGTGCAGTTGGCCTGTCGCGGCGGCCGGGTTGTTGCACTGGGATCGCCGCGTGGCACGGTAGAGATGGACTTCATGCGCGATGTACATCTGCGCGAGGTCGACCTCATAGGCGCCTTTCAGCCGATGACGCCCGAGCAGGATCACGTGTACTACCCCTGGACAAAAGACCGCGATCGCCAGCTACTATTGGTGCTGATGGCTCAGGGGAAACTGACCGCGCGGGATTTGGTAACGCATCGGTTTGCACCTGAGCAGTGCCAGGCGGCGTATGAGACCCTGGCCGAGCGGCCCGGGGAGGCGCTCGGCGCGATATTCGAATGGTGATGCGGACAAGCTCGGGCCAGGCCGAGACCTGCCAATGGGTTGCTGGCGCTGGAGCAACAGCCCTACGCAATGTCCGACAGAGCGAACGGCGCTGCAGATCGCCACTTGCAGCCCGATTTTGTTGCTGAAATGTATCTCCGCTCAATTTTTTTCCATTTAACAGCATTTTTTATTTGTATTCCGGTTTAATGTAGCGTATATCTAAGGCTATTGCTTCATGCAGATAAAAAATAGTGAAATTAGATATGAAGCGGATATTGATAGCTGATGGCGATGCCGATTCGTGCGGGTATATCGGGAGGATATTGATCCGCAGGAAGATCTGTGATAGTATCGACGTCGTACACGATGGAGCTTATGTCTGCGAGAAATTGGTTTCAGCCGCATATGGGCTGGCAATAATTGAATTGGATTTACCCGATGTTTCTGGGTTGCGGGTAATTCGCAATATTCGCGAAAATGGACTCGACGTACCGATCTTGGGTCTTGCTTCCCGGCCAGATCCATTGCTTGCTGCGCAAGTGGTTTTAAGTGGCGCCCAAGATCTCATTTTTAAACCCATATTGCTAGATAGTTTTGTATATAGCATCAAAAAACTTCGCGATAACAGACGGTTGGGTCACTGTGATATGTTACAGCGGCTGAATTTACCCTTGGTCAATGCGCGTAACTAGACTGGCATGGCTGGCGGGTGTGGCGACCACACCCGGGAGATGCTGGCGCAAATGGGCAAAGACCGCAAGAGGGAGATCGGGCCGCAGTCCAACCAGGGGCGGAATAGCGCGCGGAATCGGGTCGTGTAAGGCCACCCGGGTCGCCTGGTGTGGAGAAGCCCTGCTTATCTGAATCTTCGATCACTGAGGTGTGGCAAGAAAGGGGATGGACCCCATGTATGAAGAAAGCGGCAATGGTGGGTCGGCGGGGCGCAATGCGTTGCGGTCGCTGCGGCTTGCCGTTTGGCGCTTGGAGGACATGGGTCAGGAGGCGGAAATCCTCGCGCGAGTGCGCACAGTGTTGGCCCTGGCGGACATTGCCTATAACCATTGCCAGGTGTACCGGATCGAAGACGGGCGGAATGGGGTATCGGAACCGGACGCAGTGCGCAGCGATGGCGCTCCGCGGGTAATTGCGCACAACCTCAAGGCCGATGGCTTGTGGCGGCAGCTCAAGGAGGGCGGCGCAGGGGTGCGGACAGCCTGGCAGGCGGCAAACACCTGCAGCCGAGCGCCGGCGGACGCGGGCGAGCGGGAGCACTTAATCCGCCAGTTGTACAGCGAGGTAGGGGCCATACTCGAAACGAGTTTTGACCAGGGTGTCCTCGCCCTGTACCGCGAGGATGACGTCCCCTTTTCCGCAACCGATGCCGCATGGGTCGAGGAATTGGGCGAGGTGTTGAGCGGGTTGTTTTACCGGCTAGACGATCTGCAGCGCCTGCAGGAGAAAGAAGCGCAATTGCGCCAGGTGCAGAAGTTGCAGATGGTGGGGCAATTGACGGCGGAAGTCGCGTACGAGATCAATAATCCCCTGACGGTGATCATCGGCGAAAGCAGCTTATTGCTCGAAGACCGGCTCGAACCGATGGTCATGGATGGGGTGGAAGCGGTACATCGGGCCGGATTGCAGGCGCGCGATATCAGCGAGCGTCTCATCGAATGCGTGCGGGACCAGAAGACGCACAAGGCGTGGCTCAACTTCAATCGGCTGGTGCAGGAAACCGCGGCGCTGGTGCGGCGCACCCTGCAGACCGAACAGATCGAGGTCGCCGAGGATTTGGAGCCCAACCTGCCCTGGATTGAGGCGCATGCGGGGCAAATTCAGCAAGTGGTACTCAATCTCATCCAGAACAGCCGCGACGCGATTCAGCAGATCCGCAGCNNCGGGCGGATCGTGTTGCGGACATCNATTCGCCAGGGCTGGATCGCGCTGGAGGTGGACGATGACGGGCCCGGTATCCCCGATGAGATCCGCGACGAGATTTTCGAACCCTTCTTCACCACTAAAGGGCAGGGCCAGGGGATGGGACTGGGCTTGAGTATTTGCACCGGGATTGCGCAAGACCACGATGGCCGGCTGCTGGTTGAAAAGAGCGCCCGCGGCGCGCGAATCACCCTGGAACTGCCGATCGAGCAAAGTGCCGTAATGGAAGCTAATTGAGCTGCGTTGCTTGCGCNGGGCGGCCCTGGACCGGCGCAGTTTTCGGCTCTATATTAGCCGCGTTTTGCCCCACCCCAAGAAGAGGAGAGCGTTTTGAGCAATATTGCCCTGTTATCGGCCGCCCATATCCATACGCGCGGCTTTCTAGAGGAAGTTTCGCGCCGCGAGGATTGTCGGCTCGTCGCACTGTGGGACGATATGCCTGACCGCGGNCAGCGCTACGCCGCCGAGCATGGCGGCGAATTCTGCGACACCCTCGNAGCTGCTATCGGCCGCGAGGATGTCGANGGTTTCATCATCTGCGCCGAAAATACCCGCCATCTGCCGCTTTTNGAGGCGGCAATTCCCACCGGNAAGCCGGTGTTTTGCGAAAAGCCCTTTACNACCAGCGCCGCCGATGCACGGCGGGCGCTGGAATTGGTGCGCGAGCACGGCACCATCGTCCATATGGGATATTTCCAGCCTTTCACCGACGTGATGCAGGGCGTGCAGCAGGCGATCGCCGANGGTGCCNTGGGCAATATAACCCACGCTCGTTTTCGCAATGCCCACCATGCGGCGTACGGTCGATGGTTTGATTCGGAAGATCTGGCGTGGTTCCACGACCCCGATCTTTCGGGTGGGGGGGCCTTTATGGATATGGGCGCGCATGCGGTGCACTTGATGCGGACCTTNTNGGGGCCGGTGGAATCGGTTTGNGCCACGATCGGAAACGCCGCGGGGATTTATCCAGATGTCGATGACTACGGCACGGCAATGTTTCGCTTTGAGAGCGGTGCGCTCGGCGTGGTCGAAGCTTCGTGGGTCCAGACTGGCGGTGGCGGCGGTCTGGAAGTTACCGGCAGCGAGGGTACGCTCTTCGACCANCCCGAACTCGGNTACGCCATCGCCGCGCCCGGCAAAGATCCGGTGCCGGTAGCCAAAGGCGAGGAAAANCCCACGCGGGTCGAGCGTTTGCTGCGGTCGATTCGCGGCGAAATGNCGGCGGATGAACTCGCCGCCGATCTGGCCTGCGCCGCCGACGCGGTGGCCATCGTTGAAGCCTGCTATGCTTCGAGCGAGCAAAAGGCCTGGGTGGATGTCGCGGCGATGGATTGAGCGGGCNATTGCNGGCGCGCAAGGCCCCGGGGNGACCCGGGGCCTTTTTTTGTGCCGGCGTGCCGGCTGGGGGCTCCGCCTGCGCCTAAACGACGCTGGTCTGGCAGTTGACGCCGGCCCTGGGCGGGGCATGGCCGGCGCTTGTCGCCGCTGGGGAGTGAGCGTATGTTTTGGACTTCCCAATGAGTGCAGAAAGGACGGCGAGTCAAGGACCTATGGTCATAATAATAATGGGGGTGACGGGCAGCGGTAAGTCGACGGTGGGGGAGCAATTGGCGCAAGATCTGGATTGGCCTTATTACGACGCCGACGATTTTCATCCGGAAGCCAATGTGCAAAAGATGGCGAGCGGTACGCCGCTGACCGACGAAGACCGCTGGCCGTGGTTGGAGGCGCTAGCGGTGGAGATCGGGCGNTGGCTCGCGTCAGATAAAGGGGCGATCCTCGGGTGNTCCGCGCTCAAGCAGAGTTATCGCGACGTGCTGGTCNNGGGGCGCGAGGGCGTGCAGATCGTCCATTTGCGCGGGACCAAGGATCTCATCGCCCACNGGCTCGCAACGAGGGTACACCGCTATATGCCGGCCAGCNTGCTNGACAGCCAGTTTGCNACGCTGGAGGAGCCACGCGACGCGCTGAGTATCGACATCGCGCCGGAGCCGCCGGCCATCGCCGCGACGATTCGCTCGGCGCTGGGTTTGTGAGCGAATGGCCGGTCCGCTGATTCTGGTGCGAGAGATTCGCCAGCTACGCGAAGGGCTCTACCAGGTTTTACAGGAGCAGGAGGGCGCGGCGCAGGCCGAACTGGTCGAGCACGTACTCGAACTGGCCAAGGCGCGCCGCCAGGGCGATGAACGCGCGATTCGCGAGCTGGACACCCTGGTTAAAGGCCTCGACGGGCGCGAGGCTGGCGTGGTGCTCAGAGCCATAAGCATTCTCTTCGACCTGATCAACATGGCGGAGGATCGGCACCGGGTCCGCGTGTTGCGCGACCGCGAGCGCCGCACCGGGACCGCGCCGCGGCCCGAATCTATCGGCGCGACGCTGGACCAGTTGAGTGGCGAGGGATACGCGGCCCAACAGATCCAGGGTTTTCTCAACCGCCTAGATATAGAGCCCGTTTTCACCGCCCATCCGACCGAGGCCAAGCGGCGCACGGTGCGCACTGTGCTCAAGAGTATCCAGCAGTGCCTGGCTCGCCGTGATGCGCTGGACTTGCTGCCGCGCGAAGAGCGGGAGATCTCCGACGCCATCCACAGACAACTGGTAGCCCTGTGGCAGACCGATCCACACCGTCCAGAGCGACCGACGGTCATGGAGGAAGTCAAGCGCTCGCTCTACGCGATGGGCACACTGTGGGAGGTCGTGCCCAGGCTCTACCGCGATCTCGGCGAGGGTTTGGCGCGCTATTTTCCCGGACATGGTTTCGCCGTGCCCCGTTTTTTGCATTTCGGCACCTGGATTGGCGGAGACCGCGATGGCCATCCGCACGTGACCGTCGAAGTGACCGCCGCGACTTTGACCACCTTGAGGCAAGCGGCGCTGGATGCCCATCTGGAGGAGTGTCGCAGGGTCTACGGCCTGCTGAGTATGTCGGATAAGCGCGTCAAGGTCAGTGAAGGACTGGCGGCGGCGCTGACCGAATGGCCTCAGATCGCATCGCAGCTAGAGCGGATCTCGCCGCACGAAGTGTATCGCCGCTTTCTGCGCGTGGTCGAATGGCGGTTACAGCAGAGCATGAGTTTGGCGCCCTTTGCCGAATTGGCCCCGGGCGCCTACGGGTGCGCGGGGGCGTTGGAACAGGATGTGGCGCTATTGCA
The DNA here is from genome assembly GCA_002724215.1 of Gemmatimonadota bacterium. Classification (GTDB taxonomy): domain Bacteria; phylum Latescibacterota; class UBA2968; order UBA8231; family UBA8231. The sequence goes on along the minus strand of PBOD01000079.1, from coordinate 12,040 downwards.
ACGCAGCCTGGAGGAGAACGGAGGCGGGGCCGTCGCCGGGCAGGTTGCTGACTGGCTGTGTCGAGTCCGGGTTTTCGGTTTGCACATGGCGCGGTTAGACGTGCGGCAGGAATCGGGCCACTACGGGCAGGTCGCCGCCGAGTTGCTTGCGCGCGCGGGTTTATGCGCGGACTATCTCGGGTTGGACGAAGCGGGCAAGCAAGAGGTGTTGCAGCGGAGTCTCGGCCACTACGAGTCGCTGGACAATCTATCGGACCAGGCGCGGGAAACCACGGCGCTGTTCCGGCTGCTGACCCGGGCGGTACAGCTCTACGGAGCCGATNTCCTGGGCGGGCACATCATCAGCATGACTCACCAACCCAGCGATGTGCTGGTGGTTTTGTGGTTGTTGCGCTGGGCGGCACGCGAAGTGGGCGGTGCCGAGGTGCTNGGTGTTGGCACCGTGGGGATCGTGCCCTTATTTGANACCATAGACGATNTGCAGCGGGCCGAGGAGATCTTCGGTGCAATACTGGATTGCGCCGAGTACGAACCGCTGCTCGCTGCTCAGGGTCGGGTGCAGACGGCGATGGTCGGCTATTCCGACAGCACCAAGGACGGGGGCTATCTGGCTGCCTCGTGGGCGCTGTACCGGGCTCAGGTGCAGTTGCACGAGGCGGCGGCGCGGCGNGGAGTGCAGGCGGTGTTCTTTCACGGGCGCGGCGGNGCCCTGGGGCGCGGCGGCGGTCCGGCGGCGCGGAGCATTCTGTCGCTGCCACCGCACACAGTGGGCGGGGCGATCCGNACTACCGAACAAGGGGAGGTGCTNGCGGCGCGCTACGACGATCGCGATATCGCTTTTCGCCATCTCGAGCAAATCACCTCGGCGACTTTTCTCGTCGAAGCCGAGAAGGGCCAGGCGCCCGAAGACGAGTGGCTGGAGATTATGGATTTTCTAGCCGCGGAGGCCTATCGGGCGTACCGCGAACTGGTTGCCGCGGATGGATTCGTCGAATACTTCCGCCAGGCCACGCCGATCGCGGCGATTGAGGATTTGCCGATCGGTTCGCGCCCGGCACGGCGCAACCAGGCCGCCTCNCTGGCTAACCTGCGGGCCATTCCCTGGGTTTTTGCCTGGACCCAGAGCCGGGCGATGATCCCGGCCTGGTACGGAATGGGGACAGCGCTGGAAGCCTTTGCTCGGACCAGCGCAGGTGATTGGGAGCAATTGGGCCGGATGTATCGCAAATGGATGTTTTTCCAGGGCGCGGTGGCCAATGCCGAATTGGCCCTGGCCAAGGCGGATATGGGCATTNCCCACGCCTACGCGCAGTTGATGATAGATGCGGGCCAACGCGAGGCGATCTGGAATATGCTCGACGGCGAATATCGGCGCAGTTGCGCCGCGGTGTCGCGGATGACCGGNTGCGATGGTCTGCTCGATTCGGTGCCNTGGTTACAGCGCTCGATCCGCGAGCGCGATCCCAATGTCGATCCGCTCAACCTGATCCAGATCGAACTGCTGCGCAAGCTCGCCACGACAGAGGACGATGCCGGTTTGCGCGACTTGCTGCGGCAGAGCATCCAGGGCGTGTCCGCCGGCATGCGCACGACGGGGTAGCGATGGTCGCCCGCTGGGAGAAACTCCGCGCCGAGTTAGTGGCAGATTATCGCGTGTTGCGGGTGCGCGGCGANCGCTCCCGCTCGCCGCGCACCGGNGCCGCGCACGATTTCATCGTGCTGGAGATGGCCGATTGGGTCAATGTCGTACCCATTACCGCTGCGGGTCGGGTGGTGATGATCCGCCAGTACCGGCACGGCACCGGCGAGATCGGGCTGGAAATTCCGGGCGGCGTTATCGANCCGGGCGAGGAACCACTGGCGGCGGCCCGGCGCGAATTGCGCGAGGAGACCGGCTACGGTGCCTCNGAATTGGCAGCGATCGGTCAAGTCGCGCCCAACCCGGCACTGCAGGACAATCGCTGTTATAGTTTTGTGGCCCGGGGGGCATTTTGCGAGCGGGCGCAGGCGCTGGATGCGGGAGAGGACATTGAGGTGGTGGAGGTGGNGCAAAGAGAAATCCCGCAGCTGATCGCCTGCGGTGAGATCAATCACGCATTGGTCATACTTGCGCTCCACTGTGCCGGAGTGGGTTAGCCACTACTGCGCGCGGCTGTGAGCGAGATCTGCGAAGCACTTTCCCGCATCGGTGACCAACTCACAAGTANATCAGCAGATAGAGCGCCAGAAACACGGTAATCACAAGCACACTGCTGCTCGTCAGCCAGGTTTTCGCAAAGATTCCCGTCGTCCCGTGGTACTTGCTCACAATATGCAAGAGCAGACCGACTGCGTCCTTGCCGCGCTGAATGAAATGATCGCGCGAGCGCAGCAGTACGCGTCCGAGCGGCTGCAGGACGGCGGGCAGAGCACGGCGGTACAGCCAGTCACTGTCGAGAATNGTCGAGGGAATTTCGGGTGGTTCCCAATGCTTGCGTGCCAGGATTCCAAAGGACAGCAGGGCAAAGCANAGCAACTGAAGCTGGGTCAGTACGTGTTCGGTCGTGTACGGCTCGTAGCTGACCGGATAGGGCAAAATACCGTAGAGCCATTGCGGGTGGACGCCGATGGCGACGCACAGAAANGCGGTTATGCCCATGGCTGCGAGCATGTTCAATGGGGCTTCTTTACAGCGCAGGCCTTTGTCGTGGCCGAAGAAGCCGAAATAGGGAATCTTGATGCCNGAGTGGTGCAGTACGCCGGCNGANGCAAAGAGCATAATGTACCACACTGCGGTNGAATGAGATTCGGCCACGGCCGACATGGTNAAGGACTTGGTCACGAACCCGCTGAAGAGNGGGAACGCGGAGATGGCGGCTGCACCGACAATGCAGAACATCGTGGTCAACGGCATTGACTTGTACAGCGCACCGAGGTCGGACGCCCTGGCCGTGCCGACGCGCATCAAGACCGCTCCCATTGCCATGAACAGAAGCGCTTTGTAGAGAATGTGAGCAAAGGCGTGAGCGGCCGTGCCATTGAGCGCCAACTCCGTACCAACGCCGATTCCGACCACCATGAAGCCGAGCTGATTGTTGAGACTGTAGGCCAGCACCCGGCGCAAGTCGTTTTCGATAACTGCGAAAAAAACGGGGAAGGCCGTCATNGCGGCCCCTATGTAAATCAGTATCTCCGTGCCCGAAAAACCGCGCGCGAGCGCATAGACCGCCAATTTGGTGGTGAATGCGCTGAGGAAGACTGTGCCCGTCGGCGTTGCCTGCGGATACGCGTCCTGCAACCAGTTGTGCAGGAAGGGGAAAGCACATTTGATGCCGAAGGCCAGTAGAATCAGCATTGTCGCCGTCGATCCGAGCCCGAGGTGTTCGAAGGCGAGGGAGTTGCNATCNCGCAGATGTAGCAGCACGCCGCTGAGCANGATAACCCCNGAGCCGACTTGGATGATGATATAGCGCATGCCGGCGCGATAACTNGCCTCGGTGCGACTGGCCCAAACCAAAAAGACGGAAGTGATCGCCGTCAATTCCCAGAAGACGAATAGCGTGATGAGGTCGCCGGCAAAGACGGCGCCGATGGCGGTGCCGGCATAGGCGGCGCCGCTGACGTGTTGTAGCGAATCGCGCACGTGCAGGGCATAGAGTGCGCTTATGAAGGCGGCGAGGTGNAAAATATAACCCCAGACCAGGGCAAGCCGATCAATGCGCACCGGGGTCAACTCGTACTCAAAAAGCGATAGCGAAACCTGCGTGCCTACTTCGAACTGCAGTAGGTGATACAGGCTCGCGAGGGGGAGTAGCAGTGAAACGCCGGCTTGCAGGCGTCCGCTGGTGACGGCCAGCAGCAGCGCGCCGAGCGCCAAAATGGTGCCGGGGGGTAGCTCAGCCATCGTAGTAATCCTGTCGGCGCAGAACNACGCGGCGCCACAGCCAGCCAGCGCCCACTATTGCGGCGTAGGCTACAAAGCCGAACACAGCGTAAAAGCCGCTGACGGACTCCNCAGCGAAATGNGCGTGCCGTTCGATGGCGAAATCGGCGCCGAACAGACCCACGCATACCGCGATGAGAACGTAAAAGAGCCGGGTCTGGTTGGCGGCTTCGTCGAGCCAGCGTCTGTCTTTTTCGTACTCAGACATGGATTCCTCAGTGCAGGACGATGGGGGCGAGGAGGTCATATATNGGCTCGGCTGCGAAAAACAGTGCAATCGTCCCCAGCGCTGTGAGACACAGAGGAACCACGCACAGCAGCGGTGCTTCGTGCAGCCCATCATGCTCGGCATCCTGGTCGGCGCGACCGAAAAAAGCGCGTGCGGGAATGGGTACCAGATACGCGATGTTCAGCAATGAGGAGAGCATGAGNACNGCAATGAGTACGACATGACCTGCATCAGCGGCACCAAGCGCTAGGTACCACTTGCTCCAGGAGCCACCGAGCGGCGGCAGTCCGATGATGCTCAGCGTACCGATCGCAAAGGCACCCATCGTAAAAGGCATCTGGCGGCCGATTCCGCGCATATCGCTGATCTCGGTTTTGTGTAGCGCGACCATGATCGCNCCAGCGCAAAAGAACAGGGTGATNTTGCCGAATGCNTGNGTGACGATATGAAGNCCNGCNCCAAGGATGCCGTAGGCATTGGCNAGNGCNGCGCCGAGGACGATATAGGCCAGNTGGCTGATCGTTGAGTAGGCNAGCCGNGCTTTGAGGTTGTCNTGGGTCATGGCGATGAGCGANGCCAGCACGATGGTNAAGGCGGCTGCGTAGGCCAGGTAGGTGTTGAGCCCAGATCCGCTCAGAAAGTCGATTCCGAAGACGTAGACGACGACTTTGACGATGGTGAAAACACCGGCTTTGACCACTGCCACGGCGTGCAGCAGGGCACTGACGGGGGTCGGGGCGACCATGGCGGCCGGCAGCCAGCGGTGGAATGGCATCAATGCGGCCTTGCCGGTCCCGAAGGCATAGAGGAAGAGCAGGACGGCGAGGACGCCATCGGAGGCCTTGCCCGCGAGAATGCCGCCGGGTATAAAGGCCAGCGAGCCGGCGACGTGATAGGTGGCGATCATGCCGAGAAGCAGAAAGCCGACCGAGGTCGAGAGCAGGATACCCAGGTAAATGCGTCCGCCCCGCTTGGCCTCTTCGCTGCGGTGGTGGGTGACCAGCGGGTAGGTCGAGAGCGTTAGCGCCTCATAGCAGAAAAACAGCGTCAGCATGTTGCCCGAAAAGGCCACGCCCAGCGCACAGGCGATTGAGAGGGCGAAGCAGAAGAAGAAACGCGTCTGATTTTCTTCGTGGTGGCCGCGCATGTAGCCGATGGCGTACATCGAGGTCACGATCCACAGCCCAGAGGCTACGAGCGCGAAGAGCATGCCCAGGGGTTCGACCTGGAAGACCAGCGCCATCCCGGGGAAGATATCGATCAGGTGCAGCGAGGGCCGCGCGCCTTCCAGCACCTGCGGCGCCAGGGTGCAGACCACGGCGAAGGTGGCAACTGCGGTAGCGAGGGTAATCGTCTCGCGGAGATTGGGCATGCGGCCTGCGAGAGCGACCAACGGCGCTCCGCATAGCGGCAGCAGGCAGGCAAGGCCGATGGCGGTGGCACCGTTCACGGCGTGCTCCCCAGCAACCACAGCGCTGCGCGATGCGCTGTGCCGGCGGTCAGTTCGGTATCGAGTCCGAATCCGATGGACATCGCCAGCAGAATCCACAACGGGATCTGCATGGTAAGCGGCGCTTCTGCGATCTCGGCGTTTCCTTCAGGCGGCGGGCGGAAGTAAGCGGTTTCGACGAAGCGCCATATGTAGACCAGCGCCATCAGTGAACTGACTAAAACCAGGCCAGCGACCGGCCACCAGCCCTGTTCGAGCGCGCCGAGGATCAGATACCATTTGCTGACGAAGCCGACCGTAAGGGGGACGCCGATGAGTCCGAGCCCGCCGAGGACAAAGGCGAAGGAGGTGACGGGCATTCTGCGACCCAAGCCCGCCAGGTCGCTCAACTCGACCGAGTGGGCACGGAGGAAGATGCAGCCAACGGCCAGAAACAGCGCGCCCTTCATCAGCGCGTGATTGAAGAGGTGGACAATGCCGGCGGTCAAGCCGGTCACCGAACCGAAGCTTATGCCCAGCATCATGTAGCCGATCTGGGCGACCGAGGAATAGGCGAGCAGCCGTTTGAGATCGGTCTGGTAGATCGCTACTGCGGACGCGGCGAAAATCCCAATCAGTGCCAGAGGCAGCAGTAGCCAGTTCAAGCGCATGGTCTCAAAGGCGAAATCCGCCCCGAATATGGTAAACACAAAGCGCAGAAAGGCGTATACCGACACCTTGGTGGCCGTAGCGGCGACGAAGGCCGTGACCACCGAGGGCGCGTAAGCGTAGGCGTTCGGCAACCAGATGTGGAGGGGAAACAGCGCCAGCTTCAGGGTCAGGCCGACGGTCAGGAAGGCAAAGGCTACCTTTATCGTTCGGGTGTGGGCCACGGCCGGTAGCCGCGCTGCGAGGTCCGCCATGTTGAGGGTGCCGCTCATCATGTAGAGCAGCCCGATGCCGATCAGAATAAACGTAGCGCCGATGGTGCCGAGGATCAGGTAGTTGTAGGCCGCAGTCAGTGCGCGCCGGTCGCGTCCGAGACTGATCAGGCCATAGGTCGAGAGCGAAGAGATCTCCAGGAAGACGAAGACATTGAACGCATCACCGGTGATGCTGATGCCGAGCAGGCCGGTGAGGCAAAGCAGAAAGGCCGCATAAAAGTGCGGCTGGTTCTCGGCGGCTATTTCACGTGCGACACTGGCCGGGGCATAGGCCAGCACAACGGCGCCGATAAGCGCTACCAGCAACATCACAAAGGCATTGAGCAGATCGAGCCGGTACTCGATGCCCCACGGGGCGCTCCAGCCGCCGAGAGCATACGAGAAGGCTCCACTCTCGATTACCCTGCTGAGCAGCATAGCCGCCAGCCCGAGGCTTCCCCAGCCGACGGCGAGGACGAAGGGAAAGACCAGCCGTCTGGGCAGCAGTACGCAGAGCGGTGCTGCTGCGAGTGGCAGCGCGATCTGCAGTGCGGGCAGGTGGCTGCTTAGCAAGTGGCCTCGTCCTGATCGTGGATTTCGTCCTCCTCGATTGTGCCGTAGGCCTCGCGGATGCGCACTACGAGCGCTAGGCCCACCGCGGTGGTGGCGATGCCAACGACGATGGCGGTGAGGATCAGAACGTGGGGCAGCGGGTTCGAATACGCTTCGAATCCCGGGGCGAGGATCGGCGCGGTGCCGCCTTCGACCTTGCCGAGACTGATGTACATCAGGAAAACCGAGGTTTGAAAAATAGTCAGTCCGACGAGCTTCTTAACCAGATTGCCGCGGGCGATGACGTTGTAAAAGCCCGCCATCATCAAAAAGACCACGATCCAGTAGTTGTAGAGGCCGAGGATCTGGCTCATACGCGCCTCCGACTGGAAAAGTGGACGTAGGTGTTGATCATCACCGCAGCAACGGTGATCCCGACGCCGAGTTCGATCAGGATGATGCCGAGGTGCTCGCCGGCGACGGCATCTGCTGCGAGCACTTTGTATTCGAGGAAATTGCCCCCGGTAAAGAAGCTGGCCAGGCCGGTGCCGATATAGAGCAGGAGTCCCAGCGAAATAAAGATCTCTACGCGGTCTGGGGGCGCGATTTTTCGGGTATGTTCGATGCCGTTGATCATCGAGTAGAGGACGAAGGCGGCGGCGAAGATCACGCCGGCCTGGAAGCCGCCGCCCGGGCCGAAGTCGCCGTGGAACTGCACATAGAGCGCAAACAGCAGGATCAGCGGGATGAAGAGCTTGGACATGACTCGCAGCACCATGGCGTCGCGCATCGCCGCGCCGTCGCGCCGCTCATCGACCGCTTTGTGCGCGTCGCCGCGCCCGCTGCGCCGCAGCAGCAGTAGTACAGTTAAACCCGCGGTGAAAATCACCGCCGTCTCGCCGAGGGTGTCGTAGCCGCGGTAGCTGGCCAGCACCGAAGTAACCATGTTGGGCACGCCGATCTCGCGTGGGGACTCGCCGATATAGCGGGGCGCTACATGCTGGTGGACCGGCGCTTCGGGATCGCCGAAGTGCGGCATATCGAGTGTGCCGTAGACCAGGGCACCCCCGGTCACAAGGCACACGACAATACCTGCCCTGGAGTGCCTGTACTGCGAGGCTTCGCGGCGCGAGGTCAGGGACAGGGTGGTTAAAAAGAGCACCGTTGAGATCCCGGCACCGACCGCGGCCTCGGTAAAGGCGACATCGACGGCATCTAGTGTGGTGAAGATGCAGGCCGACAGCAGGCTGAAGATGCCGGACAACACCACGACTTCGAACAGATCGCGCAGGCGGATGATGGCAATCGCCACGATTACCAGCAGCGTCATGAGCGCGATGTCGACCAGGTCGACCTGCAGGGCGATATCGGCTAACAAGTTGCTCAAGCGTCCTCTCCCGCGAGCTTGGGCTCGAGGCCGCTGTGGCGCGCTGCACGGGCGATTGCGTGGGAGGCGACCGGGCTGGTCAACAGCAGGAACAGCATGATCAGGACCAGTTTCACCGTCACCAGCGACCAGCCGGCTTGTAACATCAGCCCGAGCATGACCAGCCCGGCGCCCAGAGTATCGGTGATGCCACCGCCGTGGATGCGACTGTAAAAATCGGGCAATCGGATCAGGCCGATACCGCCGATAATGCAGAACGCCGAGCCCAGCAGCAGGCAGGCCCAGCTGGCAAAGTAGACCAGGGCTTCCATCAGGTCTGCGCCTCCTCGCCCATACCCGCGAGCTGAACGAATTTGAGGATCGCGATGGTGCCGATGAAATTTATCAACACATAGACCAAGCCCAAATCGAGGAAGTCCGGCCGCCCGGTGAGAAAGCCGATCACCGCGATCAGCAGTACGGTTTTGGTGCCGAACATATTGACGGCCAGCACGCGGTCGTACGCGGTGGGGCCCTTGAGCGCGCGCACGAGCGCCAACACCATCGTAACCAGTACGCCCAGCATCGCGGCGATAAACACGGCTATTCGTCCTCCAGTCGCGTCACGCGTCGGTCCATACTGCCCTCGATCAGGGCGGCGGCTGTTTCGCCGGTAAGCGCGTGGACGGTTATTTCGCCCTCCTCCACCTCGACCGAGACCGTGCCCGGCGTCAGGGTGATCGAATTGGCGTAGATCACTTGTCCAAGGTGGGTTTTTTGGCTTGTTTTTATCCGTATGACCTTGGGTGCGATAGGTAGTTTGGGGTCGAGGATGCGCCGCGCGATATCGATATTGGACTTGCAGATCTCCCACAACAGCCAGGGAATATAGAGCAGCAGTCCGAGAAAAAGGTGATTGGGGTGCCCTTCGGGATCGATAATGCCCATGCGCCAGCACAGCGCCGCGACTAAAGCGCACGACAGCGCGCCCAAGGCGAGCAGCAAGGCGGTGTAGTAGCCCGATAACAGCAACCAGGTTGCCGCGAGCAGGATGAAAAGGCTGAGTGTCAGACGTATGGGAGTATGCANGTAGCGTATCACAGGTTNTTTTTAAATTCCGCGTTTACAATCTGTATANATCTATGTCGTGATGTCAAGCATTTNTGCACATAAGGTNTTTTTGACAAATGACATANGATGTTTTGGTAAATTGTATTGCCACGGAGATCTCATGAAAATAGTGNTTATCGCAGCATTGGGAATGCTGCTGCTGGCGGCGGGCACCGCACTGGCCGCCGGTGGCNGTGGGAGCCAANCGACCGATTTGAATTTTCCACCNAGTCTGGCNAGTTATGACGACGGCCATCTGGAGGGGATAGGGTCAACGCTGGTGCACCGGGTGGATATCGCGCCCTTCAACCTGGTGGCCACCCTCATTTTCCTCTGTGCGATCATCCACACGTTCCTCACCAGCAAATTCCTCGAAATTTCGCACCGGTGGGCGCACCAGCACACCGCGCGGATCGAGCGCGGTGAGAAGCCCAAGGACTCGGTGCACTTCGGGGCGGGGATATTCCACTTCCTCGGCGAGGTCGAGGCGGTATTTGGCATCTGGGCTATTGCCCTGGTCGGGGCGATCACGGCCTTCTACGATTGGTCCACCGCGGTATTTTATCTGACGCAAAAGGTCAACTACACCGAGCCGATGTTCGTCGGGGTGATTATGACTCTGGCAGCGACCCGGCCGATACTCAAGGCCGCCGAATTGATGATGTGGAAAATAGCCAATCTCTTCGGCGGCATGCTGGTGGCCTGGTGGCTAACGATCCTGACTTTCGGGCCGATCCTCGGCTCGTTTATCACCGAGCCGGCGGCGATGACCATTTCGGCGTTGTTGCTCGGCGAGAAGTTCTACGATCTAGGGCCGAGCAATAAATTCAAGTACGCGACATTGGGTCTGCTCTTCGTCAATATTTCGGTTGGCGGCACGCTGACCCACTTCGCCGCGCCGCCGGTGCTGATGGTGGTCGGCCCGTGGGGTTGGGATCTGATGCATATGATGACCAATTTCGGGTGGAAGGCGGTGATTGGGATCTGCATCGCCAACGGCCTCTACTTCTATTTGTTCCGCTCCGAACTGGACCAATTGCAGAGCAAGTACGCGCTGGTGCGGATGAAGCGCGAGTTGCAAAGCCAGTACGTTAAGCGCGCAGAACTCGAGGCCGAGTTCGACAATCTCGAAGGCATAGTCGAGGACGAGTTGGGTTTCCACTCATCGCTCGAGGCCAAATGCGCTGAGATCAAAGCGCGGCTCAAAGATCGCATTATTGGCAGTCTCGAGGGAACAAGTGTCAACGTAGCGCTGGTGGAGGAGGCCTTCGATCAGCGCTTCGAGGAAATTCGCGTTGCGCAGATTCGCAAGTCGCTGCCCGGGCTTCTCCCCGCCAGCGAGCGTCCGTCCTACCGCGATCCCAACTGGGATCAGCGCGAGGCCTTCGTACCGGCGTGGATGATGCTCGCGCACATCGTATTCATGGCCTGGACCGTAATCAACGCGCATTATCCAGCACTGTTTGCTGGCGGTTTTCTGTTCTTTCTGGGTTTCGCGCAGGCGACCGTGCACTTCCAAAATCGCATCGATCTCAAACCGCCGCTATTGGTCGGCTTCTTCCTCGCCGGATTGGTGATGCACGGCGGAGTACAGGGCTGGTGGATTGCGCCGGTCCTGGGCTCGCTGGGCGAATTGCCGTTGATGCTGGGGGCGACGGTACTGACGGCCTTTAACGACAACGCAGCCATTACTTATCTGAGCACGCTGGTGCCGGGTTTCACGCCCGAGTTGAAATACGCGGTGGTCGCCGGCGCGGTCACCGGCGGCGGCCTGACCGTGATTGCCAATGCCCCCAACCCGGCGGGCCAATCGATCCTCAAGCGCTATTTCGATCACGGCGTGTCGCCGCTCGGGCTGGTCAAGGCGGCGCTGTTGCCGACGGTTATTATGGCACTCTGCTTCCTGCTGCTCAGGTTCTGAGATGGGAGAGGAACTACCGCGCGTCTTTCTGCTCGATGCTGGTGAACTGCTCGCCATCCGCGATCGGATCTACGCGGGAGAAGAGGACCTGCAGGCGGCCGACCAGTGCCTGATCCGCGACGCCGACCAGGCGCTCTACGCGGGTCCGTTTAGCGTCGTCGATAAGGAGACACTGCCGCCCTCGGGCGACAAGCGTGACTATATGAGCCAGGCTCCGTACTGGTGGCCCGATCCCGATCGTACCGATGGGTTGCCCTATGTTCGCCGCGACGGGGAGGTCAATCCCGACAGCGCCGGGTATGATCGCGCGCCCCTGTCCGGCTTGTGTGCGGCGCTGAGCGCGTTGGCGCCGGCCTATTTCTTCAGCGATCTCGAACATTTCGCCGCACACGCTGGGCTCCTGCTCCGGACCTGGTTTCTCGACGAGGCCACGGCGATGCATCCCCACCTCGAATACGGGCAGGCGATTCCCGGCCGCTGCGATGGTCGGGGGATCGGAATTATCGACACCCACGGCTTCGGCTGGCTGGTGGAGATGGTCGGTTTGCTCGCTGCCTCGCCGGCGTGGAACCGCGACGACCAGCGGGC
>PBOD01000078.1 GCA_002724215.1 Gemmatimonadota bacterium | reverse complement strand
CCCTCCCTCCAGCGACGCCACCGCTCCCAGCTCCTGCAGCGCCTGCAAGATCGCCTCGACCTGTGCCCGCTCGACGGCGAGCTCGCGCGCCAGGCCGGCGACGTCGGGAATATCGGCAAAGACCGTGGTGTTGACCCGCGCCTCGATCTCGGCCTTGAGCGCCTCTTGCTCAGGAGTGAAGTGAATATCGTGGTCGGCGGCCCTGACCACCGCGCCGGCCATCACCACCCGCCCCTCGGACTCCAGATGGGCCAGCGCGCGATCGAAGAGCTCGGGCTGTGCGTAGCGCGCGCTGAGATTGCGCAATTCACCGCGCCGGAGTCCGAGTTTGAGCGGCTCCTCAGCGTGGAATTGCCCTAGCGCCGCCGCGACGCGATTGGCCCACCGCTTGAGCACCGCCTGGTGCACCAGTTGATCATCGACCCGCACCACCGCGCCCGCAGCTTCGAGCTCGGCCACCAGCGCCGCCAGGCGCTCGGGCGCCACGGCTAGTTCGCCAGCCAGTTCGCGCTGGCTTTTGAGCCGGTCGTCCACCCCGCGGACCCAGTGCTCCACCACATCTTGCAACTCGCCGTGCTCCAGCGCCTGCAAATGCGCCAGCACCTCGGGATCGAAGCGGCGGTGTTTGGCTGGATGCGGGTCGAGCACCGCGCCGCCACCAATCGTCAGTGCCGGCGAATAGCGGCGCAGCACAAAGCGGTCGCCCCACGCGGCGACCAGCGGCGCCTCGAGACGCAATTGCGCCAGACGGTCCTGGCCCGGCTGTAGAGGCTCGCGACCGGGCAGCACCACCCGCGCCATGATCTCGCGCGTACCCAGGTGCAGGCGCACCCGGGNGCGCGGCTCGATCGCCATCGGGCTCGAATCCAGCAGCCTGAGTCGCACNTCGAGCATCTGGGTCGGGCGGAAGTACCCGGGCGCCACCAGCATATCGCCGCGCTCGATCTGGCCCTGATCGACCCCGGCCAGGTTGATCGCCGCCCGGTCGCCNGCCCGGACCTTATNGACCACNGCCCCGTGCTCCTGCAGGGTGCGCACTCGCACCTCGCGCCCCTCGGGCATGATCTCGACCCGNTCGCCTTCTCTGAGCGTCCCNGCCAGCGCCGTGCCTGTGCACACCAGCCCGAAGCCCTTGACCACAAAGGCGCGGTCCACCGGCAGTCGGAAGGGCGCATCGGCGCGCTTCTCGTCGGTCGCACCCGCCAGTTCCANTAACCGCTGCCGCAGCGGGTCGATCCCCTCGCCGCTGAGCGCCGAGACGCGNAAAATCTCCGCCTCTTCGAGGAACGTCCCGCACGTGAAATCCCGCACCTCTTCTTCGACTAGNTCCAGCCAATCCGGCTCCGCCAGATCGACCTTGTTGAGCACCACCACCCCGCGCTCGACGCCCAACAGCTGTAAGACATCCAGATGCTCGCGCGACTGCGGCATCACTCCGTCGTCGGCCGCGATCACCAGCATCGCCACGTCGATAGTGCTGACTCCGGCGACCATCGTCTTGACGAAGCGCTCGTGGCCCGGTACGTCAATTATCGTCGCCTGCTCGCCCAGAAAGGCAAAGCCGAGCTCAATGGTAATCCCCCGCGCCTTCTCTTCAGGGGCCTGGTCGGTGTCGGTGCCGGTCAGGGCTTTGACCAGCAGCGTCTTGCCGTGATCGATATGCCCCGCAGTGCCGATAACAGTGTGCGCCATACCCTCACTTTTCTGGCTTTAGGCGGCTGTTGTGTCCTATATTTATCAGGTTTTGCCCNCCGGGGGCAGCCCTGACCGCTTTAAAGTACCAGCCCGCTGGTGCCAACACAAATGAACGCAANACTCACAACCCTTCTTTGCCNTGCGCNGTGCAGCCGCGACCTGGTGCCCGNCGGCACAATCGCCCTCGGCGACCNCCTNGGCCAATAGCCACAAAGGATACTCATGCACCTCAAACACCTGCGTCCATACCNACTCCAGGAACTGGTGGCCANNGGCCACCCGCTATTGGTNCCGGCCGGCTGCATCGAAACCCACGGNCCGCACATGGCCATCGGCCACGACACCCTCATCGTCGAGGAGATATGCGANCGCGTCGCCGCGCGTACGCCCTGCGCCATCGCCCCGTCCTTCGACTACGGCCCTACCGGCTACGCTCTCGGTGGACCCGCAGACGGCACGATCGACCCCGATTACGANGCCTTCGCGCACCTGGTCAAGAGCATACTGCACAATTTTATCGCCATGGGATTCCGCAAGACCTACGTCATCATCATGCACCAGGGCATGGATGGAGCATTGGCGCTGGCCTTCAAGAAAGGCGCCGCCGAGCTCCATTTCGAGACGGTGCTCAGCCAGGGCCACCCGCACGGCTGGTGGGGCGACNGNTCTGANTTGGACCNAATGGAAGATNGGGGTGGGCGNATCNATGTCCAGCCCATGATCCTGCCCGAGGCCAGCCCGCCGGCCGGCGGCGACCACGCCGGCTACAACGAAACCTCCTTCCTGCTCGCGACCCGCCCCGAACTCGTCGAGCAAGACCGCCTCTCCGCCGACGCACCCTGGTATTGCCGCCAGGACGAAGAAAAAAATAGCTGGACCGCCAATGCCGAGCACGGTCAGGCCATGGTCGATGCGGTGGTCGAGACCTGGGTCGCCAAAATAGATCGCGAGCGCTAATGGCCGAAATGCTCAGCGTCCACCCGGACCGCCTCAAGGGTCGCCACATCCAGCGCGCCGTCGAGGTCTTGCGCGAAGGCGGCGTCATCGTCTACCCAACCGACACCATCTACGGCCTCGGCTGCGATATCACCAACAAGAACGCCATCGAGCGCGTGCAGCGAATCAAGGGCCGCGACAAAAAGAAGCCGATGTCCTTCGTCTGCGCCGACNTGNNCCATGTCAGCGACTACGCCCGCGTCTCCAACTACGCCCACCGCATACTNAAGCGCTGCCTGCCCGGCGCNTACACCTTCGTGCTGCCGGCCACTCGCCAGACCCCGCGNGTCCTCCAGACCAGGCAGAAAACCGTCGGCCTGCGCATTCCCGACCACCCGGTGCCACAGGCACTGGTCGAGGCGCTGGGTCAGCCGATCCTGAGCACCAGCGCCAACTTTTCCGCGCAGGAGGTCATCACCGAGCCGTGGCAACTGCAAGACGAGTTGGGACCNCACGTCGATCTGATTGTGGAATGTGGCCCGCTGCCGGTGGAGGCATCAAGTGTAGTATCNCTCATCGGCGACGAGGCCACCGTGCTGCGCGAGGGCAAGGGGGACTTAAGCTTTTTCGACGCAGCGGACTAAGCACCCGGCCACCTCGCCGCCAGCGCGTCCATATGCGGCGTCTGCACCACCTCNNTGCCATTTTCAGACGAGCGCGCCGCGNTCGCCGTCGTGCGCTTCCTCGCGACGACCCGCCTCTTTATCCCTCTGACCGCTCGGCCGTGCCGGACTGATCCTCGGCCTCCCCCTCCTCCTCGAAATAATCCCCGTACATCTCCTGCAACTCCGGCGTTGCTGCCACGTAGTTTTTCCAATCCTCCATCACCGCATCAACATCGACGCATTTCGAACANGGCACCAGCATGTTGTTCTGATTNGTGCCGACATAGCCGCGGTCGTAGCAGGTTTTGCAGCGCTGCCTGGTGCGTTTGGCGACGGCGATCTCNCGGGCCTTGCCCAGGTGCTCGTCGGGTAGTCTCGGTACNTCCTCCGTCATGATCTCCCCTCTTATTTGACAGATGATCCTGCAAGCCGTTTCATTCTGGCGCAATGACAACTAATTATAAAGGCATCCGCTCTGCGCTAAAAGNCCTCTGCGCCCTGCTTNTGGCCCTGCCGGTCGCAGCCCAAACCCCATTTATTCCCTACGCCGAGCGCAGCGAATTCATCCTCGCCGCCCCCGGGGCTCTGGACGCCGGGCTCTACGGCTACGTAAACCCCGCGCTTTTGACCTACGTCGAGCGCATGGAAAATGTCTTCGCCTGGTCGACCGCCGACGACCCTTTGCGCCTCGCCAACCAGTGGGGCCTCTTTACCGCGTGGCCACGCCTCGGNNTCGGGATGATCCGCCAGCAATTCGCCGGCCGCAGCGTCAGCGAATACCGCATCGGCCTCGGCGGCGGCGACCGCCGCTTTAGCGTCGGCCTGGCCGCGGGCTGGGCCGGCGGACGNACCGATCTATTCCGCCGCCAGAACCACTTCGTTCTCGGCGGCCTGTGGCGCCCGAACCCGCACCTATCCATCGGCGCCACCCTCACCGCCAATCACTCCACCGCCAGTCGCGAAGCCGCCCTCGATCTGGCTCTGCGCCCTTTGGGCGACCAGCGGCTGACCCTCTTTGCCGACTACGCCAGCGCCCCNNGCGGCAGCGCCAACTTTTGGAGCGCCGGTGCCGCNNTNGAAGTCNTGCCCGGCTTGGCATTGACCGGNCGNTACTTCGACAACCAGACCATAAGCTTCGGCCTGCGTCTGGGTCTGGGCGCGGTAGGCGCGCAAACCCAGGCGCGCTTCGACCGCGACGGGGAACGGACATTCGCAACCTACGCCCTGCGCCTCGGNTCGCTACAGCCCAACGCGCTACACGCGCTGTTNAAGCCGNAACCGCGCTATCTCGANCTCGAACTCTCGGGCCCGGTACGCCACCGCCGCTACGCCTTCTTCGACCCCTCCAAAACCCTCGTCGATCTGCTCGCCCTGATCGAGCGCGCCCGCCGNGANCCCGTGGTCGCNGGCCTCGCCATCAACGCCTCCGGCCTGCGCATNAACCCCGAGATGGCCTGGGAATTGCGTGAGAAACTGCGCCAATTCCGCGCCGNCGGCAAGCGGGTGATCATCTACATCGATCGCGTCCGTATNTTCGGCTATCACTTCGCCTCGGTCGCCGACTACCTGGTCCTCGATCCAGCCGGGATGCTCACGGTCGAGGGCTATGTCGCCGGCCAGACCTACATCAAGGGCGCGCTCGACAAACTCGGCATTGGCTTCGAGGAGTGGCGNTTTTTCAAATACAAGTCGGCGATGGAGTCCTTTGCGCGCGAGGACATGTCCGCAGCCGACCGCGAGCAACTCCAGGCCCTGCTCGACGACTGGTACGANCTCGCCCGCNACGAAATCGGCACGGCGCGCGCNCTGACCCCTGCAGCCTTCGACCGCCTGGTCGATGACTACGCCGTCTTCCTGCCACAGCAGGCCCTCGACGCCGGCCTGGTCGACCGCCTCGGTCGCTGGGACGAAATAGACGCCATTNTCGAGGAATTGGATGCCAACCCCCGCGCCCTGACCCCGGCAGCCAACTATGTGCGCCCCGCCGACCTGCGCTGGGGCGCACGCAAAAAAATTGCCATCGTCTACGCCCTCGGCGTCTGCGCCATGGATACCGGCATCCGCGGCCGCGTCCTCGTTGAGGACATCGCCGCCGCCTGCGAATCCGCCGACGCACTGGTTTTGCGCGTCGATTCGCCCGGTGGCGATATTCTGCCCTCCGACCTAGTCGCCGCCGCGGTGCAGAAATGCCGCGGACAAAAGCCGGTCGTCGTCTCGCAGGGCTTTGTCGCCGCCTCGGGCGGCTACTGGATCTCGATGTACGGCGACGCCATCGTTGCCGCGCCCAATACCCTCACCGGCTCGATCGGCGTGATCAGCGGCTGGGCCTACAATAAGGGCTTTAAGGANAAGCTCGGGCTGAGTACCGACCGCGTGCAAGCCGGACGCCACGCCGATTTGCCCTTCGGCCTGATGCTGCCGCTGATCGGCCTCGACCTTCCCGACCGCAATCTCACCGCCGCCGAACAGACCCGCATGGAACACGCCATCCGCGCCATGTACGGCCACTTCGTAGCCAAGGTCGCCAGCGGCCGCAATATGGAGCCGAAGGCGGTCGAGGAAATCGCCCAGGGCCGCATCTGGACCGGCCAGCGCGCGCGCGAACTCGGCCTGATCGACCGTATCGGCGGCCTCGACNTCGCCNTCGAGNTNGCCATCGAGATGGCCGGCCTCCCCGCCGACGAGCCCGTCGCCCTGCTGGAATACCCCGAACCCGAGCTATATCCGCCCGACATCCTGCGACCGCNACTGCTCGGCGTGCGCGCCAAATCCAACCCGCAGCTAGAACACCTGCGATTCCGNCTCGAACACAACGGCCTGCCCCTGCTGCTGGCGCCGCCAGCNCAGTTGCCGGGCGGCTGGTCCTACGGAGAAGAATATGACTGAAGAAGCCCGCGATCTCTACTCGGCGCTAGGCGCCAGACCGGTGATCAACGCCCTCGGCCCCCGCACCTTCCTCGGCGGCTCCATCCCNCACCCAGATGTCACCGCCGCCATGGAGCTGGCTGGCCGCTACTACGTCGATATGGAAGAGCTGCTGCGCGGCTCCGGCCGCGTAGTCGCCGACCTCATCGACGCCGAGGCCGCGNTGATCACCCCCGGTTGCGCCGCCGCCATGTACCTGGGCACCGCCGCCTGCATCACCGGTGCCGACGCCGATAAAATGGCCCGCCTGCCCGATACCACTGGCCTCAAGAACAAGGTGGTCATCCAGCGGGCCCAGCGCTACCGCGATGCCGCCCGGACCCAATTCTACACCTACGCCCGCGTCGTGCGCCAACCCGGCACCACCTTCGTCGAGCCCGGTTCCGCAACCGGCACCAGTGCCGACGAATTCGCCGCCGCCCTCGACGAGCAAACCGCGATGGTGCTCTACCCGGCCATCGATATCGACATCGATATCCTCAGCCTGCCCGAGATAATCGAGATAGCGCACGCCCGCGACATTCCCGTCTTCGTCGATGCTGCCTTTCACGTCTACCCCCTCGACGGCTTCCGAAAGTACACCGCCATGGGCGCGGACCTNGTCGGCTACGGTGCCAAGTACTTCGGCGCCCCCAACTCCTCGGGCGTCCTCTGCGGCCGCGCCGACCTCGTCGAAGCCGCCCTGCTGCACAGCTTCGCCTGCTTTGAAACTCGCCATCTTCAGGGCATTGGCCGCCCGCTGAAGATCGATCGTCAGGAAGTCGCCGGCGTGGTCGCCGCCCTGCGCCGCTGGCTCGAAATGGACCACGATGCCCGCATCCAGGGCGACGTCGCCCGAGCCGCTGCCCTGCGCGGTCATTTGGGCGAAATACCCTTTGTAACGGTATCCGACGCGCATTCATCNACCCTCACCCTGACCCTCGACGAAGAGGCCCTCGGCAAAACCGCCGCCGCAATCGACGAAATCCTGCGCGGCGGCGACCCCTCGGTCTGGCTCGATCCTGGCNCTGGGGTTCTCCGGTTCCACATGCACACCGTCCACGACGGCGACGAGGAAATGCTGGCCAAACGAATAAGAGACGCCCTCACCGACGGTTGAAAGGCATAGCCCATTGCGTACCGTCAACCGCTCATAGACCAACCAACGCAAGGAGCACCACCCCATGGCCTTCCAAATCTTCGACTTCCGCAACGAGGAGCACATAAAAAANCTCCTCGTCACTCCCCACATCCGCTCGCGTTTCCTGCGCATGGAGCCCGGCCAGGTCGCCGGTATGCACAGCCACGACCTCGGCCACGAGATCTTCCTCATCCTCCAGGGCAGTTGCATCTTCTATATCGAGGGCGACGAGCAAGAACTCCACCCGGGACAGCTCTGCCTCGCCCTCGCCGACGAGATCCACCAGGTCCGCGTCACCAGCGACGAGCCGATGATCATGTACCTCTCGGTCACCCCGCATATCCAGCCCACCCACACCGGCCGCGACAAAGACGGCACCCGCCACCCCACCGCCTTCCAGGCCTCGAGCTCCTACGACGTCGAGACCGATACCGAGACCCCCATCGACGCCCTCATCGACNACTTCACCGCCGCCGCCGACGCGCTGGCNCAGGCCGCCCGNTACAACGCCGACGTCCAACGCAAGCACAATGCCGCACTCAAGGCCGCACTCGCCGAGGGCAACGAAGCAAAAGCCAGCACCATCCGCGAACAAATGTGGGACGGCGTCTATCAGAGCTACAAGCAAATTGACGCGATGGGCGACCTCTGGAACGACCTGANGCCCCGCGCCGGAAAGCTGGGTTGATTATGGCCCCCGTCCGCATCGGCATAATCGGCAGCGGCGCCGTCGCCCAGGTCCAGCACCTGCCCAATCTCGCCGCGCTCAAGGACCTCTACACCGTCGAAATGGTCTGCGACCTCTCGCCGAGCCAGGCCCGCATCGTCGCCGAGGAATACCACGTGCCGCACCACACCGGCGACTGGCGCGAACTGCTCGCCCACNATCTCGACGCGGTAATCCTCTGCCACACCGACCCCAAGACCGAAATCGCCGTCGCCGCCTTCGAGGCCGGCAAGCACGTCTTTATCGAAAAACCCATATGCTTCTCGCTGCAGGAGGCCGACCGCATTATCGCCGCGCAACAAGCCGCCGGCACTGTCGGCCTCGCCGCCTATATGAAGGTCTACGACCCGGCCTTCGAACTCGCCGCAGCGGAAGCTTCCGCTATGGCCCCGATTCGCTTCGTGCAAATCCACCACTTGCACACCAATAACTCGCACCACCTGGCGCATTTCCGCCTGCTGCGCACCGCAGAAGATGACCTGCCCGCCGCAGAAGTCGCCAAGACGCGTGCCGCGCGCGAAGCCGCCGTGCACGAGGCCATCGGCGAAGTCTCCGACGATATAAAGGGCGCCTTCGGCCACCTGTCCGGCAGCATGATCCACGACCTCTACGGCCTGCGCGCGATCATGGGCGTGCCCGAGCGGGTCGTCAGCAGTGAGATCTGGTACGATGGCTGGGGGATCAGCACCATCCTCGCCTATCCCGGCGGCGCGCGCTGCGCCGCCACCTGGGTCGANCTCAAGGATGTGCGAGATTTCAAGGAAACCCTGGAAATCTGNGGCGATGACCGCCGCGTGTTGCTGCAATACCCCACCGGCTTTTCGCGCGGCATCCTCTCGACTCTGGAGATCCNGACCCTCGACGCTGATGGCGAAGCGATCACCCAGCATCCGGCCGTTGCCTGGGCCAGCCCCTTTGTGCGCGAGTTGCAGCACTTCCACGCCTGCATCACCCAGGGCGAAACCCCGCGCACGCCGCTCACCNCAGCGCGCCACGACATCGCGTTAATCATCGACATCGTCAAAGCCTACCTAGAGCGCTCATCGTGAAGCGCAGCGCGCCGCCGGTCATCTTCACCGACGACTGCTGGATCTTCACCGCCCAGGCCGGCGTCACCGCCGCNGACCTCAAGGCNAAGGTCGTCGATGGCTACGCCGGCACCGGCGGCGCGCTGTGGTGGAGCACCGGCGACCACGAGGTCTATCTCTACGAGACCGAAATCGGCGAAATCTTCGGCGCCGACAGCGACGCCCTCGATCCGACCTCGCCCTCCTTCGTCCATTCCGCCACCCCNGGCATCGAAAGCCAACTCGCCGCCAACCTGCGCCAGCTCATCGCCGACAGCGGCGGCCCCCTGACNGCACTCTCGGATCTGTGCCGCAACGCGGGCATTCCCTTCTTCCCGCGCGTGCGCGTAAACAGCCACTATGTCATCGACCCAGCGCACCCNGGCTACGGTTCCTTCCGCCGCGAAAACCCCGAATTGCTCATCGGCCGCCCCGGCGAAATCTTCCCCGAAAATTCCGTGCAGTGGGGTATCCGCAGCGGCCTCGACTTCGCCCACGCCGCCGTCCGCGANCACGTCTATCGCATCGCCTGTGAGACCTTCGAGCGCTTCGATGTCGACGGCGTCGAACTCGACTTCATGCGCCATTCNGCCTTCTTCCGCATGGAGGAGTCCCTGGCCAANGCGTATCTGATGACCGACCTCGTCGCCCGCATCAANGCCCGCCTCNATGNAGTATCCGCCAAACGCGGCAAGCGGCTNCAACTGGCCGTCCGCGTACCCCCGACCCTCGCCGATTCCAAGCGAATCGGCCTCGACGTCGCGCACTGGATCCGCGCCGGCCTGGTCGATATCGCCGTAGTCGGCGGCGGCTTCATCTCCTTCGAAACCCCNGTCGACGAATTCGTCCGCGCCGCCGCCGACACCCCCTGCCTCATCTACGGCTGCATCGAAGCCACCCGCCACATGGACCGCCATTTCCTCCGCGCCCTAGCCCTGCGCTGGCTCACAGACGGCGCTGATGGCATCTATCTCTACAACTTCTTCTCCATGGCCCCCGAGTGGAACCGCCAGACCGCGGCCGAATTCTCCGACCTCGCNACCCTCAANAAACTCGACAAGCGCTACGAAATCAGCCCCACCCTGCCCTTCAGCCCCACCGAGGGCCACAGCGCCGCCTTCCGCCACGCCCACCCGTCAACCCAACTCCCCGTCCCCCTGCCCGCCGATGCCGACCTTGGACCAACGCTTACTATCCGCNTTTCAGACGAGATACAGGAGGTCACCGGCAGCCTGGCCCTGCGGCTGCAAAATCTGNCGCCGGACGACCGGCTCGAAGTGCGCCTCAATNNCCACGCCCTCTCCTGGGATCGGGCGCAAGTGAATTTTGACGGCTGGATGCGGCAACAGGTGGCGACATTATTCTGGGCCAACTATCCCACCTATCCACAAGAGCAGAAAATGGAGGGAATAAGCGCAGAGTATGCGATCGACGATTCCATCCTGGTACAGGGAGTAAACGAAATAGAGGTCCAACTCAAATCAAATCATCGAGCGAACCAGACCACCCTCACCGGCGTCGAACTCTCAATCGCCCATGCAAAAAGCTGAAGCCTGCGCAGGTCCTTTCAGGAGCAGATTCACCAATAAGGAACACCTACCATGCAACTAACCCCCCAACAAATTCACTTCTTCCACACCTTTGGCTACCTGGGCTTTTCCCAGCTGCTGTCGGACCGCAGCGAAGAAATCACTGCCGCCTTCGAAGAAATCTGGGCCCAAAACGGCGGCGGCCACAACGGCCAACCCCACAATGGCCAAGCCCGCTCCTGCATCGTCCCCTTTATCGACCAGCACGAAACCCTGTGCAGCCTGCTCGACGACCCCCGCATCCTCGGCATCGCCGAGCCCCTGCTCGGCGCCGATTTCAACTACATGGGCTCGGACGGCAACTACTACGTTGGCGACACCGGCTGGCATTCCGACGGCTGGAAGAAGGCCACCGACCCGACCCACCTGAAAATCGCCTTCTACCTCGACCCCCTCACCCGCGACAGCGGGGCGCTCAGAGTAATTCCCGGCAGCCACCGCCAGGGCGAACCCTACGCCGATTGGCTGCAGGAAAAGGTGAAAGGGAGCCAGGACGAATGGGCCATCGGCGGCGCCGATGTTCCCGCCATGGCCCTTGAAACCCAACCCGGCGACGTCGTCTGCTTCAACCACAACACCAAACACGCGGCCTTCGGCGGCTCAAAACGCCGGCGGATGTTCACCATCAACCTCTGCCAGCGCTATCCGCAGGACCGCCTCCAGGACCTGCGCGACTACATATCCGGCTCGGCGCGCTTCTGGGTCGAGCGCAAATACGGCGACACCATGGTCGCCACTGCCGGACCCGAGCGCATGGTCCACCTCGAGCAGCCCATGGCCAACGACGGCCACCTCGCCGCACTAGCGCGCGAGGCGCGCGCAGAAATGGATGAGCCATCGCGGGGCTGATAGCGGTATCGCAACATCCCCGCCCGAAGCATCGTCTACCGCGGCCGTGGGGCCGGGCCGGAGTAGGTCGCCTCTACCCACAAAAAAACCGGCCCGCACAGCGGACCGGCTATGGCACTCCTTATCGAGCTGGCTCATTCCTCGATTTCGGCCCACGCACCCTTGGCCATCAACCCTCCGTCGACGCAGACATTTTCGCCGGTCATAAACGACGCCTTGTCGCTGGCCAAAAAGACCATCGCATTGGCGATATCGGCCGGCTGGCCGTAGCGTCCGATCGGATGCAGCTTGGCGTAGTCCTTGAAGAACTGCTCGCGCTCGAGCCCGAAGGCCTCGATCACCTCGTCGACCAAAGGCGTCTGGATCCCGCCCGGGTTCACCGCCAGCACGCGGATGCCGTATTTGGCGTAATCGAGCGCCAGTTGCCGCGTCAGCGAAAGGGCCCCGCCCTTGCTGGCGGCGTAGGCCGAAACCATGCCAGCCGACTGCAGCCCCTGCACGCTGGCGGTATTGATGATCACGCCCTTTTCCTGCTTCATCATGTGCGGCAAGCAGTGCCGCGCCATCAGGAAGAAGCTCTTGAGGTTGACATCGATGATCCGGTCCCACATCTCCAGCGGCAATTCGTGCGCCAGCTTGTAGCTGGGCACCGGCTGAATCCCCACATTATTGCACAATACATCGACCGTTCCCCAGGCATCGGTGATCTGCGCGACGGTGCTACGGCACGCTTCGTCAGCAGCGACATCGGCGTTGTAAAACGCTATCTCTCCCGCCAAATCCGCACCTTCCGCCTCGATCGCCTGGCCCGCCTCCTCGTCGATGTCTAGCGCCGCGACCCGGGCGCCGACTGCGGCAAAGCCCCGCGTGATACCGGACCCGATGCCCTTGGCACCGCCGGTGACGATAACTACCTTTCCATCGTAATACCCCATGATTCACTCCTTTGTTTTTTAGCCGATGCGCAGAACAATACCAAAGACCGGCCGATCCCGTCAAGCAGTGGCCGCCCTGTGCCTGCTATTGGCCGCCGCTCCACCGGCTGTGCCGCAAACCTACGCCCCCGGCAGTTTCGAACTCACCCCGACCGTCGATCTCGACCTCCAGCCCATCCCCGTCCACATCCCGCCCCGCTTCCAGGCATCGCTCGGCGACGAACCCCTGACGCTCAATCTCCCGCCCGGCTTCACCGCGCGCGTCTTCGCCGCCGACGGCCTCTTCGGCCCGCGTCTGATGGCCTTCGGCCCCACCGGCGTGCTGCACGTGGCCAATATGCGCGTCCCGGGCGAAAACCGCGGCCAGATCGTCGCCCTGCCCGACCACGACAAAGACGGCATCGCCGACGAGCGCCTGGTCGTTGCCAATGGCTTCCGCCGCATCCACAGCCTGGCCTTCTTCCGCGGCGCGCTCTACGCCGCCGACAACCACCAGCTCGTGCGCCTCATCGACGAAAACGGCGATGGCTTCTACGAGAGCCGCCACCTCGTGGCCCCGTTGCCCTCTGCCGACGATATCTACGAAGGCCGCAAGCCCGGCGACGAAACACCGGCGCTCGTCGAAGACATCCACCCCACCCGCACGCTGGTTTTCGACGAGCACAACGAAAAAATCTACGTCTCAGTCGGCTCGACCTGCGACCTCTGCCGCGAGCGAAACCCCGAACGCGCCGCAGTTCTGCAATTCGACCTCGACGGCAACAACCGCCGCGTCTTCGCCAGCGGCCTGCGCAACGCCGCCGGCCTGGCCCTGCATCCGCAGACCAACGAATTGTGGGCCACCGTCAATGGCCACGACCGCGAGGGTCGCAGCCTGCCGCCCGAAACCGTCTATATCATCCGCGACGGCGGCTTCTACGGATTTCCCTTCGCCTATGCCTGGCAAAGCCTGGTCGATTTCAGCGTCCCCGGCTACAGCGCGGTGCCACCGCTCACCCCGGACGACCTGGATCTTATCGCAACGATGCCGCGTCCCGTGGCTCTGGCCCCGGCCCGCCTCGCGCCGATGGCTATCCACTTCTACACTGGCCAGCGCTTCCCGCCTCGCTACCGCGGCGCGGCCTTCGTCGTCTTCCGCGCCGGACACAACGCCGCGGTTCCGGGCTGGAAGGTCGTCGCGCTGTTCAGCGGCCACGACGGCGCCGACGCCCATCTCGCAGACTTCCTCACCGGCCTTGGCTCCGCACAGGGGGTCTGGGGCACGCCGGTGGGACTGGCCGAGGACGCCGAGGGACACCTCTACGTCTCCACCGACTTCGTCCACAACGCAGTTTTGCGCATCGAAGCCCCACCCCGCGCGACCGCCGTCGCCCACCCCCCGCTGCCCGCCGACTACGCCCTGGCACAAAATCGCCCCAACCCCTTCAACGCGCAGACCGCCATCGCCTACCGCCTGCCAGTGGCGACGGACGTGCGGCTCTCCATCTACAACGCCCGCGGCCAGGTGGTACGGCAGCTGATCGACGCCCATGCGCCGACTGGATATCACGAAGTGATTTGGGATGGTAGGGACGACCGCGGCCGAGTGCTAGCCAGTGGCCTTTACTTCTACCGCCTGCAGACGCCGCAGGGGGTGCTTACACGGCGGCTGGTACTACTCAAATAACCTTCTTCAACTTGAAGAAGAACGCTTCCTGCCCCAGCACCTCCACCGGCATCAAGCGCTCGATGTAGAGCACCTCCGCCGCGGCCAGCGCCCGCTCGAGCGCGGCCCGCTCGCTGGTCAACAGCACCGCCACCCCGCCCGGCTTGAGCACTCGGGCCATCTCGCCGGCAGAGCGCCCGTAGAGCGTCTGCAGCTCCCACAGTTCGCCGATCTTCTTGCCGAAGGGCAGATTGCACACCACCCGATCGACCGCACCGGCGGCGAGCGGCAGGCTCGCCGCGTCCCACTCGCGCACCTCGATGGGTTTGTAGCGTGGCCCGATATTGGTGCGGGCGGCGGCCACCGCCTCAGGGCGTATATCGCCGCCCAACAACTGCCCATAGCGCCCGTATTCGCCCCGCTCGATGAGAATGGTTCCCGCCCCGCACATCGGATCGAGAAAGACATCGTCAACACCCGGTTCGCAGAGCCGCACCATCGCCCGCGCCACCGTCGGCCGGAGCGAAGCCTCGAGTTGCGCCTCCTTATACGTGCGGTGGCGCATCGTGCGATCCGACAACCGCACCCCCACCAGCAGCTGCCGGTCGGCCTCCAGGCCCCACACCTCGATTAGTGCCTCCTCCTCGACCTTCCGCCAGCGCGGAAAGCGACGGCCTATCGCCCGCTCCAGCGCCTTGCGCGCTTCCTTGCGCATATAGCGCTGGCGACCGCCGTGGCGCTGGGCCACCACCCGATAGCTGATCCGCTTGATCCGCTTCGGCCGCGCCCGCCGGTGCGCGCCGACCGCCAGCTCGAAGAGCTCCGCATCGGCGACCAGCGCCTCGATTTCTTCTAGACCTTCGCGCGAGCGCTTGACCGTATCGCGCGCCACCAGCGCGTACACGTCCTCGACCGTGGTCAGCGCCAGCAGGCCCTGGGGGTCGCCGTCCCAGCTAAAAAAGACCACGCCGCGCCGCCGCTCGCCCACATCCGCCCCCAGCTCGGCGAGCTCCTGCCCGGCGATTTCCTCCAACCCCGGCACCGCGAAGGCGTAGTATTGCATCGCTACTCGTAGAAGTCGTCGACGGCGACGGCGGCGTAATCAACGAGAAAATCAGCGATACGGCCGGACACCGCCGTTAGGCACTGCCGCCCCTTTGCGGGCGTCGCTTGCGCTGGATCGCCGATCCCGGTGTCGTCGGTCGCCCGGGTCCAGTCGCGCTGGGTCCACACCCACCCCTCGCGCAACGCCTGGATTTTGAATTTGTGTTCGCGGCCGGCGCCGGCTTCCGACAGCGGCAAACACCAATCCGGCCGCAGATGCTGCATCAGACTAGTTTCCATCTCATTGGCGTGATCGCCTCCTGCTGCAAATATCCCGTCGGGCACGATCCGGTACCAATCCATGCAACAAATAAACACGTCGAAGCGCGGTAGGAGCTCGCGCACCATCTGTTTGAAATCGTTGCCACCGTGGCCGTTCAACACCAGCAGCTTGGGGATGCCCTGGTGTGCGAGCGCCGCGACCAGATCGCGCAACACCGCCAGTTGGGTCGATGGGTTGAGGTTAAGATCGAGCTTGATATCGAGCTGGCCGGTGTTGACCCCAAAGGGCACCGTCGGCAACACGATCACTTTGGCGCCGCGATCCCAGGCGATGCGAGCCGCTGCTGCCGCGATCTCGTCGCACTGCACCACGTCGGTCGAATAGGGCAGGTGGTAGTTGTGGGCCTCGGTCGCCCCCCAGGGTAGCACCGCCACCTCGTAGTCCGTCGCCTTGACCGCCTTCCAGTTGGTCTCGGCCAATACATACGGTCTGCCGGTCATGCGCGCTCCTCCATCGACAGGGTTGAATATCCCCTCGAATTGTGTTTATATACACCCCTATGCGATGGGCCTCCGCCATATCCACTCAACCCGAGCCGACCGCCGCCCTCACCGAACTCGAGCGGACGATTAGCGAACAGCTCGATGGCCCCCAGGCCGACCTGGTCTGCGCCTTCGTCGCGCCCCAGTACAGCGACAGTTTCGCACATATCTCCGAGCGGATCCGCACCTATTTTGCCCCGCGCGCCTTTATCGGTTGCACCGCAGTCGGCATCGTCGGGGGCGCGCGTGAGATCGAGCACCAGCCCGCCATCGCGCTGTCGGTCGCCCGGTTGCCCGATGTCGATCTCCACACCTTCCACCTCGACGCCTTGCCCGGCCCCGACGAGGGCCCCGAAGCCTGGGAGGCCGCCCTCGGCGTGCCCCGCAGTGAGCAGGCATATTTCATTCTGCTCGCCGACCCAATCGGCCCGCCACCCTGCGACCCGCGGCCCCTGCTCGCCGGCATCGACTACGCCTTTCCCAACGCCGCGCAAGTCGGCGGCCTGGCCTCGGTCATCGAGGGCAACGCACTCTTCCTCGACGGCCAGTTGCACCGCTCGGGCCTGATCGGCGTGGCGCTCCAGGGCAATATCCAGGTCGATACCATCGTCGCCCAGGGCTGCCGCCCCATCGGCCCGCCGCTGACAGTGACGGCCTGCGAGGAACACATCCTCCGCGAGCTCGACGGCCAGCCCGCCTTTCAGGTGCTGGCCGCACTCTACCAATCGCTGCCCTCCGAGGACCAGGAGCGCATGCAGTACGCCCTGCACCTCGGCGTCGCCTCCACCGAGCTCAAAGACGACCTCGAGCCCGGCGACTTCCTGATGCGCAATGTCATCCACATGGACCAAGAGCGCGGCTTTTTGGCCGTCGGCGACGAACTGCGCCCTGGCCAGACAGTGCAATTCCATCTCCGCGACGCCGACGCCGCCCGCGAAGACCTCGAGATCCTGCTCGACCACTACCGGGAAACCCGCGACGACACGCCCCCCGCCGGCGCTCTGCTCTTCACCTGCACCGGTCGCGGCCAGGGCCTGTTTGGCCAGCCCGACCACGACTCCAATGCCTTCTTCCAGGCCATCGGCGAGGTCCCCTTGGGCGGCTTCTTCTGCGGCGGCGAAATCGGCCCGGTCGGCCCCGCCACCTACCTGCACGGCTACACCAGTTCTTTCGGCCTGTTCAGACCCCGCGACCCCTGAGCGGGGCCGTGTAGCGCGTCCGGTACTCGGCCCCGCCCGGCTGCAACGCACTCTCAATCAACTCCACTGCACCGACCGCAAACGTCATTGCTGGCGGATCTCCGCACCAATATCCCTGCGGCGGCTTCACACCTTGCCGCACGCGTCCCAATGTCAAATGCGGCCGATAATCCCGCGTCTCCGCTTCCCACCCCAACTCCCGTACCAATCCCTCAATATCGCTCTGCAACGCCACTAATCGCCCCGCGTCGTCTGCAACGCCAGTCCATATCACTCGCGGGCGCCGCCCATTGGGAAAACACCCGCTTCCCGCCAGGGCCAATTCAAACGCCTCGTGCTCCCCGGCGACGGCCGCCAATCCTTCCCCAATCCCCCCTACTCTCTCCTCCTCCGTAGCTCCCAAAAACCGCAACGTCAAATGAATATTCTCCGCCTTCACCCACCGCACCCCACGCTCGGGCCAGGCAGGGCGTATGCCAGCCGCCAACCTCCCCAACGCCCTCTCAATCTCACCGGGAAGGCGAATAGCAATAAACGTGCGGATTACGCCCATTCTCTCCCGCTATATAGTGGATTCCTCTCTAAAAACGGAGATACATCGCAGCTAGCCGGAGCCCCAGAGAGCATTTCCAGAGCGTATGCGAAGTGCGCCCATCGCGCGGCGATGGGGGGTATCAGCGGGGGTGGGCATGCCACCCCCGCCGGTACAGGCACTAACCAGCCCCGCAAGCCTTCAGACAGGCATTCAAATATCCCCGACTCTCTGCCGCGATGGTCGCCACCGCCCCCAACTCGTACTCGTCCGCCCCGATTACCTCGAGACTCGGTGCCACATCCAACCCGGATTCGTGGAGGGCGCTAACATATCCAAACAGATCTATGTCCCCTCTCCCACAAGCCTGCAATTCTGGATCCCCCGGCCCCCCCTCCGGCACCGCGCAATCGCGTATATGCACGTGCTTGACCCGCGAAATCACCGCTGTCAGCGCCTCCACCGTATTCTCGCCCGCCCGGTGAATATGACTGGGATCCATGTCTATCCCGAAACCCGGCGAGTCGATCTCCTCCATCGCCCGCAGCGTCGTCGGCGTATTGTAGATGGCCGCACCGACATGTGCCTTGACGCACAGCGTCACTCCGTGCTCGTGAGCCCTGTCCGCCATCTTGGCCAACTGCGCCACCGACGCCTGGAAATCCTCCTCTACGTCGCTCTTGCCGCCCGAGCCCACATTGATCACCGGAATCCCGAGCCCCGCGCCCGCTTCAAAAGCGGGGATCAACCGCTCCTCGGCCGTCGAGGCGACCTCCATTGCCGTCAATTCGAGCTCGTATTTCTCCACCAGTTCCTTGATCTGGTCGGCTTGCGCCTGCCAGTTGTCCAGCTCCAGATGCTCACACATGCCCTGGATCGCAGACAACTCGACGCCGTCGTAACCGGCCAGGTGGATGTGCTTGAGCGCGGTCTCCAGGTCGAAGCCGGCGAAGAGCACCGTATTGGCGCCAAACTTAATCATCGCGAATAACTCCTCATTATGGGATAGTCGTTTGTGCAGAAGAAATCAGTATACGCAGGGGGCAAAAGAGGGTCAAGATGGCGACCTCATCCGTCGCAACCGCGAGAAGCCACGGCCCGGCAGCAAAGACATGCGCACAGCGAGGTCCACCAGCAGCAGACCGCCGGGTGCAAACCCGCGCAGCAATAATAGAGGTGGTCGGCACGCAGATGCCCGACTAGCGCCGCACAACACGTCGCGGAAGGCCTCGCAGAGACAGCGCTGGAAATTTTGCCGCCAGCCGGGTAGATGGTGGAGGCGGAGGGCAGGAGCAAGTGGTGGGTGCCCGATCGGCTGCGCACAACGTAGTCGGCTTGCGCATCATCGAGGAAATACGTAGGGTCGTCGCCGGGCCGGTGGGCGACCCATACCGTCTCGCGGGAGACAAAGCGCGCGGCCAGTGCCGCGACTTCTCGCACAAGTCCCAGGTGGCAAGCGGATGGCTGGCCAGGAATATTCGCGCCCCGGACAACACGTAGGGCTCGACAGCGCCGATGTCCCGCTGCGCCGACGCGGGTGCCTGCCGAGCGCCTACAGCCAGGATACCTAAAACAAAGGAACTGACATGGCACCATACAGAGTAGGCGTCATCGGCTGCGGCGGCATCGGCATCCAGCATGCGACCGGTCTGGTCGGCCTCGATAATGCCCACCTAGTCGCCGCCTGCGACCTCAATCCCAAAGCCGTAGCCGCTTTCCAGGACCACTGGGCCGGCACCTGGGACGCGATCGCGCCCTATGCCGACTACCGCCAGATGTTGGCCGAACAACAGCTCGATGTCCTCACCATCGCCACGCCCGATGATTGCCACGCCGAACCGACGGTCGATGCCGCCAGGGCCGGGGTCAAAGCCATTTTCTGTGAAAAGCCGCTGGCCACCAGCCTGGACGACGCCCGCCGCATGCAACGCGCCGTGGCAGAGCATGGCGTGGTGTTCTCAGTGGACCACACGCGCCGCTTCAAGCCCATCTGGCGCAAATTGCGGAAACTCGTCGCCGCAGGGGCCATTGGCGAGCTGCAATACGTCGTGGGAACACTGAGCGGCAAGCGCGGCTCCCTATTCCGCAACGGCACCCACCTCATCGACGCCCTCTGCTATCTGGCCGGAGCCCGGCCCGCATGGGTCTTCGCCGAGCTGGAGGACGGCTACCAGGATCATACCGCATATCGCGGCGACGGCGGCAGGACTCCATCGCTGGAGCCATCGGCCAGTGGCTATATCCACTTCGCCAATGGGGTGCGCGCCTTTTACACCGGCACTTCAAAAAAAACCGCAGGTTCCAAGTGGCGCTTCGAGCTGGTCGGCAGCCAGGGACAGATCCTCATCGACAAGGACGACGCGGAGCTGCTGCGCGACGGCCAACGCGAAAAAATCGAGCCGCCAGAAGCGCCCCTCAGCGGTATTCCCGCCGGCGTGCGCGAGTTGGTCGAAATTCTCGACCGGGGCGGCGCCACCAGTTCGCCGATCGCAGCGGCCATCGATGTCGTCGAGGTCATCTTCGGTTTTATCGAGTCGCAGCGGCGCGGCAATGTGCGCGTCGAGCTGCCGTTGTCGGAGGAGGGTTAGCATGCAGCTTAGCTATATCACGGCCGAGATGCACGATAATTTCGCGGAGGCCTTAGAAGCCGGAGCCCGGGTCGGAGTCGAGGTAGTATCGCTGCGCGCGCCGGTGTGGGACAGCCATCTGGAAAACCTGGACGACGACCAGGTTCGGCGCATCTGCGACTTGCTCGCGGCGCGCGGGATGCGGCCCGGCATGCTATTATCACCGGTTGGTAAATGCAATATAGCTGACGAGGCCAGGGTGACCAAAAACGGCGAAATCCTCAAGCGCACCTTCGACACCGCTCACCGCCTGGGCAGCAACCAGGTCCGCGTCTTCCCCTTTCGCGCGCCCGCTCCGGTGGCCTTCGGCCCCAGCCAGCTCGACGGCTATTTCGATCGAATAGTGGAACGCTGGACGCCCTGGGTGGAGTGGGCCGCAGCGGCAGAAATCGCACTGTGCTTCGAGTGGGTCGGCTCCACTCTGGTGCTAACCTCGCAACAGATGCGCCGCGTCATCGACGCGCTGGGGTCGCCGGCCCACGTGGGTGCCATCTGGGAAATAGACGTATCCGCCCAGGCCGGCGAAGACCCGTCCCAGGGCTACCCACACTTGCATGACCTCATCCGCGATGTCCATATCAAGCGCTTCGACGGCGGCGCCACGCGGCCGCAGTATCTCGACGCCCTGCGCCTGCTGCAACGGAGCGGCTACGCCGGCCCGCTGACCATCGAGCATTGGGGCGGCGAAGTGGAAACCCTGGCGGGGATATCCGCCGTACGAGCGCTGCTAGAGGATATTTCTTGACGACCAGCGATCCGTGTCCTTCCGCAAAACCGTTCCGTGACCGGGCGTCGGCAGCTCGGCTCCGGCCGAGTATTTGGCGCGCAAACTGCTGCTACTCCGCTAAATGACCTCACTATTCACCTGGCAACAGGGCGATTCGCCATCCTCCCCCCTCGCCCTACCCGACCGGTGCAAAGAGCTCACTGTCACCGCCTGGGTCCGCGGCGACACCGCACGGCCCGCAGGCTTGCAGCCCCTGGTTTCGCAATGGGCACCTCGCCCTTCCTTCGACACCTTTAGCGCCTGCGACGCCAGCCGCACCGACGGTCTCGACACCCGCGGCTTCTACGGCGCGATTTTCGACGGACGCTATATCTACTACTGTCCCATCCGCCACCGCGAGGACCGCACCTCGGTCCACGGCTGCGTCCTGCGCTACGACACCCATCGCGATTTCAAAGACCTCGAGGCCTACACAGCCTACGATGCCGGCCGCACCGACGGCCTCGCTACCAGAGGCTTCTACGGCACCGTCTTCGACGGACGCTACATCTACTTCATCCCCCGCGACGACGGCCGCATCCACCACAGCCGTTTCCTGCGCTACGACACCCATCGCAACTTCAAAGACCCCGCCAGCTGGGCAGCGTGGGACGCCGACCACCCGCACTCCTTCCAGGGCGCGGCTTTCGACGGCCGCTATATCTACTGCTGTCCCGGCTACACCAACGGCCCCAAGGCCCCTTTCGCCGACGCCGAGGAAAGCGGCGTGGTCATGCGGCTCGACACCCAGGGCGATTTCAAAAACCCCGCCAGCTATCGCACCTTCGATGCCCGCAGCCAGGATCCCAAAGCCGTCTGCTTCGACGGCGCCGCCTTCGACGGACGCTACGTCTACTTCGTCCCCCTGCAGACCAACACCGTCCTGCGCTGCGACACCCGAGGCGATTTCGACGCGGCTGCTAGCTGGCAGACCTTCGCCCCTGACGGCATGGGCGCCAATGTCGGCGCAGTCTACGACGGCCATTATCTCTACTTTGTCCCCTTCGGTCACGGCAACATGATCCGCTGCGACACCCGCGGCGACTTCACCGACCGCGCCACCTGGCAGACCCACGACGCCACCGCGACACCCGGCATCGGTCCCACCGGCTACAAAGGCGGCTTCTACGATGGCCGTTACATTTACTACACGCCCTTCCGCGGCCCCGTCCCCCCCGGCGCTGCTCGCAGCCCTTATCACGGCACCCTGCTCCGCTACGACACCACCAGCCCCTTCGCCGACCCCGCCAGCTGGACCGCAGCCAACGCCGACTACACCGACGGCCTGCACACCACCGCCTACACCGCCGGCGCCACAGACGGCCGCTACCTCTACGCCGCCCCCTGGCGCAGCGATCTAGACGATGGCTGGATGCACGGTCGGATCCTCCGCTACGACAGCGTTGGCAGCGACGCTTCTTTCAGCCTGCGCTACGCCGACTACGGCCACAATGGCGGCCTCTGCGCCGCCCTGCCCGGCCCGACCTTTATCATCAACACCGATGCCGGCCCCTTCAGCGTCAGCGCCCATAAAGCATTGGACCCCGGCTGGCATCACCTAGCCGGGATCTACGACGGACAGAGCATCAAATTGTATGTCGATGGGCAGCAATCAGCGGCGCAGGAGGCACGGGGCGCTCTCGCGTCAAATGGCGTCGAGCTCACCATCGGCCATATCGGCAGCGCTCGTTTCGAGGGCGTGATCGGCGAAGTCTGCATCGCGGCGACAACACGCGACTTCGACCCACTGGCCAAGCACTGCAGACGGTAAATCGAGCGGATGACGGGGAGCAACTGAGTGCGTGCTTCATTCACCAGCACCCCGTCGATCGTCATCCCCTCCAACTCGCAACTCTCCATCGCGACCGCCGCCAAAAAAATCACTATTTGCGCTGTTGAGTTTCTTGTCCATATTACCCGGATGCGCCATTTGCCAACGGCACATTAGATAGTACACTTTATTTCTTTTTAGCCCTCAGGACTCATGGAAACACAAGATATCGTCGTCCGCGGTGCCCGCGTACACAACCTGAAGAATATCCAGCTACAACTGCCCAAAAACAAACTCATCTGCTTCACCGGCGTCTCCGGCTCGGGCAAGAGTTCACTGGCCTTCGATACGCTCTACGCCGAGGGCCAGCGCCGCTACGTGACCTCGCTTTCGGCCTACGCGCGCCAATTTCTCGGCCAGATGGAAAAACCCGATGTCGACCAGATCACCGGCCTGGCCCCCACCATCTCCATCGCCCAGAAGACCGCCGGCCAGAACCCCCGCTCCACCGTCGGCACCATCACCGAGATCTACGATTATCTGCGCATTCTCTTCGCCCGCGTCGGCACCCCGCACTGCACCAACTGTGACGCGCCCATCGGCGCGCAGAGTCGCGACCAGATCGTCGCCCGCATCCGCGCCCTACCCAACGACTCGCGGCTGCACATCCTGGCCCCCGTGGTGCAGGAGCGCAAAGGCGAATATCACGAGCTCTTTGAGGATCTACAGAAAGCCGGCTATATCCGCGTCCGCATCGACGGCCAGATATTTACCCTGGACGAGGCCCCCGACCTCGACCGCTACAGCCGCCACAATATCGAAGTCGTCGTCGATCGCCTGGTTTTGCGCGAAAGGGCCGACTCGCGTTTGGAAGAAGCCGTCGACAACGCGCTGCGCCTGAGCAACGGCACCTTCATCGTCAGTCGCGAAGATCACGACGACATGCTGCTTTCGGCCAGCTTCGACTGCACCGCCTGCGGAATCTCCTATCAGGAGCCAACGCCGCAGATGTTTTCCTTCAACAACCCGCAGGGCATGTGCCCCGACTGTAGCGGCCTGGGCACCCAGGTGTTGATGAGCGAAAACCTGATGGTCCCCGACCCCGGGAAGTCCATCCGCGCCGGCGCGCTCGAACCCCTGGGCGACATCGCGAGCAATCGCTGGCGCCTGCACCTCTACGAAGGTGCCGCCGAGCACCTCGGCTTCGACCTCGACACGCCCTGGAAAAAGCTCTCCGACGAACAAAAGCACGGCTTCCTCTACGGCCTCGGAGACCAGAAGATCACCTTCACCTATACCAACCTGCGCAAATACACCTGGTCGCACGACGACCGCTACGAAGGCGTCGTATCCTTCCTCGAGGACAAATTCCGCGGCGCCAAAGAAAAGCAGCGCCGCGAGCTCGAGCAGTACATGGGCTCGCAGATCTGCGCCAACTGCCACGGCGGCCGCCTGCGCCCCGAGTCCTTAGCGGTCGAGATCGAAGGGCGCAATATGCCGCAACTCACCGCCATCGCCATCGAGGAGGCCCGCGACTTCTTCGACGCCGTGGCCTTCTCCGACACCAGGGCGCTCATCGCCGAGGAAGCCCTCAAGGAGATCCGCGGCCGCCTGCACCTGATGTGCGACATGGGCCTGGGCTATCTCGCCCTCGACCGCGGCGCCCACACCCTCTCCGGCGGCGAAGCGCAACGCATCCGCCTCGCCTCGCAGATCGGCTCGGGACTGGTCGGCGTGCTCTACATCCTCGACGAACCCTCGATCGGCCTGCACCACCGCGACAACGAGCGCCTGTTGGCCACCCTCAAGCGCCTGCGCGATATCGGCAACACCGTCATCGTCGTCGAGCACGATGAGGAAACGATGCGTGAGGCCGACCTCGTCGTCGATTTCGGCCCGGGCGCCGGCGAGCGCGGCGGCGAACTGATGGTCTGCGGCCCGCCGAGCCAGGTCGAGCGCAGCGCCGGCTCCATCACCGGCCGCTACCTCGCCCGCAAGGACACAATCGCCATCCCCGACAAGCGCCGTGCGGGCAATGGCAAGTGGCTTACCGTCAAGGGCGCGCGCCAGCACAACCTGAAGAACATCGCGGCCAGCATCCCCCTGGGGCTCTTTACCTGTGTCACTGGCGTCTCCGGCTCGGGCAAGTCCTCGCTGATCAACGACATCGTCTTCAAGCAGCTCGACCGCGAGTTGCACCGCGCCCAGGTCGAGCCCGGTCTGCACGATCGGATCGACGGCAGCGAACACCTCGACAAGGTCATCCGCATCGACCAGAAGCCCATCGGACGCACCCCGCGCTCTAATCCAGCCACCTATACCGACGCCTTTACCCCCATTCGCCAGCTCTTCGCCAAGCTGCCCGAAGCCCGATTGCGCGAATACAAACAGGGCCGCTTTTCTTTTAACGTTAAAGGCGGCCGTTGCGAGGCCTGCGAGGGCAATGGGGCCAATCTGATTGAGATGGAATTCCTCGCCGACGTGTGGGTCACCTGCGAGATCTGCGAGGGTCGGCGCTTCAACCGCGAGACCCAGACGGTCAAATACAAGGGCAAATCCATCGCCGACGTACTCGAGATGGAAGTGGAAGAAGCCCTCGGCTTCTTCGCGAACGTTCCGCCCGTCCAGCGCGTCTTGCAAACTCTCTACGACGTCGGCCTCGGCTATATCAAACTCGGCCAGCCCGCGCCGACATTGTCCGGCGGCGAGGCCCAGCGCATCAAGCTCGCCAAGGAGCTGTGCCGCAAGAGCACCGGCCGCACCCTCTACATCCTCGACGAGCCGACCACCGGTCTGCACTTTGCCGATGTCGACAAACTGCTCAAGATCCTCCATACCTTCGCCGACCAGGGCAATACCGTCGTCGTCATAGAGCACAATATGGAGGTCATTAAAACCGCCGACCACATCCTCGACCTCGGCCCCGAAGGCGGCGAGGACGGTGGCACCATCGTCGTCAGCGGCCCGCCCGAACAAGTGGCCAAAAGCAAAAAATCTCACACCGGCCAGGCGCTCAAGCCCGTACTGCAACCCACCCGCGCCAAGTACAAAGCCGCAAAGAAAAACGGCCGCCAGAAGACCACTGGCTGGATCAAGGAGATCGAGATCCTCGGCGCGCGCCAGCACAATTTGCGCAATATCGACGTCACCATCCCGCGCGACCAGATGACCGTCATCTCCGGCGTCTCTGGCTCGGGTAAGAGCACCCTGGCCTTCGACACGCTCTACGCCGAGGGACAGCGCCGCTATGTCGAATCGCTATCGGCCTACGCACGCCAGTTTTTGGAACAGATGCAAAAACCTAAGGTCGAGCGCGTCTCCGGCCTCTCGCCGGCCATCGCCATCGAGCAAAAGGCGCCCAGCCGCAATCCCCGTTCCACCGTCGGCACCGTCACCGAGATCTACGACTACATCCGCGCCCTCTACGCCACAATCGGCAGCCAGCACTGCCCGCGCTGCCAGGTCGCCGTCGGCGCGCAGACCGCGCAGGAGATGGTCGATCGCATCCTCGACATGCCCGAGGGCCGCCGCATCCTGGTACTAGCGCCGCTCGAGCCGCGCCACAACGAGGGCTATGAGACCCTGCTCGAGCGCGCCCGCGCCGACGGATTTTTGCGCGCCCGCATCGACGGCGAGGTCCACGAGTTGCGCGCAGAGATCTCACTCGAGCGGCGCCATCGCCACCGCGTCGAGCTGGTCGTCGACCGCCTCGCCGTGCGCGCCCGCGACCGCGGTCGTCTCAACGAATCGGTCGAACGAGCGCTAGAATTGTCTGGCGGCGAGCTGATCATCGCCTCGCCCGACGACACGCGCGAAGACCGCCTCAGCCGCCGCTACTCCTGCCCCTCCTGTGGCCAGGCCTTTTCGCCGCTAGCGCCGCAGAGCTTCTCTTTCAACCACCAGCAGGGCATGTGCAAGGTCTGCGATGGCCTCGGCGTCGGCGAAGGCATCGACCGCGAGCTCATCGTCTGCGCGCCGCAGCGCAGCGTGCGCGACGGCGCCATCGAGCCCTGGGGCGCGATAGAGGACGAGGGCTTCGCCCGATTGTTGGAAGCCGCCGGTCAGGCCCTCGGCTTCGACCTCGACACCCCCTTCGCCGCGCTCTCGCCCGACGCTCGCCGCGCCCTGCTCTACGGCGCCCCCGACCAGACCCTGGCACTCGACGACCATCTCAGCTTCCGCTACTGCGGTGTGCTGCCCACCATCGACGAGAGCGCCCGCAGCAGCCAGCGCCACCGCAAACTGCTGCGCGACGTGCCCTGCTCGGCCTGCGAGGGCAGCCGCCTCAAGACCGACAGTCGCGCGGTCTATCTGCGCGACAAGACCATCGTCGATCTCACCCGCCTGCCCATCGGCGAGAGCCTGCCCTTTTTTATCGATATGGACCTCGACCAGCACGAGCAGGAGGTCGCCGGCGAGCTACTGCAAGAAATCCGCACCCGCCTGGGTTTTTTAGAGCGCGTCGGCCTCGGCTACATCGACCTTGAGC
Source organism: Gemmatimonadota bacterium (assembly GCA_002724215.1). Lineage (GTDB taxonomy): Bacteria > Latescibacterota > UBA2968 > UBA8231 > UBA8231. The sequence continues at coordinate 5,842 of PBOD01000078.1, read as the reverse complement.
GCCGCGCCGCCACCCTTTCCGGCGGCGAGTCGCAGCGCATTCGTCTGGCCTCGCAGATCGGCTCGGGCCTGACCGGCGTGCTCTATCTCCTCGACGAGCCGACCATCGGCCTGCACCCGCGCGACAACCGCCGCCTGCTCACCGCGCTCAAGGATCTCAAAGATCTCGGCAACACCGTCGTCCTCGTCGAGCACGACCGCGAGACCCTCGAAGAAGCCGACCACATCGTCGATCTCGGCCCCGGCGCCGGCAACGAGGGAGGTGAGTTGGTCGCCAGCGGCGCCCCCAAAAAACTCGGCAAGGGCCAGTCGCGCACCAGCGCCTATCTGCGCGACGAGCTGCACATACCCGTCCCCACGAGCCGCCGCAAAACCAAAGCACAGAAACTCGCAATCAGGGGCGCGCGCCAACACAACCTCAAGAGTATCGATGTCGATATTCCGCTGAGCCAGCTCGTCTGTGTCACCGGCGTCTCCGGCTCGGGCAAGAGCTCCTTGATCGAGGAGATCCTCTTCAACGCCCTCGCCAACGAGCTACACAATGCCAGCCGTCCCATCGGCGAGTACGACGAGATTGAGGGCATAGACCACATCGACAAGGTCATTAATATCGACCAGAGCCCCATCGGCCATTCACCGCGCTCGACGCCCGCCACCGTCATGGGCATCTTCGACCTAATGCGCCAGCTCTACGCCGACCTGCCCGAGGCCAAAGTCCGCGGCTTTACTGCCGGGCGCTTCTCCTTCAACAAACCGGGCGGCCGCTGCGAGACCTGCGAGGGCCTGGGGCTGCGCTGTATCGAAATGCACTTTTTGCCCGACGTATGGGTCGAATGCGACAACTGCCGCGGCCAGCGCTACACCCCCGAGGTCCTCAGGATACAATTCAAGAGCCATTCGGTCTCCGACGCCCTCGCCATGCGGGTCCGCGACGCCCTGGTGCTCTTCGCAAATGTCCCGCGCATCAAGAAACGCCTGCAGATCATGGACGACGTCGGCCTCGGCTATATGTCTTTGGGCCAGTCCTCGACCACCCTTTCCGGCGGCGAGGCCCAGCGCCTCAAGCTCGCCGCCGAGCTCTGCCGCCCCGATACCGGCCAGACGCTCTACATCCTCGACGAGCCGACCACCGGCCTGCACTTTGCCGATATCGAGCGCTTACTCGCGGTCTTGCACCGCCTGGTCGATGCTGGCAACACCATGGTCGTCATCGAGCACAACATGGACGTGATCAAAACCGCCGACCACCTCATCGACCTCGGCCCCGAGGGTGGCGACGGCGGCGGTACCATCGTCGCCACCGGGCGCCCAGAAGAGGTCGCCAAAGTCGAGCAATCCCACACCGGTACAATCCTCGCCGAAGTCCTGGCGCAGGAAAAGCAACTGGCCAAAAAGGCGAGCTGACCATGAGTAATCTCTACCTGCCCCAGCGCGCCTTCTTCGACTTCGCCTTCCACTGCCCCCAGCGCGCGGAGCCACCCAAAATAGACGGCAACCTCAAAGACTGGGACGACGACGCACTGGTCCCCGACCTGATGGCCGTCGACGGTCATCAGCCCTTCGCCAGCGCCTACATGGCCTGGGACGACAGCGGCCTCTACTTCGCCGTCGCAGTCAAGCACAAGACCACCTACAAGCTCAACCCGCGCGCGCCGACCGAGGGCGATTGCCTCGAGCTATTCATCGACACCCGCGACATCAAAGAGCACCGCGCCAACCGCTTCTGCCACCGCTTCTACTTTTTGCCCGGCGGCACCGGCAAGGGTGCGGCCAAGCCCATCGGCCGCCAGACCACCATCGACGACGCCCGCGAGCAGGCACCCCCCTGCCCCGAAGACGCGATAAAGACCGGCCTCAAAAAACTCAAGAAGAGCTATTCGCTGGAGATCAAAATTCCCGCCATCGGCCTCAACGGCTTCGCGCCGCGGGAGTTTAGCCGGGTCGGCTTTACCTATCTACTGCACGACTCGCAACACGGCACCCAGTCGTGGTCGTCGATCTCCGACCTCGGCGTCGAGCACGACCCGAGCACCTGGGGGACGGCGGAGTTGGCAGCGAGCTAGATTAATGCGCAGATAGGCAAACCGAACTTGTGCAAAAACCCAAACGATATACTCATGATCAAAGTATATCGCGGCATCAAATTTCCTGCCGATCACCGCAATAAAGATAAGATCGACGATATATCTCGTTCTCTGGGCTCTACAAAACTTGCAAGCATTTGCATAACGCGTGACTTTCCTCCAATACCACTGTAGGGGAAACAGGCCGGTAATTCCGCTCGTTATGGGGCGGGATTCTTGACGTTTGGTAGCTAACGGTCGTTATTGAGTTTGATGCATCGACGAAAACTACCTTTGCTTATCGCCGTTATCGCGCTCTATAGCTACGCGGGTGGGGTTCCGGGCCTCAACGTCGCTATGCACTGCGCGGACGGGGCGGTAAATGGTCCACAGTGGCTTACGCCGTGTTGTTGTTTGCTGGAGGGGTCGGCTGAAACTGCGCCTTCGGTCAAGGCTGCAACGGTTAATGACCTTTCTCTTCGTCCATGCATTCTTCCTTCCTGCGTCCGAGTATTGCCTGCGACGGCAGCGCCCGAATTAACGTCTCCTACCCTCGCGAGCACGCACTTCGGCCCTTCTCTGTATTTGCTTCAGAGCTCTCTCCTGATCTGATCGCCTTTTCTCAGCCGTTTTGACGTTAGCAGCAAACGCGCCAACGACATTGGCAGCGTCTGCGTGTGGTTTTTCTCGTCGAACAGTATAAAGAAAAGGAGTATGAAATGAGGAGATTCAGCCTGTTACTGGCCGCCGTTTGCCTGACCGGTTGCGCCCGAACCCATCTGGTAGAGCTTACCACTGAACATCCGGCCCATCCGAACGCCATCCAGTCTCCAGAAAGGGTGCGGACCTCGACGCTCGATCCAGACTTCGAACACCCAGTACCGCCAAGCCCACAACGAGCCGAATCCGATACTACGAAGGTCCACATTCACCATGGTCACTAACTTTTGGCTTTTGTGGCCCGTGCTGGTATTCGGCGGATGTGTTGCAGGTCAGGGCGTTCGCGGGGTCTCAACGCCTGGACTAAGTGATGGCGATAGGCCGTTCCTGCCGCCGATTACGGCCACGGACTCGGTCAAGATCACCGGCGCTTTGAGTGCCGATCGGGCTGTGGCCGTGGCGTTTGCACACGGCAATCGCATGCAGTTACTGGCTGCCGAACTCGAACTCGCCGGTGCCGAGCGGGCCGAGTATGGACGGATCGACGATCCCGTGCTAGGCGGCAAGCTTGGCAAGTCTCCGCATGGGTCGGCATTGGAATTGGAGATACACCAGGAGGTATCGCAATTCATACTGCGTCCTGCCCGAACCCTACTTGGCGACGCAGAGTTCGCAGCTGCACGCGAGCGTATATCCGGCCGCGCTCGCGCCGAAGCGATGGCGGTGCGAATCGCCTATTACGACGTATTGCGCAAGTACATCGATACCGCAACGCTGCGCTTGCTTGTCGAGTCCGTCGAAGCCGCTTTTGCACTTGCGCAGACGTTGCATGAGGCGGGCAACATCAGCGAACTGGAGCTGGCAACACGGCAAGAATCCTTCGAGTCTGCCCGGCTCGAGCTTGCTCGCAGCGAATCCGCTGCAGCAGCCCAGCGCGAATTGCTGAATGCATTGATGGGCGTTTGGGGGCACGATACGCAATGGACTTTGCCGGATCACTTACCGTCTCTCCCCGAAGAAAAGTTCGATGTAGTCGACCTCGAAGCAAGGGCGGTGGCCAATCGGGCGGATCTGCACGTCGCAAAATTCGAACGGGAAGCAAGCGGCAGAGCGCTCGCAATAGCACGCACCGAACGATGGATCGGCGGAATGGAGCTCGGACTGAGCGCTGAGCGCGAAGAGGGTGCCTGGACTTTTGGACCATCTTTTGCCGTGCGTCTGCCACTTTTTTCGGGTACGGAAGTACGGCGCCGGCGTGCCGACTACCTTCGCGCCCAGCAGGCACTCGCGGTTCAAGCAGTAGAAATACGTGCCGAGGTCCGAGCGGCCCGGGAAAGGCTGTTAGCAGCGCGCGAGCGAGTAGCGCATTACCGCGACGTATTGTTGCCACTAAAGCAGCGGATAGTTCGATTGGTGCAACGAGAATACAACTTCATGCTGAGCAGCCCCTTTGATCTGCTGGACGCACGACGGGCCGAGATTGCGGCACAGCGTGAGCATATTAGCGCCCTTGGCGATTACTGGATCGCTCGCGTTCAATTACAGGCAGCGATAGGCGAAAAACTTGCAAGCACGACAGGAGAAAACTGACATGTGGACAAGGCGGAGATTGATAACATCAGCCCTGGCCGCCGCCGGCGCAGCACTTTGGCCGCATGGCGGAGCCCGAGCGAATAAGCCGAGAAAAAGCCTCCCTGGGTCCGTAGAAACGCCAGACGTCAGCAAGGCGCCGTGGACCTTAAATGGGGGTGTCAAGGAATTTCACTTGGTCGCCGAACCGGTCGAGCGCGAATTCGCTCCAGGCTTTCGGCTCAAGTGTTGGGGCTACAATGGCCAGACGCCTGGGCCGACCATCGAGGCGGTGCAAGGCGATCGGGTACGGATACTGGTCACCAATAAACTACCTGAGCACACGACGATCCACTGGCACGGCCTGATCTTACCCAATGGGATGGACGGAGTCGGCGGTCTAAATCAGCCGCATATAAAGCCCGGCGAGACCTACGCGTACGAATTTACACTCAAACAACACGGTACGTTCATGTATCATCCCCATGCTGATGAGATGGTCCAGATGGCCATGGGTATGATGGGGTTGTTCATCGTGCATCCAGAGGTCCAGCACGAATCCCAACCCGATCGCGATTTCGCACTCATGTTGCATGAGTGGTCGGTGCATCCGGGTACATACCGGGCAGACCCGTCCGTGATGCTCGACTTCAATCACTTCAGTTTCAACGGAAAGGTCTTTCCAGCGACTTCACCGCTAGTCGTGCGCACGGGACAAAACGTGCGGATACGCCTGGGCAACCTCAGCATGAATCAGCATCCAATCCATCTGCATGGGCATACCTTTAAGGTCGTCGCCACTGATGGTGGGACGATACCTACTGCAGGTCGCTGGCCACAGACGACGGTGCCGGTTCCGGTGGGCAGCACACGTGATATCGAGTTCGTGGCCACCGAGCCTGGCGATTGGGTGCTGCACTGCCATAAATCACACCACACCATGAACGCTATGGGACATGGCCTGCCGAATGCACTCGGTGCGGATCTCGGCGCTGCGGAAACGAAGATCAGAAAGCTGCTACCGGACTACATGGCGATGGGCGAAAAGGGGATGGCGGAGATGCAGGAGATGGCTGAACACATGCAGGGTCCGGAGAACACACTGCCTATGATGGGCGGCATGGGACCTTTCGGACCGTTGGAGATGGGCGGAATGTTTACCCTACTCAAGGTGCGTGACCACTTGCGCGACTACTCTGACCCGGGATGGTACGAACAGCCACAGGGAACACGAGCCTACAAACTATAGCCCACTTGGCACTGGAACCGAATAGTTTCGCATCTGCATTCCCACGTGTTGGCACTAGATGGCGTATTTGCCGGTGGCGACAAAGGGCTGCGCCGGTCTTTGCGCCGGCAAACCCTTTGCGGGATGACAACGTCCAGCGCAACGTCGAAACGGCGACTCATCGACTGGTTAGGAAATAGGCGAACTAACAAGCTCCCCACCCCCGAAGCCATAGCTTCCCATGCCCCGCCGAGGCCACTGCCTTTCCCCCATTCATTATAGTCCTTAAATTAGATGGTCTAATTTTCAAAGCCCCCGTAGCA
>PBOD01000077.1 GCA_002724215.1 Gemmatimonadota bacterium | reverse complement strand
ACGGCGGTGGACCCGGACTTTCCGCCGCGAGTTGCTGTAGCGTTGGCCGAGGAGAGGATTCTGCTCACTGGGGCCAGCGGCTATATCGGCGGCCGTTTGCTGCCGGTGCTGGAGAGGGCTGGGCGCCGGGTGCGCTGTCTGGCGCGGCGGCCCGAGTCGCTCTCCGCGCGGGCCGCCGCAGCTACGGAGGTCGTGGCTGGAGATTTATTGGCCGCCGAGGCGCTGGCGCCGGCCATGGAGGACATCCACACCGCCTATTATCTGGTCCACTCGATGGGGGACGGGTCGGATTTCGCCCGCAGCGAGCGGCAGGCGGCAGAGCGCTTTGCCCATGTTGCGAAAGCGTTCGGGTTGCGCAAAATAGTTTACCTTGGTGGTCTGGGCGGAGATGATGCCGCATCGCCGCATTTGCGCAGCCGGCACGAAGTGGGGCGGATTCTGCGCGCGTCGGGCGTGCCGACATTGGAATTCCGCGCTTCGATCGTCATCGGCTCGGGGAGTCTGTCGTTTGAGATGGTGCGCGGTCTGGTCGAGCGTCTGCCGCTGATGGTGACGCCGCGCTGGGTCTACGCCCGGGCGCAGCCGATCGCCGTCGAGGATGTTGTCGCCTATCTGCACGCGGCGCTGGCGCTGGAGTTGGAGCAGAGCCGGATCGTCGAGATCGGCGGGCGCGACCCGGTCGGTTATATCGATATCATGAGGGAATACGCCCGCCAGCGCGGCCTGCGGCGGTTGATCGTGCCGGTGCCGGTGCTGACGCCCAAACTGTCGAGTTGGTGGTTGCGGCTCATTACGCCGCTCTACGCGCAGGTGGGCCGCAAGCTGATCGACAGCGTGCGGCACGACACGGTAGTGCGCGATCCCGAGGGTATGAAGGCCTTTCAGATCGAGCCGATGAGTTTGCGGCAGGCAGTAGCTCGCGCGCTGCGCCACGAGGACGGCGACTTCGCGCAGACGCGCTGGTCGGATGCCTTTTCGTCGGCGGCGCCGACGCGCGGTTTCGGTGGGGTGACCTTCGGTCTGCGCAAGGTCGATTCGCGCTCGGTGCTGCTGGCGTGCTCGGCGGCGGCGGCGTTTCGACCGATTCGCCGGATCGGGGGCAAGGCGGGATGGTACTGGGGCAACTGGTTGTGGAGGTTGCGCGGCTTTATCGATCTGTTCTGCGGCGGGCCGGGTTTGCGGCGCGGCCGACGTGACCCCGAGCTGCTGTCGCCCGGCGATGCGGTCGATTTCTGGCGCGTCGAGGAGGTGGCGACCGATCGGCTGTTGCGGCTGCACGCGGAGATGAAGCTGCCGGGCCGCGCCTGGCTGCAATTCGAGGTCGCGGAGGGGGCCGGTGGATGCGTGATCCGGCAGACGGCGATTTTCGATCCGGTTGGTCTGGCGGGGTTGCTCTACTGGTACGGGATCTATCCGCTGCACCGGCTGGTCTTCGCGGGTATGCTGCAGGGGATCGTGCGGGCCATCGACGAGGACTTGCGGGAATACTGAATTTCACCCGCGCTCTATCCGAGTTTTACCACTGCTCAACTCATTCAGCAATTCGTCGTACTCATCGCGGTCGATGGGGCAGGCGACGACTTTCTTGCGCACGCCCGAGAGGATGATGGCGTTGATCAGCTCGATGGTGTTGCGGGCGCTGGCGCCGTCGGTGATGGGGCTGTCGCCGTCCAGGCAGGCGGCGACGAAGCTGTCAGGCAAACTGGGCGACTTGGCGTCCGCACAGTCGATATCGCGCCAGTCGGGTTGCGGCTGACCGGTGGCGCCGGCGGCGTCGGCGATGATGTCGTGGACGGGCCGGTCGTAGAGGCCGAGACGGAAGGTGTCGGGCACGTGGACATTGGCATTTTTGGTGTCTTCGACGACTATGGCGCCTTTTGCCCCAGCTATCTGGCGGTGGTTGAGTCGGTGGGTGACGGTCGACAGCTGGACATTGGCCAGGGCGCCGGAGGCAAAGCGGATACAGGCGATGGCGGTGTCCTCGACCTCGTGTTGGTGGCCGCGGTTGCATATCATCGCCGAAACTTCCGCCGGCGGTCCGAATAGCCAGCACATCAGGTCGAGGTCGTGGCTGGTCTGGTTCATCAGCACACCGCCGCCGGCGTGGCGCCAGGTCGAGCGCCAGATATCGCGATCGTAATACGACTCGAGGCGGTTTTCGAGTCACTGCCACAATACGCGCTGGATCGGGCCGAGGTGCGGCAGCAATTCCTTGAGTCTGACGTTGACCGGGAAAGTGCGGTAGTTGTGGCCGACGGCGAGGACTAGTCCCTTCGATTCGGCGAGTGCGACCATGCGGTCGGCGTCGGAGACGCGGTTGGCGATGGGCTTTTCGACGAAAGNGTGCACGCCAGCTTGCAGCGCGTCGAGGGCCATGGGGGCGTGCAAGTGGTGGGGGGTGGCGAAGACGATAGCGTCGAGGTCTGCGCTGGCGAGGAGGTCGCGATAGTCGATGTGGGCTCTGGCGCCNTATGCGGCGGCGGCCTCGCGGGCGCTGTCGCGGTCGAGNTCGCAGACGGCGACCAGGTCGGCGCGGGGGTTTTCAGCGAGGGCCTTGAGGTGCTGCTGGCCNATGCCCTTGAGGCCGACGACGGCGCTGCGTAGCGCGCTCACTCGACGGTTTCGGCCAGTGGCCGGCGCTTCATCTCGGTCTGGTTTTCGTAAATCGAGCCGCCGGCGCCCATGCGTGGGTTGTCGGGCATGGGGACGGGGGGAATGTCGGCATAGCGCGGTGCATCGGGCGCTGTGCCACGGAGCATATTGGCGTCTCTATTGTCGCGCGTGCTGTCGATATTCTTCAGCGGCCAGGCATCGGCCGCGCAGTACTGGCCGAGGTAGAGGCGGCGCGAGCGCTCGGGGTTGGTATTGGGTCTGGAAGCGTGCAGCAGACGGCCGTGGTGGATCGATATATCGCCGGCTTTGAGCTCGACGGGGACCACCGGGTCGGGCTCAAAGCCGGGGTCGGTAACCGCACCGGCGAAGGTGTCGCCCTGGTAGTGGCTGTAAATCGGACCGCGATGCGAACCGGGGACGACAAGCAGGCAGCCGTTTTCCCGGTCCATGTCGTCCAGAGGTATGCCGACGGCGAGCACGTCGTCGTTGCTGCGGGGCGCAAAGGCGTGGTCTTGATGCCATTCGACCGCACTGCCGAAAGCCGCGCTCTTCATATTGAGCTTGCCGCCGAAGTGGCGGACCGCCGGACCGACCAGCTGGGCGACCATCTCGACGACGCGCTCGTCGCGGAAGACCTCGTCGAAGGCCGGGTGCAGGGCCTCCGGGTGCTTGAGACGACGCAGGCGCGGGGCCGCGGCGCTGTGGCCGGGCTCGAGGTCGAAGTCGGCGGTGTGCTCACTGGCGGCGCGCGATTGCTCGACGAATTCATCGGCGACCTGGCGCAATGCAGCGATTTGCTCGGAGGGGAAGACTGCACGGACGGTGATGTAGCCGTCTTCGCGGTAGGATTCGACCTGTTTCTGGCTCAGCATGGGCACCCTCGCAATCGGTGGTTTGACAGGGCGTATGGCGGACCCTGTTATTGTAATATACGATGGACGCAAGCGGGTGCCCAACGGCTTTATTTTTTCTAATAGCAGGTTTTTAGTGCTCTATTTGCTCGCCATAATCTTTCCGCCCGGGGCGGTGTTGATGCGCGGCCGGATCTTCCAGGCCTGGCTCAACGCCGCGCTGTGGGCGATTGCGATCGTCTCGGTGCTGGTCGGCATCGGGGTCTACGCCGGGCCGCTATCTGTTGCCCACGCGCTCTTCGCCGTCTACTGGTACGATGAGCGCCGAAAGGCCGATTCTTGAATGTTGCCGCCAACAGCAGGCGATCCGTCAATAGGGCGGCCGCGAGTCCGACAGGCAAGAGGCCGCGCCCGCTGGAGGCAATTCGCGTGCCGATGGTCGCGAGCGACAGACCAACCCCGATGGACCAGTAAAAATAACTCGCCAGCACATCGAGATGATTGATCAGAGGGTCGTGGTAGAGCGCGCCCGCCCACGGGTCGATACCCGCGGCCGACAGCAGGCCCAGGGTGCGGTGGACGTTCGTCGCAGCCACGGAGCCTCAGAGGGACTGAGGCGGGGGAAGATATTGAGACTGGCGACCGATCGATTTTACATTCGCCGCCAACGTCGCATCAGTCGCTGTACGGGCAGGGAGCCGGTGCGCTATTGGTCGCGGTCGCGGCTGCGGACGAGCCTGGCGTGGTCGCGCACCCGCTGGCGTTCGCGCTCGGTTGGCCGGTATTCGGTGACCGGCAGGTCGCCCAGTGCGTTGAAGATGGCCGTAATCAAGCCGGGATCTTTGGCGATGCGAACGCACTTGAGAATCTGATCTTTTTTGCCCATGTCACTGAAAGATGACGCATCCAGCCGCAAAGTCAAGTGCGGCGGTCCAGTTCTACCAGGGTCGGGCGTCCTCGGGCGGATCCCAGCTCTTGATCGGGGCCTGCAGCCCGTCGGCGATCCACAGGAATTGCCCGGTGGTGCCGGCGGCTTTATCGGCGGCGAGCTCGAGCACCAGGTCGGCGGCCTTGGCCGGCGGGTCGCCGCCGGTCTCATCGACCCACTTTACCCACGAGCGGTAGTTGTCGCCTTCCGGCCCGAGGTTTTCGGCTTCGTCGCGGATGTCGGCCCACATTGCGGTCTTGACATCGCCGGGGTGGATGACATTGGCGGTGACGCCGCTGCCGGCGAGTTCGGTGGCGAGGTGGCGGGTGAATTGGTTGAGGGCGACCTTGCTGGTGGCATAGGCGCTTACCAGCGGACCGGGCGGGTGCAGAGAGGCGGCGGAAGAGTAATTGATGATCCGGCCCCAGCCGTGGGTGACCATGCCGGCGGCGAGGGCCCGGCACATGCGGTAGGGGCCGATGGTATTAATGGTCAGGGTGTCGATCCAGCGCTCGGGGTCGCCGGCGGCGATGGTTTCCAGCGGACCGAAGACGCCGGCGGCGTTGACGAGAATGTGCGGCGTGCCGAGTCGGTCTTCTACCGCGCTTTTGGCCGATTCGGCGCCGGCGGCGGTGCTGATATCGGCGGCGATTGCGATGGCGCTGCCGCCCCGCTCGGCGATGAGGTCGGCGGTGTGCTGGAGCTGGTCTGCGCTGCGGGCGACCAGAGCGAGTTGGGCGCCGGATTGCGCGAGGCTGAGGGCGGCTTCCCGGCCCAGGCCCCGGCCGGCGCCGGTGACCAGAGCGATGCGTCCGTCGAGCGTGGTCGACATGGGGGATCCTTTCGCAAAATCAGTGGTATTCGAGGCGATCTAATAGTAAGGTAATGGCCGGAGGTAAACAATGAACAAAGCCGGATGGGCCCAGATTGACATTACGCCCCCGCTGGGATTGCCGATGGGGGGGCGCGGATCGCGTTTTACACCGGGCGCGGAGGTGATCGACCCGCTGTTGGCGCAGGCGTTGGTCGTCGCGGACGACGCGGGCCGGCGATTGCTGGTGATTTCGCTGGATATGATCGGGATGTCGTATCACGCGACCAGCGAGTTGCGCTTCGAATTGATGGCGGCGACCGGGATTGGCTTCGACGCGATCGTCGTCAACGCCTCGCACACCCACAGCGGGCCGATGACCGGTTTTGAGGGTTATGCCACGCTCAAGGCTAAGCCGCGGCAAATGCAGGCTTACGAGGATGATGTGGTCGCGCGAACGGTGCTCTTGGCGCAAGAGGCGCTGGCGCGGCTGGCGCCAGCCGAGGTGTGGGTGTGTCGGGGCATGTCGGATATCGGCATCAATCGCCGTCGCCGCGATGCGGAGGGCAATATGGGCATGGGGCCGGATCCAGATGGGGCCTGCAATCGGGACCTATGGGTGCTGGATGTTCGGGCCGGTGACGGGCGCTATGTGGCGTTTTCCTACGGTTGCCATCCGGTGCTGGTCTACGGCTATGCCTGGGACGGAATTTCGGCCGACTGGCCCGGGGTGTGCCGTCGGCGCCTGGCCGAAGCGCTCGGGCCGAATGCACAGGCACAATTTATACAGGGTTTGGCTGGCAATGTGCGACCGCGCCAGGTGGCCGATCTGGAGCAGGGAATTTTCCGCAAGCCGACGACGGCCCAGGATCACGTGGCGGCCGGCGGTCAGATCGCCGCCGACGTGCTGGCGGCGCTGGAGGACGGGGAGCAGGTGGCGCTAGATCTGGCGGCGGCGGCGGATTTTGCGCTGCTGCCGCGCGATGCCGACAAGGTGTTGCCGCTCGAGCACTGGCAGGCGCTGGCCGGGCAGGCCGATGAACTCAATCGCCATGTCGGCGCCTACTGGGCCGATCGCCTGCAAAACGGTCCGCCGCCGGCAAAGGTCGTGCCGTGGAGCATCGGCCTGGTGCGGTTGGCGCGAGGGCATGCGATCGCCTGGATGGCGGGTGAGCCTTTAGCCGAGTGGCTGGGTTTATTGCGCGAGTGGCTGGACGACGAAAATCTTATTGCCTGGGGTTATTGCCAAGACGGGCGCTGCTATATGCCGACCGACGAGATTATCCCCCAGGGCGGCTACGAGGTCATTCCGTCCAACACCTACAACAAGAGCGGACCGGCGCCCTTTGCGGCGGGGATTGACGAGGTGGCCAGGCGGGCATTTGTGGCGTTGGCGGCGCGGTTGGCCGGGTCGAAGAGTTGAGCACCGCGAAAACCAGTATATTGTAGCACGGATTCCGGGCGCCGGAATCGACTATCGACTGCATGCTGTCGAAAGGTATAGACTTCTTACACCGTGCGGCTCCGGTAGAAGTTGGCGCGCGGATTCAACTCGCAAATACAATCTCGCTGTAAACGAAAAGGATAAAAATCATGCGATCGATAAAGAGCTTCCTCTGTAGCGCGCTAGGTCTGTGGCTTGCCGGTTGTGCTGCTACTGCTACGGCGCCGGTCTCGGTGGAGAAGACGCCGGACCCACTCGAGGCCCGGCTCTCAATCGACCCAGAAGTTGTCACAGGCGAGCTTGCCAATGGGCTGCGCTACGTGATTCGCAAAAATGCCAAGCCGGAAAAACGGGCCGAGTTGCGCCTGACCATCGATGTGGGCTCGATCCTCGAAGAGGACCAGCAGCAGGGCCTGGCTCATTTTGCCGAACACATGGCCTTCAATGGCACTCGCAACTTCGCCAAACAGGAGTTGGTCGATTATCTCGAGTCGATCGGCATGCGCTTTGGACCCGACCTCAACGCCTACACGAGCTTCGATGAGACGGTGTACATGCTGACGGTGCCGACAGACAGCGCCGGCGTTGTGGACCAGGCGTTTCAAATCTTGGAGGACTGGGCGCACCAGGTGAGCTTCGATGCCGAGGAGATCGACAAGGAGCGCGGTGTGGTGGTCGAAGAATGGCGCTTGCGGCGCGGTGCTCAGCAGCGGATGCTCGATCAGATGCTGCCGGTGCTCTTAAAGGGCTCGCGCTACGCCGAGCGCCTGCCCATCGGCGTCAAGGCGGTCCTCGACACCTTCGACCACGCGTCGCTCAGAGACTTTTACCGCACTTGGTACCGGCCTGATCTGATGGGCTTCGCCGCGGTCGGCGATTTCGAACCGGCGTACATGGAATCGCTGGTCCAGGTCTATTTATCGCGGATTCCCGCTGCTGCAGACCCGCGGCAGCGGCTGTATTACCCGGTTCCCGATCACCAGGAGACGCTATTTTCGATCGTCACCGACCCGGAGGCCACCTACAATAGCATAAGCATCTACTCCAAGCAGGATGTGCGCGATCAAAGCACGGCAGCGACCTACCGCCGCTCGCTGGTCGAGTCGCTGTACCACCAGATTTTCAACCAGCGTCTGCAGGAATTGACCAAGCAGGCCGATCCTCCCTTTCTCTATGGCTATTCGGCCCAGGGGCGCTTGCTGCGCACCAAGGAGACCTTCGTGCTCGGCGCGATGGTGGCCAACAATGGCTTCGACCAGGGGCTACACGCGCTGTTGGTCGAGTCGGCGCGGGTGCGGCTGCACGGCTTTACCGCCGGCGAATTGGCTCGGGCCAAGAAGGAGGCGCTGCGCGGGATAGAGCAGGCCTATCGCGAGCGCGACAAGCAGCAGTCGGCGATGTTCGCAGCCGAATACGTGCGGCATCTGCTCGAAGATGAGGCCATACCCGGCATTGCCCGAGAGTACCAGCTCTACCAGGAGTTCCTGCCCGGAATCACCCTCGATGAGATCAATGCCCTGGCCAGCGAATGGACCCGCACGGCGAATCGGGTGATTACGGTGCAGGCGCCGGAGCAGGAGGGTGTGGCGGTGCCGGCAGAGGCCGATCTGCTGGCGGTTTTCGACCGGATCGACGAAGCGGCGATAGCGCCCTATGTCGAGGAAGTTTCCGAAGCACCGTTGGTTGCGGCCGAATTGCAGCCGGTGGCCATTACGGCGCGCGATTCGATTCCCGAAATCGGCGTGCATTGGTGGACGCTGGCCAATGGCGTGCGGGTCTGTCTCAAGCCGACCGACTTCAAGAATGACCAGATTCTGCTTGCGGCCTACAGCCCGGGCGGCAACTCGCTGATCGCAGACGCCGATTATATTGCTGCGGCGACGGCCGATGCGGTGGTCAGCGAGGGAGGGGTTGGCCCCTTCGATCAGATCGAATTGCAAAAGAAGCTGGCGGGCAAGGTCGTCAGCGTGCGGCCGTGGATCGGCCAATTGCGGGAGGGTTTTTCGGGCAGTGCATCGCCGGAAGATGTACAGACGATGTTCGAGCTGGTCTACGCTTACTTTACGGCACCGCGCCAGGACGCCGTCTCCTTTCAGGCCTATCGGGAGCAGATGGAGGGCATGATCCAGAATCGCAGTGCCAGCCCGCAGGCGGCATTCGGCGATACGCTGCAGGTAACCCTGGCCCAGTATCACCATCGGGCACGGCCGTGGTCGTCCGAAATCCTCGCGGAGATGGACCTAGACAAGTCTATGGCCTTCTACCGCGACCGCTTTGCCGATGCTGGCGATTTCGCCTTCTTTCTCGTCGGCAACTTCACCCTTGAGGGCATCGAGCCGCTGGTCCGCACCTATCTGGGCGGGTTGCCGGCCACAGGGCGCGTAGAAGCCTGGCGCGACGTGGGTGTCGAACCGCCGCGCGGCATTATCGAAAAGAAGGTCTATCGCGGGGTCGAGCCGCAGAGTCAGTCGGTGATTGCGTTTTCGGGCCCCTTCGACTACGATGGCTGGCGCAATAATTTTGAGCTCGCGGCGATGGCCCAAGTGCTGCAGATCAAATTGCGCGAGGTGCTGCGCGAGGATCTGGGCGGGACCTATGGTGTGGGGGTGAGTGCCAGTGGGAGCCAGTATCCCAGAGAGGATTATTCGATCCGGATCCGCTTCGGCAGTGATCCCGAGCGCGCCGAGGAACTCAACCAGGTGATATTCGAGCAGATCGACAGTCTCAAGACGGTGGATGTCGAGCAGAATTACATCGACAAGGTCATCCAAATGAACAAGCGCCAGCGCGAGGTCCAGCTCAAGGAAAACGGGTTCTGGAGCGGATCACTGCAGAGTCTGGATTTCAACGGTGTTGATCCGCGCCTCCTGATACAGTATCCGGCGCTGGTGGAGCAACTGACCGCAGCGACGGTTCGGGACGCTGCAGCGCGCTATTTCGATCTCGACAACTACGTGCGGGTAGTGCTCTACCCGGAGGGATTCGGCGATCCGCCGAGCGAGGCGGAGGCAGGGCCGGAGTAGGTGCGGAACTCGCCTTGGAGGCGTGGCTGCAACTCTTTGGATGCTAAATTTGCCTATGATCTGCAAGCATGCCGGTTGCCGCATCGAGGCCTGGAGCATATTGGACCTTGATCCGGGCTGGCTGCGCGTGGCAGCCGCGTTTTCGCCCGAAAGCCTGTTGGTGGAAGAGGCGGTGTGATGGCTGGGTGCACTGCAGGTCTCAACGAGCGACTGCACTACTGCGAACGGTTTAGCGGCGGTGCTGGGCTGTGCGAAACCATCGCTCATCAGCGCCGTTTTTTCAGCGGTTAAATTTCAGCGAGTATTTCGCGGCATTTATCGCGGATCGGGCCGCGTTGTTGGTCGCCGAAGAGATCGGCGTTGGCGACGATTTCCTCCAGTGGCCGGCGGGCGAATTCGCCCAGGGAAACGACGCGCTCGCAGAGTTCGGGATAGTTGTCGCTCTGATCGAGCCGCACGAAGAGTGCGGCCAGCAGGCCGAAGAGATCTTCGCTATTGGGATTGCGCGCGCGCAATTGCTCAAATTTGGCGAAGCGCATATTGACCCCGGCAGGATCGGAGCTAGAGGCGTGGGGCGGGGTGGGCAGGTATTCGACCAGTCGGTCGATTTCGGGGGCGATATGCGCCTTGAGGACGATGTCCTCGTTGCCCGACAACTCGCGGTACTCGGCGAGGAATTGGGTGTGGAAAAGCGGGTGCAGGTCGAGTTGGGCGAGCACGTTGCAGAGGTACTTGGTCTCCGTGGCGGGATCGGGCTTTTCGAAGAGCCCCTGGCTCATGTCGATGAGGATGCGGGCGCTAGCGGCGAACTCGACCCGGCGCTTGAAGTCGGGTGCCTGTGAGGGCCGCAGCCGCACATCGATGACCCGGTAGAGCATCTGGCGGATGACGTCTCCGTTTTCCTCCTTGGCCTGGTCGTCCATGGCGTTGTACTGCTCGAAAAATTCGTGGTTTTTGAGTTGCACAAAATAATTGTAGAGCTCGTTGTAGCTGTGCCCCATAGTGCCCGGTGTATTGGCTTTGGGCGAGCTCGAATAGCTCTGCAAGAGCTGCCTGAACCCACCCGTGACATCGTAGCCGTCATAGCGGTTGGAGGTGACGAAGCTATAGCCGTAGACCATTTCCTCGGTAATGGTTTCGACAAAGGCCTTGATGCCCTCGGTCCCCATGCCGATTAGCCTTTCGAGCAACGCTTCGGTTTTGATCGAGCGGCTGAGCTTAAACCGGGCCTCGTCCCACAAATCGTGCATGATATCTTCGGTGGTCTGGGGTTCGAGTTCGAGGTTGAGTTCTTCGGCCAGGCGGAAGGCGGCGCCGTGGCAGATGTCGCGGTCGATGGCGAAATAGGTGGGGTACTGGTAGACCTCACAGAGATCGTAGAGCTTGAGACCCGACCAGAATCGCTCGCGGTTTTCGTCGAAGATCTCGTCGGCAATATCGTATGGGTCGCGGTCGCGGATGGTCGGTTTGAGGCCGTAGAGCGCGTCGGCGTAGTAGCGGAAAAACGTCCCGAACTCATCGTCGGGCACGTCGGTATCGCGCAGGTGTTTGTTGTGGCGGCGCAGGGTGTCCTTGACGATATAGTAGCCGAGGGTCAAGTGGGTCTTGAGGTGTTCCTGCAGGCGGCGGATGGTTTCGAGGATCAGCAGATAGTCGAGTAGCGGCAAGGCCTCCTGGATGATGACTTCGCTGATGGCCCAGTAGTCGTAGCCCGCCTCATTGGCTTCGCGCAGCACGCGCTCGGGAATGTAGATGGTGCGGCGAGTGCGACCGACGTGGAACGACTGATGCTCGCGCGCATGGTGGAAGACCAGCAGCGACGGCCCCTCGACCAGAGTGACGCTGATTTTGTGGTCTAAGAGTGCGTCGACGAGATAGGGCGGGAGCTGGCGGACGGCGCTGTAAAAGAATTTGACCATGTCGTGGCCGGCGTGGAAGCGCGGCAGCTTTTCGTCGGGCATTATCACGCCATTGCGCAGGCGCGTCTGCTGGCCGAAGATCACGGTCTTGGGATTCATGCGGATCGCATCATTGACCTCGTCGTGGTGGACGAGGCCTTCGCGCAGGCCGGTATTGGGGCGATGGCCGCCGCTTTGGTAGAGCGCGGGGTCTTCGGGGTAAAGTTGTTGCGGGACGTGGTACTGCATCGGTCGGCGGCGTTGGTTTTGGGGTGTTTCGTCAGTGGGTAAAAGTAATGTTTTGCAAGAGACGATCCAAGTGATAATTAACTTGTGCCGGGTGAGTCAGGCGCTCCGACAACCCGTCTCAGGCGCTGTGCGCTGAATGATTGCGCTCGCTCAGTCGGCCCAGGGCAGAAAGCGAATTTTAGTCGCCTCTTTGCGGCGCAACATCTCGAGGCCCTCGGTGTAGCGCGCGAAGGGCAGAGCGCACGTGGCCAGAGGCTCGAGGTCGAGTTTGCCCGCGGCGATCAGCTGCAGGGCGCGCTGGCCTGCGCCGAGGTTGTGGTTTTCGTAGCCGACCAGCGCCAGGCCGCCGCGCCGATGCGAGGCATCGTATTCGATGGTCTCGCGCAGCACGCCGAAAATAGTCACTGCCGTGCGCGTGCGATCCATTAGGTATTGGATCGCCGGCTTGGCCCCCGTGCAGTCGATGCTCAGGTCGAGCGCGCCGTCGGCAAAGCGATCGGCTGCAAAGGCGCCTGCGTCGGGCGGTAGCGCGCATTCAAGGCCCAGCTGCTGTGCGAATGCGCGGCGCTCGGGCAGGGGATCGAAGGCGACGACCTCGCTGGCGCCGTAGGTGCTGGCCATCTGGGTGGCGAGTAGTCCGGCCGGTCCCAGGCCGGTGATACCTATCCGCTTATTTTTCACCCCGCCAAAAACGCCCAATTGATCAAACGAAACCTGCACGCACATGGCCAACTCCAGCGAAACGACCTTTTCGTCGGGCACGTGCTCGGGCACGGGCAGCAGGCCGTCGGCGGCAAAAGGGACAAACTGCGCATAGCACCCCTGGCGCACGGCCAAACCGCGGTCGCGCCAGGCCACCACGCGCTGACCGAGGGCGAAGGAATCTACGCCAGGGCCCAGCGCAACGACTTCGCCGACGGCTTCGTGGCCGGGCTGGCCCGGTGTATAGGGATAGTCAAGCTGCATGTGGGGAAACATCGGTTCGCCATCATTGATGTGCAGATCCCAATGCGGACAGGTCGTAATGGCGCGGACCTTCAGGAGCACTTCGCCGGCCTGCGGTTCCAGTACGGGCATGGGGCGCCACTCGGGCTGGCCGGGTGCGGCAAACTGCAGTACGTGGGCGGTTGATGGAATATCTGTAGACATATGGCGTGGTCCGGATCAGATGGTAGGGTGTATGGCGAGTATGGGACCGTCTGTGCTTACTGCCAGTCGAGGATAACGCCGAGCACGGGTTCGCGCTTGGATTCAATAAGCGCCCACGCATCGGCTGCCTGAGCAACGGGGAAGCGGTGCGTGATCAACGGCAGTGTCTGCAAATGTCCGGCTGCGATCAGGTGCAGCGTTTCGCACATGCGCCGCGGCTGCCAGCCCGAGACCAGATCGACGCAATATTCGCCGTAGCGCGGAGGCTGCAGCGCCATGTGGTCTTGGGTGCCGTAAAAGCCTGCTGAGACCAGGTGACCACCGCGGCGCACGACCCGCTGAAATTGCTCCATCACAGCAACGGAGCCGACGGTGTCGACGGCGGCTTGCGCACCGTGGGGGAAAAGGGCCTTGGCTCTGGCGATCCAGTCCTCGTCGCGCGCGTTGACGACGTGGCAATAGGGCTCCGCAGCGAATTTCTGTAAACGGTCGGCATGGCGACCCACCAGCAGCACCTGTGCGCCGCGCCAGGCTAGTGTTTGGGCGCTCCACTGGCCGACCAGGCCATCGCCGACGACGATCGCTGCGTCGCCAATCTCCATCCTGGGCCGCGTGCCGGCATTGTAGCCGACCTGCGTCAGCACCAGGCCGGCAAAGGCCAGCGGATCGACGCCGGCCGGTAATTTCCAGATGCCCTCGCGACCGCCGATCGAGGGGGAAATCTGTCCCCCGCGCTCGCGGTACATGCCGTTGACCTTGCCCATGGTGGCAAACACCGTCTCGCCGCTGGCCAGGTCGTCGATGTCCTGGCCGACCCATTCGACGACGCCGATTTTCTGGTAGCCTGCGACGATGGGGAACGGCCAGGGATCCTGGGCGCTGCTGTAGGGTGTATCGCCTTCGATGCGCTCGCCGCGCAGAAATGACCCCTCAGTGCCATTGCTGATCCACGAGTGGCTCACCCGCACGACGACGTCGCTTGGGCCGGGTGCGGGTGTGGTAACGGGGGCGTATTGGACGGTGTTTGGCTCGGTAAAGACTATGGCATTGGCTTGCATGGTTGCTCGAATATCTCGGCTGCGGGCTGGGTGTGAGATGGATGCCTACGGGGAAATATAGGCGCTGCGCAATATCTGCAAAACGCCTCGCGATTCACCTGCCAACGGCTACCGCTGCGAATTTCTCGATGCTGGCAATGGCCTTGCGGCAGAGCGCGCCGGTGCCCTTGGCGGTGGGGGTCGGCGCGCGTTAAATCGGTTTTTGTTGCTCTGGCGGCGCGTCTGCGCGGGTGCAATTGCTGACCACCGCGAACACCAGCACATTGGCGCACAGGCCCCAGGCGCCGGTATCGATCATCGATTTCATACTGGCCAGCATATCCTCGAGCGCGTTGCCGGCGAGCATGGGAAAAAAGGGACTGAGCAAGAATATGGTCGCCAGGCCGGTGACCAGCCCGGCGATGGCGCCCTGGCGGGTGCCCTTTTTGAGATAGAGCATATCGACCGTCAGCGGCAAGAGCTGGGTCGAGAAGGCGATGGCGAGCAGGCCGAGCACCACGATCATCCCCAGGGGATTGTGCTCGCTCTGGCGCCCGAGGATCACCAGGAAGAGCGCCAGGCCGGTGACTAGGGCGATGAGCAGGCGGCCGACCCAG
The DNA here is from genome assembly GCA_002724215.1 of Gemmatimonadota bacterium. GTDB lineage: Bacteria > Latescibacterota > UBA2968 > UBA8231 > UBA8231. The sequence goes on along the minus strand of PBOD01000077.1, from coordinate 8,438 downwards.
GTCTTTTCGCGCTGTGAGGCGTGCGGGCGCACGAATTGGTTGTAGACATCGTGGGTGATCAGCGCGCTGAGCGCGTGCAGGTTGGAGTCGGCGGTGCTCATGGCAGCGGCCATGATCGCGACCAGGATCAGCGCCGCCAGCACCGCGCCGAATGATCCCAGTAGCTCGGGCAGGTGGTTTTTGAGTACCACGACTAAAATCTGATCGAACTCACCTGCGGTTTGGCCGACGGCCGGGTGCGGCAAAACCTTGCCCGCCGCGTCGATGGCGTAGGCGCCGTATTCGTCGACCAGCGGGTAGAGCACCTGGCCCCCCAGGCCGACCAGCATCACCCCGAAAAAGAAGCACAGCGTCAACACCGCGGCGAAGATCAATGCGCTGCGGCGCAAAACTTCCGTCGAGCGCGCGGCATAAAAGCGCATCCACTGCGCCGGCTGGATCATCGAGCCCAGCGAGGCGAAGAGCGAGTCGGTGAAGAGGATCTCCGGCGTCCAGCGGCCGGAGGTGCCCGGTGCCGAGAGCGAGCGAGCCGGCAATTCGGCGACGCTGGCGAAGAAGGGGCCGGGGCCACCCAGGACTGCGACTGTGGCGAGGCCGGCCAGCAGCATGCCGCCGACCAGCAAGCCGCCCTGCACGACATCGGTCCAGGCCACCGAGCGCATACCGCCGACCATGATGTAGACCATGGTGATAAGCGCCAGCAGCGCGGCGCCGGTCTCGAAGGCGTCGCGGCCGGGGAAGAGTTGCTGCGAAAGGATGCCGCCGGCCTGGATCTGCATCACGACATAGGGCACGGCGTAGAGCAGGCCGACACAGGCCACCAGGAGCCGCAGGCCGACGCGGCTGCGGTAGTGGGCGGCGATCATATCGGCGGGTGTGACATAGCCATGGTCGCGGCCCGCCTGGCGGATTTTGGTGCCGAGCAAGTAGATGGCGACGCCGGCGACGGGCACGTTGAGGCTGAACAGGGCGAATACCACACCGTCGCGGTAGACCATGCCCGGCGCGCCCAGCAGCGCGAAAGAGCTGAAGAAGGTGGCCATGATGGTCAGCGAGGAGACGATCCAGCCCTGACCGCGGCCGGCCAGGTAGTAATCCTCCTCACTGGCGCCGCGACGGCGGCGATAGCCCTGGATACCGAAGGCCAGCAGCACCAGCAGGTAGCAGCCGAGGACGATATGGGGGATGGCACCCAGGCTCTGCGTGTCAGGCATCGTCGTCCTCGCGCCAGAGATGGAGGTAGGCGTAGAGAATAACGCCGAATTGCACCGCGTACCAGAACAGGCCCCAGAGGTAGATGACCGGCAGCCCGAGCGCGGTATAGGTGGCCGTGGGGTCGGTGATATCGGGATTGATCAGATACAGGCCCGGGCCCGCGCCCATAAAGACGGCGAGCAGGAAGAGGAAGATGAGCAGATTGCGCTTCACGATTCGGGCAGGGGGTGGCCGGCCAGGCGCATGAGCTGGGCGACGAAGCGGTAGGTGATGCCCCACAGCGGCGGTTTGCCCGGACCGAGCAGGTCGATGGCGGGCAGGTTGCGTGGAAAACCGCGGCTGGCGAAGGTGTGGCTGAATTGCCGCGCGGGGTCGGTAAGATGGCTGAGCGGCCGCCAGAAGGCGGCGGCGACCTCGTGGCTGAGCTGGAAGTCGGCGTCGTCGTCGATGGCGTAAACGAAGGCCGCGACCTGGATACCGAGGCTCTGGGTTACGAGGTCGTCGAGGCGGCCGATATAGCGGCCCTGCCCGAGGTCGAGACCAATTTCCTCACGCGTTTCGCGCTCGGCGGCGGCCTGGAGGCCGTCGTCCTGCGGCTCGACGCGGCCACCGGGAAAGGCGATGTCGCCGGACCAGGGATCGCCCTCGACGCGGGCGCGTTCGATAAAGAGCAATTGCGGGGATTCGGCGTTGCACAGGATCGCGGCCACGGCACTGCCGGGATCGGCGACAGTGGGTTCGCGGGCGCCGAGGGCGCGGTCGATGTCGTCGAGGCGGATCAACTAGTGAAGAATTTGAGATATTGGCCGGTTGCGAGCGGTCGGTGCGCATCTGGCCGGTCTCGTAGTAGTTGTGGTGGTACCTTTGGGCAAGCGCAAGCTCATCATCAGCATGGGGCACCTCAGGGACTGAGGGCGAAGCGGATGGCGCGGCTCGGGCGCAGGGTGCGCGCGCGCGGCAGCACACAGGTGGCGTAGTCAGCAAGGGTAATTTTGCGCAGCGGCAGCGCGCCGTGCAGGACCTCGATATCGACGCGGGCGCTGCGGGTACTGCGTTTGACGGTGCAGGTGCCCCAGGCATAGCCGGTGGACCAGAAGAAGGTGCCGTCTCTGGCAGCGAAGCGGATTTCCCGCTCGACGCCCGAATAGCGAAAGCCGGTCAGCGCCAGCACTGCACCCCAGGCGAGCATCGCGCGGGCGTAGTGGTGGCCGCACTCGGCCTCGTCGAAGGGGCTGCGCTTACGGCCGTCGTAGCGGGCGCGGATATCGCGGATGGCCTGCAGGCCGCTCTCTTCCTGGCCTTCGTAGAGCATGCCGACGGCGGCGGTGTATTCGAAGCCGGTCATCACCTCAGTGAAGTAGGGAAAGGGGTTTTGTGGCCGGGTGTGGGGATAGCTGGCCATCAGCAGCGCGGATTCGTCACCGAGGGCGTAGGAGCGCATGCAGTTGAAGTGGTCGGTGAGTCCGGTGCGGCGATTGTATTTCCAGATGCTCTTGAGGGTTTTGCGGATGTGGCGTTTGTTGGCGAGATAGCCCAGGCCGCAGACATGGGCTAAGAGTTGGCCGATGAGCTGATCGACGAGACAGCCGGCCCCGAGCTGGTAGTCGGGATCGATCAGGACCTTGCCGCCCATGCCGACTTGTAGGCTCGCGGCCACGTCTGCGGTGCAGCGCGGCGGGCGGATATGGTGCTCGTAGTAGTCGCCATTGAAGAGGTTGTCGTCGAGCCAGCGCGAGCCGCGTGTGCAGAGGTCGCGGCAGCGGTTGGCGAAGTCCGGGTCGCCGACGTAGCGGGCCATTTCTTCGCCGGCGCGCAGGGCGGCCAGATACCAGAAGCCCATCTGTGGGTTGGGGCCGTAGTATTCGACGTCCATGGTGTTGTGCTGACAACCTTCCATGACGCCGTCTTGATCGGCGTCCCAGCCGCCCTCTATCCAGCAGAACGCGAGCGACTTTTTGACTTGCGGGTAGAGCTTGTGCAGGAAGGCGTCGTCGCCCGAGAGCTGCCAATCGCGGTAGGCCTTGACCACGCAGCCCATCTGCCCGTCGGCGGCCGCCTTGGCGAAGTCGAGCGCGCGGTGCAAGGGCAGCGAGACGCGGAAACTCATCATGCCGTCGTCGCGCAGGGCGTGGAGGAATTCGACTTCGCGCATCGAACGGGCCAGGTCGCCGAAGAGGAAGGCCGTGGCTTGTTCGTAATTCCAGACGTGGGTACAGGATCCCAGGCAGCAGCCGCTGTCGTCGATGCAGCCCTCCCAGCCGAAGAAGTGGCCGTCGGGGGTGCGAAAGCAGGTCTGGGTGCGCAGGGTGCTCAAATTGAAGAGCGCGGCTTCTTTGACTTCTGCGGGCAGATCGCTCTGGCAGAAGGCGGAGACGAAGGCCAGGCTCTGCTTTTCGAGGGAGGCGAGCCGGGGCGCGATCTGGGTGGCGGCGTCCCAGGCATCGCGGAATTGCCCGGTGTAGTAATTGCCGATGGTGTCTTCGTCGCCGCAGCAGTTGTCGGGGCTGGGCGTCCAGGTGATGCGGTTGGGGAAGTGCCAGGTCAGCAGGAAGGTAATGGCCTTGCTCTGGCCGGGGGCCAGTGACGTGGAGACGGCTAAAGAGGCAGTGGGCATGTCCTGGCCGTCTACGGAGCGATTTTCGAGGCGTCCGTCATCTGAGAAATCGTCCCAGAAATCCAGTTGTGAGGTGCCCCAGCCAGCCTTGAGCCAGGCGGTGCGTGCGCTGAGGTCGGTCGTGGCCGTAGTGGCGAGGGCGATTGTGCCCCATTGCGCGGCTTGCGGATCGACGCCGCGCGAGTCCATAAAGACGCCGCTGAGGTTTTTGCGCTGGCGAAAGCGATTGCGGTTTTTGCTGGGTGTGCCTGCAGTGCCGTCACTGCCGATGAAGTTGGGGATGGAGCCGCAGACCGAGATATCGATTTTCTTGCGGGTGGGATTGTGCAGATGATAGCGCAAAACAGCGACCGGCAGGCCGCTGGCGTCGGCGTCGGCGGGAATCAGCGGGTTGAAGGCCTCGAGGCGCACGCGCACCGGCACCTGCTCGTCGGCGAGCAGGACCTGGCCGAAGGGATAGGCGGCGGCAAAGGCGCACTCGGTGAATCGCGGCAGCCCGTGGTTGTGGGCATTGCTGCCAGAGGCGCCCTCGTAGCGGTCGAGATCAAGCGGGCCCTCTAAGGCCCGGGTGGTGGCCGCGCCGCCTTTGGGCTTTGCCCACAGCGCGAAGAAGGGCTTGCCGGTAAAGCGCTCGCCGGGCACAAAGCCCTTGGCCGGACGGTTGACAAGTTCCCAATCGCGCAAATCGCCGCGCCCCCCCAACGAGACCGTGCCGGTACCGATGCCGCCCAGCGGCAGGGCAATGCGGGCGAGGTGGTCCTGGTCGTAAGTTTTTAGAACGGGCCAGTCGGGATGGGTGGCGAGTTTGCGCATGGCGGAGTTCCTCTCGCAAATGGCCTACAGTGTACGCGGTGACGCGGAACCCGGCAAGGGGCGCTTGTAGGGGGGTGGCTGGTGTTATATAATGAGTTGGCAACCCGACTATGACGAGAGATGATATGCGCTTTGGCACCTTTCATTTGATGACGCAGTACGCGGGCGCGACCAGCGGGCAGATCGTGGCCGAGACCCTGGCCGAGGCCGAATTGGCCGAGCGGTTGGGCTTTGGCCGCGTGTGGCTGACCGAGCACCACGCCTCCGACCACGGTATCTGCTCGGCGCCGGCGGTTTTCGCCGCAGCGGTGGCAGCGCGCACGCAAAAGATTGGTCTCGGCTTTGCGGTAAACGTGGCGCCCTTGCACCATCCTCTGCGCCTGGCTGAGGAATTGGCGATGGTCGACCAGCTGAGCGGGGGACGGGTGGTGGCGGGTTTCGGGCCGGGGTATTCGCCCTATGAGTTTGCGCGCTACGGGGTGGATATTGGCGAGCGCCATACGCGGCACAACGAGGTAGTAGAAGTGGTGTTAAAGGCGTGGACGGGCGAGCGCTTTGATTACGCGGGCGAGCATTTTCATTTTGAGGATGCCCAGGCGCTGCCCGCACCGGCGCAACCGCTGCCCGTGGCGATAACCGCCAGCAGTATTGCCGGTGCTCACTACGCAGCCAGAGCCGGGCATCGCTTGCTGACGCTGGGCGGCAGCGACGACGTGCGGGAGATCGTCGCTGCCTATGCGGCTGAAATGCGGCGGAGCGGTCATGACGCGGCGCTGATCGAGGACAATTTGGCGCGGGTGGGGGTCCTGAAGCACGTGTATATGGCGGAGAGCGACGAAGAGGCGCAGGCGGCGATTCGCGCGCCGACCGAAATGCTATTGCGGCGGCTGGATGCGTTGACGACTGAAGATGGTGCGGGAACGGGCGCTGTATTCGAGGAGGGCTTGGCGGCAGAGATGGAAAATTACCTATCGACGCGCTTTATCGCCGGATCGACCAAGACCGTGCGGGCGGAGATTGCAGCGCTCGCAGACGCCGGGTGCGGCGAGGTCCTGTGCTGGTTTCGCTGGGGGGCGATGGAGCATGCGGAGGCGGCGGCGTCGATGCGGCGCTTTGGCGCAGTATTGCCGAAGGCAGGCTGAACGCAGAAGGGGATTATGGTGAAGCGGGTTTCTGGCCGTCGTTGCGCATGCGCAGCAGATAGTGGACAGACGCGGGCTGTAGTGGTTGTAGAGTGCCTCGAAGTCGGGGCGGGAAACCGCAGGTCAATTTTCGCTGAGGCCGAGGGCGTTGCGCAGTATTTCGCGCGCGTAGACCATCTTCTCGACCTCGCCGTGGCGGGCGATATAATCGTCGATAAGCCGCAGGCCCTCTTCGGTTCGGTCGAGCGCCTGCAGACTGGCGGCTAGTCCGTAGTAGGCGTCGGGGTTTTCGCCGTCGAGGGCGATGGCTGCGCGGTAGAGCCCGGCGGCGCGTCCGGGGTCGCGGTAGCGGTCGTGGACGAGGTCGGCGACGGTGACGAGGTTTTCGTAGTTGGCATTGGGGTCGGTGTCGCGGGCAGCGAGCAGCATGCGCCCGGCCTTTTCCATGTGGACGGCGGCCAGCTCGAGCCGCTCGAGTCGCTCGAAGCGCTGGGCGGTCAGGTACACGGTGTGCCAGTTGAGCGGCAGATGGGCCATGCCCCATGCGGCTAGGTGCTCGAGATCGGCGACCTTGTTCTCGGCTTCGTAATGGCCGGCCAGCTGGGCGTAGATGGCGCGATAGTTGCCGAGTAAACGCGCGGTGTTTTCGTCTTTGTAGACTTCTGGGTCGAGCAGGCTGCGCAGTTGGAAGGTGTCGTAAATCAGCGTCTCGATGCGCTCTTCTGCGACGGGCGGGTTTTCGTCGGGGCGCAGGGTCACCACCATCCCGGCCATCGCTAGATAGGGATCGACGCCGCTGCGGTTGCTGACCGGTACGGTCAGGGCAAAGTGGATGGGTTTTTTCCAATTATTCCAGCCGATGATCTTTAGCACCATCTCGTCCTGGATGCGCAGGACATTGTAGCCGGCGTAGTCGCGGACCTCGAATTCCATCCCGGCGACGGCGACCGTCTTGGGCTCGGGCCAGTAGCGGCGGTAGAGGTCTTCGTCCTCGAAATCGGTGAGCACCTCGTCGATAAATTGATCATCGTAGCGGATATCGATTTTGGGCTCGCGGTCGCGGAGTTGCTTGATGTACCAGCTGGTGTTGAGCAAGCTCAGGTTGACCACCCGCACGTCCTTGCGGATACCCTCGACCTCCTGGAGAAACCACAGCGGGAAGGTGTCGTTGTCCCCATTGGTGAAGAGGATGCCGTCGGGTTCGCAGCTCTGCAGGAGATTGTAGGCATAATCGTAGGCGATGTAGTCGCCCGAGCGATCCTCGATGTGGTAGAGCTTGGCGCAGACGCCCACGGGCAAGAGCAGGCCGAAGAGAGCTGCAGCTACCACGGTCAGCGCGTGCAGCCGGGCGAGCTTTTCGCGGCTGGCTTCGACCAGGGCGGTCCAGCCGAGCCCGATCCACAGCGCGTAGGCCAGGTACATCCCGCCAAAGACATAGTGCCGCTCCCTCGGTTGTGGGTCGGGCATGTTCAGATAGAGCGACAGCCCGAAACCCATGATCAGGAACATCGCAAAGATCGACAGAAAGCGCTGCCAGTCCCGCCGCGCGTGCCAGTACAAGCCCCACAGGCCCAGCGCGTAGGGCACGAGAGATATCGCAATCACATGCGGCTCGGGTCCGGTGGCCTTGCGGAAGGTCACGCTGTGCTCCAGCAGCGGAAAGGGAAATTGCTGGAAGAAATACTTCATCTGCTGGTCCCAAAACTGATACATTCGCTCGGCGCGGGCGTTGAGCATCGTCGTCAGCATCGAGTCGGTGCCGTATTGCTCGCGGTTGAGAAAGGCCAGGAAGGCCCGCCACGTCTCCGGGTCGTTTTCGTCGATGACCGGATTGAGCCCCGAGCGGATATATAGCGCCGCGTAGGTCGAATAGCCGATGGCGAAAAGCACCACCACGCCCAGCAGCAAGTAGAAAAGCCGTTGGTCTTTTCCGCGGAGATAGTAGAGCAGGCCCAGCAGCCCCAGCACCATCACCGCGTTCGACGGCGTGCCCGGGCCCAGCGCTAGAATAGCGACGAAACCGACGATGCCCAGGCCGACCAGATACTTGATCAGCTTCTGTAGCGGATCGTCATCGGAAAACCAGGCCAGGACCAGCAGCGAAGGAATGGTCAACAGACACAGTAGGTGCAAACCGCCGCCCAGGCCGAAGAGATAGGCAATGGCAAAGAGCCAGCGGTCGTTTTGCTGGCCGTGGCCGGTGCCCTCCCAATAGACGATCAGCCACAGGCCCAGGCAGGTGAAGAGGATGGAGTAGCCGTAGACCTCGGCCTCGGAGGCATTGTACCACTGGGTGTAGGAAAAGGCCAGGGTCAGTGCGGCGACTGCCGCGCCGGCAATGACGCCGATGTCGCGCGTATCGTCAAAGGGCCGGAGCGGATGGCCGCCCAGCGCCCGACGGCCCAGGGCAGCGGTGGTCAGGTAGACGCACCAGATGGCGAGGGCGGAAGAGAGGGCCGACATGAAGTTGATGCGGAGGGCGACCTCGCCGATGGGGACGAGGGAGAAGATGCGGCCGAGGAGGACGTAGAGCGGCGAGCCGGGCGGGTGCGGTATGCTCATGGTGTAGGCGGTGGCGATGAACTCGCCGCAGTCCCAGAAGGCGACGGTGGGCGCCATGGTCTTGACGTAGATGCCCAAGGTCACGAGGAAGA
>PBOD01000076.1 GCA_002724215.1 Gemmatimonadota bacterium | reverse complement strand
ACCAACTGCGAAGCCTCGTCGTTGAGCGAAACGCCCTGCACGCTCTGGCGGCGGTTTTCGATCTGCGCCGAAAACAAGCGGTGGTTCTCGGCCATGGTCTGGGCTTCGCTGCTCAGCGCGCCGACCTCGCCCAACATCTGCTGGTGAAAACCCTCCACCGTCTGGGTTCCATCGTTGAGGATATGGGCGTTGCGCAGGTTGCTCAGCGCCAGGGCCATGCCATTGTCGCCGGCGTTGCCGTCGGCGGAAGCGGCGATATTGTTAAGGCTGGTGAGAATCGCGTCGTTGATGGTGATATTGCTGGCGTGGGTCTTTTCCGGGTCGAAGAAATTGACCCCGGTGCCACCGTCTAGACCAAAACCGGTCCGGTGCAGGGCGTTGATCTCGGTGACAAGACCCACTGCCATCTCGTCGAGATCGGTCAACAGCTTGGGCACCACCTCGTCGCGGGCCTGAATAAGACCGCGCAGCCGCCCTTCGCTGATCGGGGCGACCGCCCCGTCATCGGCGTAGTGGATGCGGCTGACCGAAGTGCCGTTATCGACGGTCTGACGAATTTGCAGGTGGACCACATTCTCCCCCTGCAGCAGGTTGTGGCCGGCCATCAGCACCGAAATCTGGCCATTGTCGCTGGTGTTCACCGCGATGTCCACCTTGCGCGAAAGCTGGTCGATAATCAGGTCGCGCCGGTCCTTGAGATCGCTGGCGTCGCCGCCGGCGAACGAAGATTGCGGCACCTCGCCGTTGATAGCGGCCAATTGGTCGAGCAATTCGTTGATTGCGGCGACCTCATCGACCACGTCCGCGTCCATTTCAGCACGGGTGATGCGGAGCTGGTCGTGGTACTGGTGCAGGGTCGTGGCCAAGAAGTCGGCCTCCTGCCGCACCGCGGCCCGCGCCGCACCGCTCTCGGGGACATTGGCCAAATCCTGCCAGGCGTTCCAAAAGCGGCTGAACGAGCCCGAAAGGCCCAACCCGGATGGTTCATTAAAAATCGTCCCCGCCTCGCTGGAGCCAGCGCCGGCCGGCTCGTTGAATACCGCCTCGATACTGCCCAGCGCCCGCTCTAGCACCTCCCAGCGCCCCAGCACCTGCTGCTGCACCCGCATCTGCGCGTCGATAAAATGGCTGCGCTGCCGGGTAACGCCGGCCATATCAGCACCGACGCCAATATCGCCCTGCACGGCGGAGACGGCGTTTTCCAGCCGCACCTGCCGCCGTGAATAACCCGGCGTATTGGCGTTGGCGATATTGTGGCCGGTGGTATTGAGCGCTGCCTGCTGCGCTTGCAGGGCGCGGCGGCCGGTCTCAATGCCGTGACTGGCGCTTGAAGTGAGGGCCATCTCTTTTTCCTCAGGCCGTTTGATTCAAAACGGAGCGCTCGCCGCTGCCCCGACGGTTTTTGCCGAACTGCCCATAGACGCCGCGCTTGACCTCCTGCCCGTTAAGGATATCGAGGCAGCGCTCGGTGTAGCGCAGCGACTGGCGAATCAGAAAGGCGTTGTTTTCACTGGTGGTGCGGATGCGCGCGTTGAGCTCCAAAAGTTGCTCCCGCATATGGGCCAGTTCCTCGCCGTGCGGTCCCTCTAGCACCTCGACCAACCGGCCCAGGCTCACGTTGTCGGGCTCGAGGTCAAGCCGGGTGGCTAATTCGTCGACCAACTGGATGCGGCGCGCCTCGAGCTGGTGCGCATAAACGGCCAATTGCTGCTGCTCGACGACGATCTGCTCGATGCCCTCGAGATCGTCCTCGACGATGACCTGCTGCTCTTCGCGCAGCGAGGTCAGCAGCTTGTGGAAGGCGCGAACCTCCTCGTTTATGACCTCTACCAATTCTGTAATCAATGCGTCATTCATGGCTACTGCTCTTTTTATCCAGGGGCGATACCGGCGGCGCAACGGGCCATGGCGCATCGGTTTTTCCGCCTTCCTCGCCCTCTTCGAGCCCCAGGCGAGCGCTCAGTTGCCGGTAGAGAATATCGCCGAGGCTGCTGGGTCCAGATTTGCTCGCCAGTTTCTTAGCCCATTCCTCGTCTAGCATGCCTTCGAAAATTTTCTGCCCATTGCTCTTGGGCATCAGGCCCGACTCGCTGACGGTCTTGCGCATCGCCGAAATCATCTGGTGGATAAAAACCGCTTCGAACTCCTTAGCCGACTCCTTGAGCGCCTGGCGCTTCTCCCCGATGGTCCTGGCGCCCTTAAAGGAGTGGATGTCCACCTTGCCTGGGGTCGCACCGCCCAGCGACGCAGCAAAACCGGTCAAATCGTTCATGCGCCCTATCCTCCTACTGGATAATCAGTTCGGCGCGCAGCGCGCCGGCGGTCTTAAGCGCCTGCAAAATCGAAATCAAATCGCGCGGGGTGACGCCTAAAGCGTTGAGATTGCGCACCAGCTCGCGCACCGTCGGCATGGCCCCGACATCGAACGAGCTGATAATCGGGTGCAGGCGGTCGGGCTCTTCCTCGACTTCGGCTTCGCCGCCGAAGACATCCTCGCCGCCCTCGCCCGGAATTTTCAGTTTGAGACTGCCGTGCGACATCGCCACGGCCGATACCGACACGTTCTCTCCGACAATTACCGTACCGGTGCGCTCGTTGACCACCACCCGCGCCGGCAGATCGGGAATCACCTCGACCTTCTCCAGCTCGGCGATAAAATCAACCATCGCATCCGGCTGGCTGCGCAGCGCGTCGAGCTCGACCTCCACGGCGCCCGAATCCATCGCCCGCGCCAAATCGGCCTCGCCGAAGTGCTCGCCGATGGCGAAGGCCATGCGCGAAGCCGTGGTCCAATCGGCATCGTAGAGCATCAGCGTCACATCCTTGTCCAGTTCGACCAGCTTGACGGTCTCCTCAACGACGATGCCCCCGTTGGGGACCCTGCCGACCACGGTGTGGTTCTTGCGCACCGACCCGGCCGCGCCGCCACCGAGATTGAAACCACCGATCGAGATCGGCCCCTGCGCGGTGGCATAGATCCTGCCGTCGGGTCCCATCAGCGTCGACTGCAACAAAGTGCCGCCCTGTAGCGACGAAGCGTCGCCGAGCGAGGCCACATGGACATCGATACGGCTGCCCTTGCGCTGTTGCGGCGTCAGGGTCGCGGTAATGCTGACGCCGGCGACATTGCGCACTTGTACTTGCCCCGGATCGACCGCCACCTTCATCCGGTGCATCATATTGGCCATCATCTGAAAAGTAAACTCGGCGCGGCGGCCGTCGCCGGTGCCCTCGAGACCGATGACCAGGCCGATTCCGGTCAGCTGCAGCTCCTGCCCCATCTGCACCTTGGCCAGGTCTTTGATCCGCACCGCGGTCGCCGCCTCGGCAAGACGGCACAGCCCGCAAAGGGCGACCAGCGCCCATATCACAGCTGTTGATATTCGCCTCGCCCGCATAGTTTTAGAAAATCCAATTGAGGAAGCGCACTACCACCCCGGGCCGGGTGCCCTGGGAGACGGTGCCCTTGCCGGTATATTCGATCTGCAGATCGGCGACGCTGGACGACAGCACGGTGTTGTCGCGGCGGACCATCGCCGGGCTGACCGAGCCGTTTAAGTAGATGGCCTCGTTCTCGCCGTTGATCTTTATCGTCCGCACGCCCTCGATGATCAAATCGCCGTTGGGCTTAACCCCGGCGACCGTCACCGTCATCCGCGCCGTCAACCGCGCGCTGCGCGAGGTCGCCGCATTGCCAGCGTAGTTGTTGCCGACCTGGCTGTCGAGCGTGTGCAGCGGGATGAAATCGAGAATATTGCCCGCGCCCGGGATCGTGCTGCTGATCGTAGTCGTATTATTCTTCGACGTGGTCGTCGATGTCTGGTTCGAGGCCGTGGCGTTCTCCTGTATAATCACCGTCAGGGCGTCGCCGATCTGGTTGGCTTTGGGATCGGCAAAAAGCGACTCGACCCGGGCTTCCACCGCAACGGCCCTCAACGCCAGAGCCAAAACCGCCGCTATCACATAAGCCGTTTTCATCCCCTATCCTTTATAGCCCGACCTGGATCGTGGCGGCGTCGATAATCTGTCCGTAGAGTATCTTGCCCGAATCGCTGTTCTTGACCCGAATCCGCTCGCCGATGCCGCCGTCCTGCATCGCTTGGCCCAGCGCCGAGACAGCCAGCTGGTTGGTGCGGGCGACCAGTTCGACCTCGTCGCCGCGATGGACGACCGGAATGGCTTCGACGTGATTGCGGGTCAGCACGTCGCCCGCGACCACGCTGCGGCGGGTCTGCATGTTCCCCAGCGCCTCAATGTCGGTGAAATAGCCGTGGCGTAGTTGGGTGATGTCGCACTCGACCAATTCGACCAGATCCAGCGTCAGGGCCTCGCCCCGGCGCAGCATGCGACTGGCCACTAGCACCGGCCGCAAATGGCGAATATCCGCCGTCACGCTCATCGCTCGCTGGGTCTGACCGCCGGCGTCGATACCCACGCGCAAAACCGTGGGCCCGCGCAGGGGCCGCGACGAAGCCCGGCGCACGCGAATCTGCGGTTCGCCAGTGGCAACTACCACATTCCCCTGCCAGCGGGTCTCGATCTCGAGACGGGTGTCCTCCGCCAGTTGTCCCTGTAACTGCTGGGTGACAAAAGCCGTGACGGCTGCCGCAATATCCTCTGCAGCGACGGTGTTCTGAGCCATCGCCGGCCCGATCGGGACCAGCAGCACCAGCAAGGTCAATAGCACCTTTTTCATCGTCTCAACTCGCTATCGCTTCAGGTTATTGGCGTTGGACAGCATTTCCTCGGAGGTCTGGATCGCGCGGGAATTGATCTCGTAGGCCCGCTGCGCGACGATCATGCTGACCATTTCATCGACGACCTCCACATTGGACAGTTCTAAGAAGCGCTGTGACAACTTGCCGAAACCCTCCTCGTCGGGCGCACCGATAATCGCCACCCCCGAGGCCTGGGTTTCCAGCATCAGGTTGCGGCCAATCGTCTTGAGACCGGCCGGGTTGATAAAGCGCGCCAGTTCCAAATTGCCCACCGTCTGAAAAGCCGCTTCGCCGGGCAATTTGACCGCCACTTCCCCATTGGAGGCAATGTTGATATCCGTCGCGTCCTGCGGCACGGTGATTTGCGGCTCGATCGCATAGCCGTCGGAAGTGACGATTGTACCGTCGGACGCCATCTTCAGCGCACCATCGCGGGTGTAAGAGGTCGTACCGTCGGGCAAGGTGACCTGTAAGAAGCCATCGCCATCAATGGAGACATCCAGCGGATTGCCCGTTGGCACGATCGTCCCCTGTGAGAAAATCCGCTGGGTAGCAACCGGCCGGGTACCGTAGCCGATCTGCAGTTCGACCGGCACCTGGGCGCCCTCAGCCTGCGTTGCGCCGGCGAGGCGCAGTTGCTGGTAGAGCAAGTCCTGGAACTCCATTTTGCTCTTCTTGTACCCAGTGGTGTTCACATTGGCCAGGTTATTGGCGATATTATCGACATTCATCTGCTGCGCGATCATCCCCGTGGCAGCGGTATACAATGCCCTACTCATAACCTATCTCCCCTATTTATATCAACTTACGCGGCCAAGATCATTGACCGCACGCTCCAGCGTGCTGTCCTGAACCTGAATGGCGCGCTGCTCGGCTTCATACGAGCGGAAAGTGTCGATCATCTTTACCATTTCAATCACCGGCTCGACATTGGACTCTTCCAAGAATCCCTGGCTAATCTCGTAGCCATCAGCGGGCACTTGCGGGGTCGCCGCATGTGGGATAAATAGCCCGTCCTTGGACTTTTTCAGCGGCGTCTGATAGGGCGTCTGGGCTGCCGCATTTTTATCGTAAATTTCAGGAAAATCAACTATTTGCAATTCACCGAGCATTGTATCTTCCCCGAAGAGTTCATCGCGCACTCTGATTACGCCGGCCCCGTCGATGATAGGTGCCTGAAAATTATCGGGAATGGTGATAGGCGCCCCGGCCTGGTCGAGGACGGGATAGCCCAGTTGGTTGACCAGTTGCCCTAGATTGTCCTTGGCAAAATTGCCATTGCGGGTGTACTGAATGCCATTGGGCGTCTGCAGCGCAAAGAAACCTTTGCCGGTTATGGCCATATCGAAAACGTCACCCGTGCGGCGAAGTTCGGCCTGATCGTGGTCGGTCCAGGCGCCTTCAAAGCGGTTGATACGCCATTCGGGATAGTCGCCCGACTGCCGTTTCATCGCCTCGCGCATTTCGCGCATAAAGAGGTTATCCTTTTTAAAACCAGGCACTTCGGAGTTTGCCAGATTATTGGCAATGGCCTCTTGTTGCATGGCTTTGGGCAACATACCCGAAGCGGAGATAAACAGTCCTTCAATCATAGTCGCTCATTTTTTCACAAGTTGCCTACCGTTTCTCACCCTCTGGCAGAGCAAGGCATGTGCCATCCTGTTGCCAATGACCTACTCATCTCGTAATCAATTGTTTATTATTGCTTTAAATACCGATGAGCAAGCCATGAATCGCCGGCGACAACGGGAAAGATTTTCCAGGCACTCTTCCCGCCAGTAGCCCTTGGTCGCACCACGGCGATTTGCGTATATTTACCCGCGTTTGGAACCCCGTCCAAGGAGAATGTATGCGCCTTATCGCCCCTGTCCTGATCTTGCTACTAGCCCGGCCGGCTCTCGCCGCAGCCCCCCTGGTAACGGCGGCTGGTCCCCTGTCCTACTATGCGGTCCAGCGCGCCGACACCCCGCTGGTCATCGATGGCAAGCTCGACGAATTTGCCTGGGAAAAGTCCAGTCAAATTAATAATTTAGAACGCATACTGAACGACTATGATCAGGTCGATTTCCCCACCCGCGCCAAAATGTTGTGGGACGACGAATATTTCTACTTCGCCTTTGTCTGCCAGGACGCGGATATGTGGTCGATATTCACCGCCGAAGACGATCCACTGTGGAGCGAAGAGGTCGTCGAGATCTTTATCGATCCCGATGGTGACGGAAAGCACTATCTCGAAGTGGAGGTCAGCCCCTCCAATGTGATCGTCGATCTGCTGATCTACTCGGTCTCGCCCCAATGGCATTCTTCCAAAGACTGGGATATCGCCGGGCTCAAAACGGCCGTTCAGACTCACGGCACCGTCAACGACTCGCTGCGACTCGACCGCGGCTGGACGGCGGAAATCGCCATCCCCTGGGCGGCGATGGCCGATAGCGTTACCGGCGGCGCCCGCCCCGCCGCTGGCGATATCTGGCGGCTCAATCTCTATCGCATCGAACGCAAAGCCGGGCGTGCTCTCAAGAGCCAACTCGACGCTCTCGAGGCCGAAGTTGCCCCCCTGCAGGATGAGATAGAGGCCCTGTGGCAGGGCACGACAGCACGCGACCCAAAACGACTCGACGATGAGCGCCGGCGGCAACTCTCTGCCCTCAACGCGCGTCTCAACCCCATCATGGAACGCCTGACGCCGCTTCAGCACCACTATCGCCAGCAGACCGAATTCACCGCCTGGAGCGAGACCTACACCCGCGGCTTCCACCACCCGGCCCGCTTTGGCGCGGTTCAGTTTATGGATTGAGCGATGCTGAGACTTTTATTTTGCGCGGTATTGATCTCGCCGGCCCTGGCCGGCGGCGAGGAGGGCATGGCCCTAATCGACGACGACTTTTACATCGATATATATGAATACCCCAATCGCCCCGGAGTCTTGCCCAAGGTCGATGTGACCTGGCGCGAGGCCGAGACTTTGTGCGCCGCCCAGGGCAAGCGGCTGTGCAGTGAGCAGGAGTGGCAGAAGGCCTGTACCGGCCCGCACAACTACATGTATTCGTACGGCGACACGTTCAAATCGGGGCACTGCAATACCCCCTTCGAAGTAGATGGTGTCTGGCAACGCGGCCAGAGCCTGGCCCCCAGCGGCGCCTATGAAAATTGCGCCAATGACTTCGGTGTCCACGATATGATCGGCAACGCCTGGGAATGGACCTCGACCTGGTATTCGCGCCCCGATCTCTGGCGGGTGGTGCGCGGCGGTTCCTATTTCCACAGCGCCAACCTCGCGCGCGCCGACGCCCGCTACGGTCATTTTCTCGATCCCGAATACCGCCTCGACCTAGTGGGCTTCCGCTGCTGCCGCTCAGCCACTGCCAACACACCCGCCGACTAGCTGGCCCACTCTTTGCTTCCCTGGGGGGAACGAGGGCGGNTTAGTGGAGTCCATTTGCTTGATTTGGCTTTACTTAACCTCCTATACCGGCAACGCGTTTAGCAGGTGGAGTAGCCAAAGGTGTCCANNGCAACGGCAAATCTTGCCATGAAGCCCAAATCGCTGCTCCTGATTTTTGGTGGNATGACCCTCTCCTTTGCGCTGATCCTGGGGGTCATGCTGGCAGCGGTCAGCCCCGATCCCAAACCCCGCCGCAAGACCACCCGCGCGCGCGTCGTCGAAGAAACCAGCGCGCCGCGCCCGACCACAGCACGGCCCCGCCCCGCCCCGCGGCCGCGACCGCAGAGCAAAGCGCCACCCGCTGTGCCCGTCGCCGAAGAGCCGCCCACCATCGCCAGCGAAACCCTCCCCGCCCCGATCGCCCCGGCGCCGCCAGCCGAACGCCAGACGCCAATTGCACCCAATAAGGTGGCGATGCAGCAGCTCGGCTCGCTCAAGAAAGATCTCAAGCGCGAACTCCAGGCCCTTAAAAAAGACCGCGACGCCATGCTAAAGTCCCTGGCCCAGGCGCTGGTGGCCTTACCGGCGGCGGAAATCGCGCGGGAGATCACCGTCCTCGACGACCGGTCCGCCACCACCGTGCTGCGCCAATTCTCGCCGCAAGTCCGCGGCAAGGTGCTGTCCCGGCTCGAACCAAAGCGCGCGNAAAAGCTCAAAAGGCGCCTCNAGTAGATCCGCCGTTGACATTTTAGCCACCATGGCTCTTTTTCTTTGCTCCACCCTGAGCGATAAAGAGCCATGGCCATTCTCAAAGTATCGCGCATGGGGCATCCCGTCTTGCGCCAGCGTGCCAGTGAAATCCCCGCCGACCAGGTCCAGCACCCCGANCTGCAAAGACTAGTCGAAGATATGGTCGATACCATGATCGACTACGAGGGTATTGGCCTAGCCGCCCCCCAGGTCTTCCAGCCGTTGCGCGTTATCGTAGTCGGGCAACCCGACACCGACCCCGCCGACGAGGAAGCCATCCCGCTAACCGTGCTTTTCAATCCAGAATTTACCGCGGTATCCGAGGAAACTGTCGATGGATGGGAGGGCTGCCTGAGCATCCCCGCAGTGCGCGGCGTCGTGCCGCGAGCAGCGGCAGTGGATGTCCGGGGGCTCGATGGCGAGGGCAAGACGGTAGAATTTGCGGCCGAAGGTTTCTTCGCCAGGGTGTTACAACACGAAGTCGACCACCTCGATGGAGTGCTCTTCCTCGACCGCATGGCAGATTTCCAGACCNTGGCCTTCGTCGAGGAATACCAGCGTTACTGGCTCGAAGAAACAGACTAGCCCGGCCTCAAAGCAAATCGTCGTATATCTCTTCCAGTTCGGCCGCCTGCCGCGCCGCGGCGTAGCGCCGCTCGACGTGGTCGCGCCCGGCCCGGCCCATCTCTGCCCAGCGCTCCGGTTCGCGCGCCAATAGCAAGATGCGCTCGGCCAGCCCCTCGACATCGCGCTCGTCGGCCAACAGACCGCTCGCGCCGTCGCGCACGTATTCGGGGATATCGCCGTGCGTGGTGGCCACCACCGGCATCCCCGAGGCCTGCGCGTCGAGCAGGATCACCGGCGCGCCGCCCTCACCGTCGCCATTGCTGGCGGTGACGCTGGTCTGTAGCAAGATATCGTGGCGCGGCAATTCGGCCAGCACTTCGGCATAGGGGCGCATCCCCANAAATGCCGTGTGCGGCCGTAAACCCAACTCGTCGACTAGCGCCTCAATCTGCGGCCGTTCCTCGCCATCGCCAACCAGAGTCAAGGCGTACTCGAAGGGCTTTTGCCGCAGCGCCGCCGCCAGCGCCCGCAGCGCGTAGGGTATGCCCTTCTTCTCCTTGAACCCCGCGCAGATCAACAGGCGCACCTGCTCGCCCATAGCGCGCGGGGCAAAGGCGATCCGCTCAACATCGACCCCCAACCGCCAGACCCTGACCTTCTCGGGCGGACAACCGAGCACGACCAATTTTTCGGCCATCGCCCCCCCCTCGGCCAAAAACAGCGCGCCAGCGGCGAAGAGCTGACCATAGCGGGCGTGCCAGCCCGGATAGTTGGGATATTCGGTCGCATCGGCGCCATAGAAGGTCGTCAACAGCGGCAATCCCGTCTGGCGCACTGCGCCCAGCAGCCGGCACCCCTCGTAGCCGAAATGGGCGTGGATCAGCGCCGCATTTTCTCTGCCGAGGATGGCCGGATAGAAGGGGTAGCGATTGGTCGCGCGGCGGACGAGGCGATTGCAGAGTTTCTTCAGCGGCGGGAAATCCTCGGCCGAGTACAGCGCGGCGACCGGATAGTGCTCGAGGTTGATCGCACCCTGGGTCAGCACCACTGGTCGGTAGCGCTCGGCGCGGTGGATCTGTTCGTAGACCCAGGGGCCGGCGGTCTGCAGATAGGGCGAGATGCAGTGGGCGACGGTGCGCATCACGCCAGTTCGACGTGGGTGGGCAGCGAAAAATCGCTGCAGGCGTCCCAGTGGAAGCAATGTACCGCATCCGGGCTCGGCATCAGCGCCCGCGTCAGCAGATCGAGACAGGGCTTGTTGCGTTCGGTCGGCAAGTATTCGGCTAGCAATTTGCCCCAGCCGTGTGCGCGGGCGCGAACGACGGCGTGGTGCAACAGGGCCTCCTCAATGCCGCGCCCCATGACCCGGCAGCTGAGCACGAAATCGACGAGGCGGCCGCCGCCGCTGACTGGCTCCAGACTGAGCACGCCGGTCAGCCCCGAATCGCCAAAGCGATCTTCGACGCAGCAGACCCACGCCTCGCGCCCCGGCTGCCCCACCCACTCCACCAATTCGGCCTCGCTCAACCGGCGGGTGCTGAGATTCATCTGGTTGGTCTTATTCATCAGCTGGACAGTGCGGCGCAGGTTGGTGCGATTGACCTGCTCCAGCGCGACCTTGAGCCCGAGTGTCTGCAGCCACTCCGCCAGCGAGCCGACAGCGACCCGCTCTTGCCGCCGCGCCCGCTCGTCGGCGTACATGCGATTGCGCTGCGCGTCTTCCCGGGTGCAGACCGGCGCGTCGAAGCAACGCAGTTGCTCCAGGGCCCGATTGTAGTGCGCCGGATCGGCGGGCCACTCGGGAACCAGCACCGCGGGGAGGGCTTCGCGGACCCGGGCGCGCTCGGCGGGGTTGTCGTCGATAAAGACCACGTCCTGCAAGCCCAGGTTGAGCTCGGCAGCCAGACTGACTATATGCGCTGCCTTGTCGCCCCAATCGATGCGCCAGCCCGCAAAATCGGCCCGCCCCANGACCATTTCGGGATGGCCATCGACCGCGGCCATCGCCATCTCTTCCGCATTCTTGCTGGCGATGGCCAGCAGCACCCCGCGGCGCTGCAGCGCCTTGAGCGCGCGCTGAAAATCGAGGAAGGCCTCGCCAGCGCGATCGTGGCCGCCCAACGCCAATCCCTCGACTCCGACCTCNCCGACCGCGCCGCCCCACAGCGTGTCGTCGAGGTCGACGACGATCATTTTTTTCGCGCGGCCTTCGATGCCGCGAAACGCGGCTTTCANATCGGGCACCGCCGCCTTGAAGACCTCGTTGCCGAAGGCGATCTTGCCCATGTACCAGAGCCGCGGATCGAAGGCGCGGTCGCCGGCCAGGGCGCACCAGCGCTGCGCGTCCAGCGCGTAGACCCTAGGGTCGCTGTCCAGCGCCGCCAGCAGGCGGGCGTTCATCCGCAACAAGGCGTGGGCGACACCACCAGCGCGCATATCGGCCATACCGAGCCCGCGCTGGTGCGGATCGACGACCCAGATCGGCACGCACAACAGNTGCACCCGCGCGCCGGCTCCGACGAGCAAATCGGCATAGCGATCGACCTCTGCCTCCAATTGGCCAAGATCGGCAGATCCGCCGCGCAGCATGCCGGCAAATGTCGGACTCACNCTCTCTGGGCGGGTCCACACCACCGCGTAGCGAACCGGNCCGTCCCAGCACGCATGCGCCGGGTCGGCCAGCACCGGTACCACCTGGTCGTAGGGCGCTGCAATGATCTCGACGGCGGGCGCCTCCCCGTCGTTGCGCATATAGGCGGCGAGGTTGCCAATATTGAAATCGGCCAGCAGCAAACAGGAAGCGGCGCTCATAGCACCCCGTCGATATAAGCGGCCAACGCTCCGGCATTGCGAAAGGGGCTCTCGCCGCCGGCGAGCAAATCTTCGTCGGCGAGATTGATCCAGGTTCCGAACTCGGCCTCTAAACGGCCTTCGAGATCGGCGATCAAGTTGACCAAACCCAACGAGTCGAGCGGGCCGTCTGCCGCGAAAAGCGGCGTCTCCGGCCCACCGGCGAGTTGCTCGCCGGGACCGCGCTGCAAATTCAACTCGGCGATCGCCGCGGCGATGAGCGCCCCTATCCGCTCGCGTCTTTGCAAAATTCCTAGCTCGTTTCCAATCGCTCCGCCACCCGGCTCAACAGCGGTTGCAGGCGGCTGGTGCGGTAAATGCCGCGCCAGTACATGGTCACGCCCCTTGCGGCCAAATNGCACATGCGGCGGTAGAGCGCACTGGCATCAACCCGGTAACAGGGCGCCGCGCCACAGCGGAAGCGCNNGCAGATCGTCGCGTCGGTATGAGCGTCGAGAAAGCGCACCATGCGGCGAAAGCGGATCCGGGGGTGCCGCACCAGGGTTTCGACTGCCAGCGACCGCCCTTTTGCATCGAGGACCTGCGCCACAAAGCGCCCCTCGCGGCACGTNGCCACCGGAAAGCACCCGCCGAGTACGTCATCGACGCAGTGTACCATGGTCAANATATCGGTATCGACCCCCAGGCCGACGATGATTCCGCCGCGTTCGGCCACCTTGAAATAGGGACTGCGCAACCCGCACGGCGCGGGATCGAGGTGGTGTTCGGCCACCAATTCTTCGGCCAGCGGACCGAGAGCTACCACCGAATGGGTCGGATGCAGACTGCGCACGGCCCCGCGCTGCCGCCGGGCCCATTCGGGCAACAGCCCCATCGCGGTAGGACTGCGCACACTGTCAAAAACTTCGCCCCGCGCCAACCAGTGCTCCGGCCGCTCCGCCATCGGGCTGGCGGGAAAGAGCAAGGTGCCCTCCGCGCCTACGACCTGGCGCAACAAACCNAGCAATTTAAAAAAGGGGAAGTCGAGATTGAGCCGATCGACCGAACTGTGGACGAAGACTATGGCCCCGGGACCNAGCCCCATCTCCTCGCCGAGCAGGCGGCAACAGGCCCCCTCGTCGAGTTTGGGGGCTGCCGCCTGCCGCTGCCGGCGGTAGCGCCTTACNCCCTCCTGGCCCACGCCGTATAGCGCGGCGGGCAATAGGCCGCGCAGCAGCCGTTTGATCATCCCCTGGTTCCCCATTCGTGCGCAAAATCGAACATCCATTATTATATACAGGGATCCGCATCCACACCAACCCGCCGCCCATTGAAAAGACACCTGGTTTCCCTCTACGAGTACTTGCGGCTGGCCAGCCGACCGGGCCATTGGTCCGCCCTGTGGCGCGACCGCTCACCCGCCGCACCCTCGCACCACGGCGACGACGCGCATCGCGACGCGGCTCTCTCTTGGCTCTGCCGCGCCCAGGATGCTGTTTCAGGCGGCGTCTCGGCCGGTTATTTCTTCAAACGCGGCTGGATGCCCGCCTATCCAGAGACCACTGGCTATATCATCCCAACCTTCCTCGCCCAGGGTCTTGACGACCGCGCACTGGCGCTGGGCGAGTGGGAAATCGCGGTGCAATTGCCCGAGGGCGCAGTGCGCGGCGGCATCGGCCTCAACGATTATCCCATCGTCTTCAACACCGGCCAGGTCATCCTCGGCTGGACCGCCCTCTACCGGGCCACCGGCGAGGAGCGCTTCCTGCAGGCCGCCTCGCGCGCCGCCGACTGGCTCGTCGCAGTCCAAGACCCCGACGGCAAGTGGAGTCGCCACACCTATCTCGACGCACCGCGCGCCTATCACAGCCGGGTCGCCTGGCCCCTGACTGAAGTTCACANACTAACCGGCGACACCCGCTACCGCCAGGCGACCGAGCGCTTCCTGCACTGGTTGGCCGACCAGCGCCGCCCCGGCGGCGGCTACCATCACATGGCCCTCGAGCCAGGTCANACGCCGATCACCCACACCATCGCCTATACCCTGCGCGGCCTCCTCGAGTGCGGCCAGGCCCTCGGCGCGCCCTGGAACGGACAACTGACCGCTCTGGTCGCCGCCGATGCCCGCCACCTGCTACAAACCCAGCGCGAGCGCCTGCAGTCCCCTCCGGCCCTATTCCCCGCCGCCATCGACGAAGCCTGGCAACCCACCGCAACCCATTCCTGCCAGCCCGGCAATGCGCAACTGGCCATCGTCTTGCTCAAGCTCTACGCGCTGGACTGCGACGGATTCGTCCCGCCGGCCCTCGCGCTGATCGAACAGGTCAAAGCGGGCCAGTTTATGACCAGTAGCCATCCCGGACTGCGCGGCGGCGTGCCTGCCTCACGACCGATCTGGGGGCCTTATGTGCCCTATGCCCTGCCCAATTGGGGTGCCAAATTCCTCGTCGATGCGCTGACTCTCAAAGGCGCCAACCCTGATTTAAGTTNTTGATATTTAATATTTTAANAATGAAAAAATAAANCTTGACAACTGCTCCAGCCGCGCCGTATTATTTTTGCATCAATTTATTTATACCTATTGTGAAATTGCGATGGATTCCCGCTTCCTACTCGAAAACGGCACGGGCATCTTCACCGGCAACGAACTCATCGTCAAGGGTGCCTTAGAAAACCGCGTCGGCGCTATTACCGGCTATCCCGGCTCCCCCCTGGCCGAACTTTTCGAAACCCTCGAGCAAAATAAAGAGCTTTTCAACGAGCGCGGTATCGTCGCGCAAATCGCCAACAACGAGGCCCTGGCTGCCGCCCGCCTCAATGGCTCGCAAATGGCGGGCATCCGCGCGCTGGCAGTGATGAAAAACGTCGGCCTGCACGTGGCCGCCGATGGTCTGGCCCNGGGCAATATGGCCGGCGCCGCGCCCGACGGCGGCGCGCTGGTCGCCGTCGGCGACGATACGTGGTCCGAGGGCACCCAGGTCCCGGCCGACTCGCGCTTTCTCTCGCAACACCTCTATATGCCCGTGCTCGAGCCNGCGACCTTCCAGGAAATCAAGGACTGGGTCGGCCTGGGCTTTGAACTATCGCGGCAGTCGCGGCTATATCTTACGTATCTGGTCACCTCCAACCAGGCCGATGGCGGCGGCAGCGTCACCGTCTCCCGCAATCGCTTCGCCGCCCTCAGCCGGCGCCAGCGCCTGGCCCTCGACACCGCGACCATAGCCTCNGATGAACGCGTCATTATCCCCCCCGCCACCGCGCANAAAGAACGCGAAGTCGTCCGCGAACGCTTTCCCCGCCTGTGGGCGCTGGCGCGGGATATGGCCGTCAACCATATCCTNCATCCCGCCGCCGACGCTCCGCTCGGCTTCATCACCTCGGGACTGGCCTATACCTACCTCGAACACGCGCTGCAAATACTCGGGCTCAGTGGGCGCTTTCCCATCCTCAAACTGGGTATCAGCTATCCGCTCGATCCGGAAATAATCGAACGCTTCGCCGCGCAAACGAAAGTTTTTTGCGTGGTCGAAGAGCGCCGCGCTTTTATCGAAACCCAGATCGCTACCGAATTGGCGCGGCGCCCGCACCTGGCCGTGGACCTATGGGGCAAGGGCTTTCCCGGGGGCCAACCGGGCTTTCCCGATGTCCAGGGACTGCACCCCTCGCTNATCGTCGAATCGCTGGCGCGACTCTTCGCCGCGCTCGACGCCGACTTGCCGGTCGATGAGGCTCGCCTCCAGCGCGAACTCGCCGTCCTCGCGTCGGCACCCGACGCGCCCGCTGTGCCCCCGCGCACCCCCTCCTTCTGCCCGGGCTGTCCCCATCGCGACTCGGCGACCGTGCTCAAAAAGATCGNNGCCGACTTCGCCGCGGACGACCCTCCGCTCGATCTGGTTTTCCACGGCGATATCGGCTGCTATTCGATGCTCAAATACACGCCGTTCTCATCCCTGATGCACAATCTCTCTGGCATGGGCCTAGGCGGCGGCACCGGCGCCGGCATCGATCCCTTTATCGACAACAAACAACTGGTCTTCATGGGGGATTCGACCTTCTTCCACACCGGCATGATCGCCATTTCGGATTCGATAAAAAACGGCCAGGACATCACCTATATCATTCTCGACAACAAGACCACCGCCATGACCGGGCACCAGCCCACCCCGGGCATCGACACCGATGTCCTCGGCCAGCCGACCTTCGCCCAGAACATCGAAAAGATCGCGCGCGGCCTAGCGGGCGACGGGGAGCTCTTTATCGCGCGGATGAATCCCGCCGAGCGCGCCGACTATACCGAATTGCTCCGCGACGCAGTGCGCCGCGACGGGGTCAAGATCGTCATCGCCGACAAGGAATGCGCCATCACCTATCACCGCCGCCGCCGCGCCGCCGAGGGCGCCGCGGTGCGGGAGCGGGGCTTTTTACCGGTCGAAAGACATATCAATATCGCCGAGGAGGTCTGCGAATACTGCCTCGAATGCACCCGCGCCACCGGCTGCAGTGGCTTGACCGTCAAAGCNGCCACCGAATACGGGCCCAAGATCGCCATCGACCTATCGACCTGCGTCACCGATGGGGCCTGCACTCGGATCGAAGTCGGAGACGGCGACAAGACCTGCCCCTCCTTCGAGGAAATCACCATATCGCGCATAACCGCGCCCTGCGCCGATCTGCCCCCCGTCGCCGGCGGCGACCTGCCCGAACCCGAGTTTCAGCCGCCGCAAGAGATGTGGTACACCTATATCGCCGGCGTCGGCGGCATGGGCGTCAATGTCATCGCCTCGGTCCTGGCCCAGGCCGGCGTGCGCCAGGGCTACGAGGTGCGACTAACCAACAAGAANGGCCTCGCNATCCGCAATGGCTCNGTATATTCGCACTTGAGCTACGCGCCCAAGGGCACTGCGGCCTCGCCGCTGATTCCCTGCGGCAAGGCCGATCTCCTGCTCGGNCTCGACGCACTCGAGGCCGCCCGGGGTCTCGAACCCCAGGGCCGCTACCGCATCGCCCACAAATCGCGCACCGCCGCCATCGTCAACACCGCCGATACCCCGACCGTCGATGCACTGGTCNGCGGCGAGGCCAATACCGACCAGGAGGCGTTGCTCCGCGCNCACACCCGCGACTTTTTCGCCGCCGACCTCTTCGCCCTCTGCGAGCGCTATCTCGGCAATAAGCTCTACGCCAATATCGNAATGCTCGGCGTCGCCTATCAGCGCGGCCTTCTGGCCCTCGACCTCGACACCCTGCACTGGGCCATCGGCCGNGCGGTACGCCGCAACCTCGAGACCAATATGCGGGCCTTCGACATCGGCCGGCACCTGGCCATCAACGCCGACGCCACCCCCATAGACGANCCGCCGCCCAGCTACCAAGAGTTGGTCGCNGACAAAGCCGACCTGCTGACCAAGACGCGGAGCGCGCGCATTGCCGCGGGCTACCGCCACCGCATCGAGGCGACGCGCCTGCCCGTCGCTGAGGAGGCCCGCCGCCACTTCGCGCTGCGCGTGTACGACCTGATCCAGTATGAGGACCTCACCTACGCCGACCGCTATATCAGCCAGGTCCAGGCCATTTGCGCCAGCGATGTACCCGAACGCCATTACGCTGCCACCTGCGCCGCGATCTATCAATTGGCCCGGCTGATGGCGATAAAGGACGAGGTCTACGTCGCCCATCTGCTCACCTGTGAGGAAAAATACCNCCGCGACCGCGTCCGCTACAAAATCGACCCNGCGCGCGGCGACCGCATCCGCTATCGCCANCTCAACCGCCCGCACCTGCGTTTGCTCGGCCGCGACTTCCGCCCCAATCTCAAGCTCGGCGACCGGACGCTGAAAACCATCGCCCGCATGCGCTTTTTNCGCCGGTTGTGCGCCGCGTGGTGGCACCGCGAAGAACGCGACTTCCTCGCCTGGTACGAAGACTTGCTCGGCCGCTTTACCTACCGCAACGCCGACGAGTACCAAACCTGGGTCCGCGTCCTCTCGCTGCCGGGNGAAGTCNGCGGCTACCGCGACGTCAGAATTCCCAAGATGGANGCGGCCAAAAGCCGCGCGGGAGAGCTGCTGGCCGGGCGCCAGCCNGCCGCCGACCCTACCTTGTTGCAAATCGGCGATCCCGAGCCCATNCCCCCCTGACGCTCGCTTGCCGGATCGGGGGCCAAACCCCATATTAGCCCCCCATGATTCGACCCTANCGCCCCGAGGACCTGGAGGCGCTCAAGCGCATCACTGCCATCTGCTTTGAAGAGGTCTCCATCGACCGCAATATCGAGGAGCGCTTCGGCCGCATCGGCGACCGCGACTGGCNATTCCGCAAGCTGCGCCACATCGACGACGACGTCGCTGGCGAGCGCGCCAAAGGCGTTTTCGTCTGGGAGCAAGATGGCGAGGTCAGCGGCTATATCACCACCCGCGTCGACCGCNCAAGCAAGATCGGCGGTATCCCCAACCTCTCCGTTCTACCCGCGATGCAAGGGCGCGGTATCGGCCGCAAACTCCTCGAGCACGGCCTCGAATATATGCGCGCGGAGGGCATGGAATGCGCCCGCATCGAAACCCTGGCGCAAAACGAGGTTGGATCNCACCTCTACCCCAGCCTCGGCTTCGAAGAAGTCGCCCGCCAGATCCACTACTGCATGCGCCTTTAAAGGAAAAGACCCTTCCCGCTATGAGTAGCCCCAAAGAAGTGGCCGGCCGCCGCGCCGCCGAGTTCGTCGAAGACGGCACCGTCGTGGGCCTTGGCACCGGCTCAACCGCCGAGTTCGCCATCCGCGCCATTGGCGNCAGAGTCGCCGGCGGCCTGAGTATCAAGGCGATACCCACCTCCGAAGCCTCCGCCGCCCTCGCGCGCAAGTTGGACATCGAACTGACCACACTCGCCGATCATCCAGCCGTCGACCTCACCATCGACGGAGCCGACGAGGTCGATCCCGCCCTCGACCTTATCAANGGCCTGGGCGGCGCGCTATTGCGCGAAAAGATCGTCGCCGCCGCCACCGCGCAGCAGATCATCATCGTCGATCCGACCAAGCTCGTCGAGCGGCTCGGCACCCAGGCCCCACTGCCAGTCGAGGTCGTGCCCTTCGCCACCGCACCGGTCGCCAGGGCCCTCGCCGAGCGCAATAGCGAACCGACACTGCGCATGCAAGGCGGTGCGCCCTTCGTCACAGACAATGGCAACCACATCATCGACGCCCGCTTCCCGCGGGGCATANACGACGCCCGCGGTACCGACACCTGGCTCAACACCCTGCCCGGCGTCGTCGAAAACGGACTCTTCGTCGCGATGACCCATCTGGTCGTCGTCGGCGAGGACGACGGCTCCTCCCGCCTGATCGAAAAAGACTGAGGTCCCATGAGCAACNCCCAGCAAAACCCGTCGCGCCGCTCGTTTCTGCGCGGCGCTCCCCTCCTGGCTACCGGCGCGCTCGCCGCCTGCGGTCAAGCCCAACAACAGACCACCGCCCCCGCGGTCGAGACCCGACAGCACTACAAGTGGAAGATGGTCACCACCTGGCCCAAAAACTTTCCCGCCCTCGGCACTGGTGCCAACTACCTCGCTGAGAGTATCCAGGCAATGTCGGGCGGACGCCTCGAGATCAAAGTCTACGGTGCGGGTGAGTTGGTACCCGCCTCGGGTGTGTTCGACGCGGTCTCCGGCGGCACCGCCGAAATGGGCCACGGCGCCGCCTACTACTGGAAGGGCAAGCACGAGGCGACCCAGTTTTTCGCCGCCGTGCCTTTCGGGCTCAACGCCGCCGAGATCAACGGCTGGCTGCGCTACGGCGGCGGCCAGCCCTTGTGGGACGAACTCTATGCGCAATTCGGNCTCAAGGGCTTCCCCGTCGGCAATACCGGCGTGCAGATGGGCGGCTGGTTCAACCGCGAGATCAATGCCCTCGACGACTTCAAAGGCCTGGTGATGCGGATGCCCGGCCTGGGCGGCGAGGTCTTGCGCGGGATCGGCGCCACCGTCAAAGCGCTGCCCGGCGGCGAGATCTTCCAGGCCCTNAAGACCGGCGCCATCGACGCCACAGAATGGGTCGGCCCCTACAACGACTTNGCCTTCGGCCTGCATCAGGCCGCCAAGTATTATTACTGGCCCGGCTGGCACGANCCGGGCACNGCGCTCGAATGCATGGTCAACAAAGACGCGCTCGCGGCCCTGCCTTCGGACCTGCAGTCGATCGTCGCCTACGCCTGCCAGGCCGCCAACGACGACATGCTCAGCGAGTTCACCGCGCGCAACAACAGCGCGCTCGAAACCCTGGTGAAACAACACGGCGTGCAATTGCGGCGCTTTCCCGACGAGTTGCTGGCCCAGGTCGGTGCAGTCGCCTCACAGGTCGTCGCCGACATCGCCGGCAAAGACCCCTTCTCGCAAAAGGTCTACGCCTCGTTCGAAGCATTCCGCAANGGAGCGGTATCCTACACCAAAATCACCGAGGAGGCCTATACCCAGGCCCGGGCGCTGACCTTCGGCTAAGATGGAGCGCCTGAACCGCCTCGTCGATCGCACCGTACCCTGGCTGACCCTGGGCATGGTGCTGGTCANCTTCGTCGTCGTGGTGCTGCGCTACCTCTTCGGGCGCGGCTGGGTGTGGATGCAGGAAATCGCGCTCTACATGCACGCGATCACCTTCCTGCTCGCTGCCGGCTACACCCTCTCGCGCGACGCCCATGTCCGCGTCGACATCCTGTACCGCCCCCTATCGGAGCGGGGTAAGGCGCTGGTCAACCTCCTGGGCAGTCTCTTGCTGCTCGTTCCCTGCTGTCTGGTGCTGGGCTACCAGTCGCTGCCCTTTGTCGCCGACAGTTGGGCCGTGCTGGAAGGCTCCAAAGACGGCGGCGGTCTCGAAGCTGTCTACTTGCTCAAAACCGCGATCCCGCTGTGCNGCCTGCTGCTGCTCTTGCAGGCCGCTGCCATCATCCACCACAGCGCGCGCGTCCTCCGATCCCGATGAGCGAACTGCTGGCGTTGTTGATGTTCCTCTGCACCTTCGCGGTGCTGCTATCGGGCTTCCCGGTCGCGTTCTGTCTGGCCGGCACGGCGTTGGCCTTCGCCGGCATCGGGCTATTGACCGGTGACTTCGACGCGGCCTTCCTCTCGGCGCTGCCGGCCCGCGTCTACGGCATCATGACCAACGAAACGCTGATCGCGGTGCCCTTATTCGTATTCATGGGCGTGGTGCTNGAGCGATCCAAAATCGCCGAAGATCTGCTCGAAACGATGGCCCAGCTCTTCGGAGGTCTGCGCGGAGGTCTGGGAATCTCGGTCTGCGTCGTCGGCGGGCTGTTGGCCGCCTCGACCGGNATTGTCGGCGCCACGGTCGTGACCATGGGGCTGATCTCACTACCGGCAATGCTCAAGCGCGCCTACGCCGCCCCAGTCGCCACCGGCATTATCTGTGCCTCGGGCACCCTCGGCCAGATCATCCCGCCGAGCATCGTGCTGGTGATTCTCGGCGACGTCGTCTCCTCCGCCCACCAGCAAGCGCAACTCAAAATGGGCAATTTCGCCCCGGTCTCGGTCTCGGTCGGCGATCTCTTTATGGGGGCGCTACTTCCGGGGCTGGCACTGATGACCTGCTATATCCTCTACATCGTNGCCGTCGGCCTGCTGCGCCCCGCCGCGGTCCCGGCCATCCCGACGGAGGAGCGCGCGGACGTTTTGAGCCGCCCCTTCCTGCGCCGCCTCGCCGCGGTTTTGCTGCCGCCGCTCATGCTCATCTTCGGCGTCCTNGGCTCGATTCTCTTCGGCATCGCGACGCCGACTGAGGCCGCCTCGGTCGGCGCGATCGGGGCCATGGCGCTGTCGCTTGCCAAGGGGCAGTTCGGCCGCGCGGCGCTCAAAGAGGTCATGCGCACTACCNCCGAAATCAATGCCATGGTCTTCACCATCCTCATCGGCGCCAGCGTCTTCTCACTGGTCTTCCGCGGCTATGGCGGCGACGAGGCGGTGGAGGGCTTTCTCATCGGCATGACCGGCGGGGTCGCCGGCTCGTTCATCCTGGTGATGGCGGTGATGTTCCTGCTGGGCTTTTTCCTCGACTTCTTCGAGATCATCTTCGTCGTCGTCCCCATCGTCGGCCCGGTGCTTTTGGGGATGGGTCTCGATCCGGTGTGGTTCGGGGTGATGATCGCGCTCAATCTGCAAACCTCTTTTTTGACTCCGCCCTTCGGCTTTTCGCTCTTCTACCTGCGAGGTGTGGCACCGGCGGAAATCAGCACGGCGCAGATCTACCGCGGCGCCGTGCCCTTTATCGCCCTGCAGGTGCTGTTGCTGGTAGTGCTGTGGTACGTGCCCGAGTTGGCGACCGCCCTGCCGAAAAGGGTCTTCGGCTGAGGTGCCAGCACCGGTAACTCCGCGCCCTTGACGCCGAGAGATTGAGAACCAGAACCTGAGGCGACCAACATGCCCCCGCCATTCGACCAAATCGTCGAACCCGGTAACTCCCTGTCCCGCAATAAGTATACTGTAAAAGACCTGCGATTCCGCCCGCATGGTCGACCAGGCGGGCGGATGTGTGAGCGGCATCACACCTTGGCCATTGGAAAAGTAAGTTATTTATAATCAATCATTAACAAACAATAAATTTCAATGTCTAGGGCTGGCACGGGGTTTGCAATAGCTTCGCTCAGTGCATCGGCGACGGGCCCCGCCGTTGCAAGACGAGCCAAAACGCAACCTTCGTTACAACAAGGAGCAGATATCGTGAAAAATACCCACCACCTCGGCGCCATCGCCCTGGCCCTCATCGTCGCCGGCGGCGCAATCTCAGAAACCAGTGCCCAGCACCGGGGCCGCGCCAATGTCCGCGCCCTTCAGGTCGACGAAAACGCCGACGGCCTCAGCGACGGCCAGGTCCTGCGCCACCGCGGCGGCCACAGGTCGGACCGCAGCGCCATCACCGCACAGTTGACCGCAGCGCAGCGCAGCGCGATCAAAGAACAGATCGGCGCCCTGCGCGAAGGCGGCGCCAGTGCCGAGGAAATCAGCTCTACCCTCGCCGCCGAATTGAACGCCGCCGGCGTCGAGTTACCCGAGGGCTTTGCAGACCGCGCCGCCACGCGCGAAGCCCGGCGCACTGCCCGTCAGGCCCAGCGCGAGGAAATCAAGTCGCTGGTCGAGGGCATGAAGGCCGACGGAGCCACTCGTGCCGAAATCCGCCAGGCCCTGCAAGACGCCGGCTATCAAAAGCCCCAACGCACCCAGCGCGGACATCGCGGCAACTCCACACGGGATCGAGCCCAGCGCGAGGAAATCAAGTCGCTGGTCGAGGGCATGAAGGCCGACGGAGCCACTCGTGCCGAAATCCG
>PBOD01000075.1 GCA_002724215.1 Gemmatimonadota bacterium | reverse complement strand
GAGACGCACCATCTGATCAACGCCGAGTGCTTCGGGCTGATGGGCCAGAACCCGATTCTGGTCAATACGGCGCGGGCGCGATTGGTCGATACGGACGCGCTAGTGGACGCGCTCGACAAGGGGCAGATTCGAGCTGCGGGTTTGGACCTGGTCGAGCGCGAGGAATTGGCGGCGGATCACCCGCTGATGCAGATGGACCAGGTGGTGATCACACCGCATGTGGCGTGGTATTCGGAGGCGTCGATCGTCGAGTTGCGGCGCAAGGCAGCGCAGGAGGTGGTGCGGGTATTGCAGGGCGGGAAGCCGCTGAATTTGCTCAACCCGGAGGTGGAGCCGCGGTAGCGCGCGACCGCACCGGCCAACCTCCGCTAATAAATCTGCCCCGGTCGATAGTCTGGCGGCGGCGTCTCCTGGTCGCTGAGCCATAGCGCCCGCGCCTGCCGCGCATGCACATACTGATAGTTATCCCTGGCGTCGGGAATCGCGATATTGCCCTGCGAGGGATATCTGGCAATCGCCTCCTCGACGATATCCACGCCCAGCCCCGGTGTATCTGGCACGATAATGTGGCTATCGACGATTTCGGGCTGTCCCGTCATCACCTCGTAGCGCTGCGGTACGTCGTCGGCGAGGTGTTCTAGTATCAAGAAGTTGGGCAGTGCCGCCATCAGGTGCACCGCCGCCATTTCGGCGACTGGCCCCAGCGAGCCGTCATGCGGGGCCACGGTGCAGTAGTGGGCCTCGGCCATGGCGGCGATTTTCTTCATCTGCGACAGACCGCCGGCTCTGCCTGTATCGGGCTGGACCACATCGATGATCTCGCGTTCGATCAATTCCTGCACGCCCCAGATTGCGGCGTGGCGTTCGCCGGCGGCGATGGGGATGTCGACGGCTTCTGCGACGCGGGCGATGGATTCGATATTTTCGGGGGCCACTGGATCTTCGAAGAAGAGCAGGTCGTAGTCTTCGAGCGCGTGGCCGAGAGCGATGGCGTCGCGGGTGGTCAGCCAAGGCGGGCCGTGCACATCGACCATGAGGTCTATCTCGGGGCCGACTTCCTCGCGAATGGCGGCGACGGTTTCGACGCAGTTGGGTATGCCGCCGGTTTTAATCGCGTCGTAGCCGCGGTCGATGAGTGCGCGCGCGCCTTCCCTTGTGTGGGCGTGGGCGTAGATGCGGACCTTGTCGCGCATTTTGCCGCCTAAGAGATTCCACACCGGCACGCCTAGGGCCTTGCCCTTGATATCCCACAACGCGATCTCGATGCCGGTCATTGCCCCGGCGCCGACGACGCCGGTCATGCCGTGGCCCATCATCGCCGCCAGCATTTTGCTCCAGAGTTTTTCGATGTGGCAGGGGTCTTCGCCGAGCATCAGCGGGGTGAGGTCGCGGATGGCGGTTTCGACGACGCGCGGCCATCCAGAGGCTTCGCCGATGCCGTAGATGCCTGCGTCGGTCTCCACTTTGACAAAGAGCCAGTTGCGGGCGGACCAGCCGCCTTCTTCTGGGGGAGCGCAGTGCATGAGATAGGTTTTGATGTCGGTGATTTTCACGGTGGTTTCCTCGTGTAGGTCTGGTGTTGTTTACCGAATCGAGCTTGGCGATCCGGCTTGGGACGGGATTATTTGAGCAACAGAGCCTTGGTCGTATGTGTGGTGGTGGGTGTGGTGAGGCGAAACAAATATACGCCGGAGGCCACCGGGCGCCCGCGTGCGTCGGCGCCATTCCAGGTGGTGTGGTGGATGCCGGCGGGCATCGCGTGGTCGAACAGGACTCTTATCTGTTGGCCGCTGAGACTATAGATGGCCAAGCGCACGGGAGCCGGGCGATCCAGGGCGAAGGGAATCGAGGTCGCAGCATTGAAAGGATTGGGATAATTGGGGTAGAGCTGGGCATCTTGCGGCAGGGGGGCGGTATGGGCCACGGCCGTGGCCTGCAGGCCTTCGATCCAGCGCTGGAGCAGGTCGAGGCCGAAAGTGTCTACGACGCTGGTTGCCAAAGGGGGCATGCGGCCTTTTTCGCGTGTGGCGGGGCGGAGGATTTGTGCGTCGGGAATACCGAGGTCGCCGAGGAGGGGGCGCTGGCCGAGCAGTGCTTGCAGCGATGCGTCAAAGCGCAGGTCCAACTCGCCGCGGCCGGTGCCGCCAGGGCGGTGGCACGAGCTGCAGTTGACGTCGAGGTAGGCGCGGGCGCGCAGAGCCACGGGGAGCGCGGGGTCGGCCGGGTCGGGCAGACGCGGCAGGTTGCTGACGGGGCCGGCGTAGTTGGCGAAGATGTCCAAACGCGCGAGTGCGTCGAGTTGGTTGTCGTCGCCGCGGGGGCGGTTGAGCTGAGGGGTGCGGAAGCCGAGGACATAGCCGGCCTGCGGCGTGTGGCAGGTGGCGCATTCGCTGCGGCTGGGAAAGTAGTGGGCGTGCAGTCGGCCGTCGGCGCGCGCATAGGCAATGGTGGTGTCGGCGGGCAGCAGGGACGCGTCGGTGCCGGCCTCGTTCCAAAAGTAGGAGTAGCCGTCCCACTCGGGGCTCTCTGGATCGACGCGTTTGACCAGCAGCCGGGTTTCGACAATGCGGTTTTTCAGGTAGAAGTTTTTGACGAAGACGGTGCGCGGCGGGAAAGTCCACAGGGTGTCGGTGGCGAAGGCGATGCGCGCGGTGTCGGGCAGGGCCAGGAGCCGGGTTTTGCCGGCGCCGTCGGACCACAGGGGGGCGTTGACGGCGTAGGGGATCAGGCCCGGCGCGGGGGTTTGTCGCTGTATATCGGCGAAGATGCCGGAGGCGGAGATCGTCGCCGGGATGCGGTCGGGCGCGGCAGCTGGGTCGCGCGCGGCAAAGCGCCACAGACGGCCGTCGAAGCCGACGACGTAGAGTTCGCCGCTCTCGTCCTCGCCGAAGCTGGCCACGGCCGAGGACGCGGTGGCCAACAACTGGTGCTCGGGCGGGCCGTCGGGGCGGCGGCGCAGCGCCCAGACGCGGCGGCTGGCGAAGTCGCCGTAGACGTACCAGCCCCGCAGGTTGGGCAGGCCGGGGCCGCGGTAGACGAAGCCGCCGGTGACAGAATTGCCCTGGCTGCGGTCGTATTCGAAGACGGGCAGATCGTATTCGGCGGGGTTGCAGTCGGCGCCGGGCGGGAAGCAGTGGAAGCCCTCCATGCGGCTCCAGCCGTAGTTGCGCCCCTTCGCGACGAGATCGATTTCCTCCCAGGAGGATTGACCGACATCGCCGGCCCACAACTCGCCGCCCAGCCGGTCGAAGCTGAAGCGCCAGACATTGCGCAGCCCGTAGGCCCAGATTTTACCGCGCCAGCCCGCGCGACCGACGAAGGGATTGTCGGGCGGGATGCCGTAGGCGAGGTCGCCGCTGCGGAAG
The DNA here is from genome assembly GCA_002724215.1 of Gemmatimonadota bacterium. Lineage (GTDB taxonomy): Bacteria > Latescibacterota > UBA2968 > UBA8231 > UBA8231. Next base: position 67,417 of record PBOD01000075.1, on the reverse strand, counting down.
TCTACGTCGATGCGCAGGATCGCGGAGAAGAGCGTGCCGGGGTTTTGTCCATGGCCGAAGGGGTCGTCGGGGGTCCTGGCCGTCGCCGAGGGAAAAGTAGAGCATGCCGTCGGGGCCGAAGGCCACCTGGCCGCCGTTGTGGCTTTCGTGCGGTTGCGGGATTTCGAGCAGGATGCGCTCGCTCGACGCCAGGGCGCGGTTGGGATTGTCGGGCGCCGTGGAAAATTCGGAGATACGCGAGGCGAATTGCCCGTGGATATAGTGGACGTAGAAGCGGCCGTTGGCGGCGTAGTCGGGATGGAAAGCCACGGAGAAAAGGCCCGCTTCTAAAGGCGTCGAGCGGACGCGGTCGCGGATGTCGAGGAAAGTTTCCGCGCGGTCGATTTCGGGTTGGTTGGCAAAGACGCGGATGAGGCCCTGGCGCTCGACGACAAAGAGTCGATTGCTGCCGTCGCCGGCGTGGGCGAGGTGTACGGCGCTGGAAAAGGTCAGCGCGGGAAAGGCGCGCACCAGCGCCAGTGCTTCGACGCTGGCGCCGGTGCTGCGGATATCGACGGCGTTGGGCGTCCGTTGGGCCGCCAGGGGCGCGGCGAGCAAGAGATAGAGGAGAATGCGTATCANGGCTGTAGTGGCAAGGCCAACGCCGCTCTTACGGCCTGGTGGGTTTGGTCTCGCAGCGGGTCAAAGGCTAAAGAGTGGCGCAGGGCGATAAGGGCGCCGGTGCGGTCGCTCTGCCGGTGGCGTCCGCGGCCGATGTGAAAGTAGAGCTCGGCGATGAGCCGCGATACGCCCGGGGATTTTTTAAAGGTCGCGAGTTTTCGTCGTGCCGACTCGGCGGCAGTTGTGGCTTCCAGTGACTCGAGTGCCAGGCGCAATAGTCGCAGAATATAGTTTTGCGTATAGCGGTTGAGAGCTGTGGTTAGGGTCCGGTCGGCGTCGTCGTGGGCTTGGTTGTAGAGCATGGGGACCAACCGCGTATAGGCGTCTTCAAGATTGATGGCGGACGGGGCGGTATCGATAGCCCTTGTGAACTGCTCGATGCCNTGGACAAAGTCGCGATCGGCCAGGTAGTGGCGTCCGGCAGAGTAACGGGTAATAGCGGTGGATTGTTGCAGGCCGACATAGCTTGTCCAGCAAACCAGGATCACCGGCAGCGCTAGCAGCGGTCTGGCGCGGCGCGGAATGCTGTTGGCGCTGGCGATCAGGGCCCAGGCGATGAGACCGGCGATCCCGGCGCTGGCCAGGTAGAGATAGCGCGATGGGCCGGAGGGGATGTCGGCGATGTAGTCTGGCGCAAGCAGCAGAGTCGGCAGCAGGTGGACGAAGATCCAGGTCAGCCATGGGCTCGTAGGGAAGTGATAGCGCCACTGCAGCGCGGCGCAAGCTATAAGGGCTGCTGCACCGGTAACCCATTCCCAGGGCAGGATGCGGTGCAGCGGATGCGGCAGCCAGTGGGCGGTGGTAAATAGCCGACTCCAACAGATGAACTGGTTGCGCGCTATGCCCAGGGGGTCGAAGCCATCGGCGGCGATGGTGGCCTGCGGCGCCTGCGGATAGCCGAGCTTGAGCGCTAGNATCAGCGCGGCCAACAGCGCACCCAGGGGCAGATACCGGNGCAGCCTGATAGGCTCGCCGCGCCGCCAGGACATATAGAGGAAAAAGGGCAGGAAAGCTGCAGCGGCAATGTGGCAGAGAGCGCCGGCGACCAGAAGGGCGTAGACGGTTGTGGTTTGCCCGCGCAAATGGGCTGCTAACGCCAGGCTGCCGCAGATCAGCACCAGCGGGTAGCACTGCGCCGAGATCCAGTGCACGGCGTTGAAGTGGCTGACATTGACCAGGAAGAGCAGGCCGGTGAGCAGTGCGCAGGCGAGGTCCAGCCCCAGGGCGCGCGCGGCGCGGGCGAGGGTGAAGGCGGCGACGCAGTGGAGCAGGCCGCCGAAGAGATGGTAGGCCGCGACATTTGCGCCCCAGGCCGCGTATTGCAGCAGCATGACCAGCTCGAGGACGGGGCGGCCGGGCATGCGCTTGTCGGCGGCAAAGAATGCGGCGGGATCCGCGAGCGCGTCGGCGCTGTCGCGGAAGTAGTCGCCGTCGTGGGTGTCGAGGGGGAGATCGGCCAGACCGGCGAAGAATAGCAGGGCGACAAGCGCCAGCAGGGCGCCGTAGACCGCCCAGGTCGCGCGGGTGTCGGGTATGGGCAGGAGCATAGGTATGAAATAGTAAGGCAAAATGGCCGCGATTGCCTGTAAACGCCGCGTCGATTGACAGCCCCATGACCAGTACTTAGCTTTTGCCTTTTCCAATACTTAGAGCCCATTCGAAAAACGCCCTCCTCATGGATCCCTTCAAAGGCCTGATCGATCAGGAACTCTCCCGCTTCGAAAGGCGGCTCGGCGCCGTTTTGGAGGCCGATGTCGAACTGGTGCACGAGATCGCCCGTTATATGTCCACGCTCAAGGGCAAGCGGTTGCGACCCGCGCTGGCGCTCTTGAGCGCCAAGGCCGCCGGCGATTGGAACGAGCAGGTGATCGATGCGGCGGTGGCGGTGGAGATGATCCACGCGGCGACCATGGTGCACGACGATGTGGTCGATTCGGCGACGATGCGCCGGGGTCGGGAGGCGGTCAACGCGCGTTGGACGGGGCAGATCGCAGTGTTGATGGGCGATTTTTTGCTGGCCCGGGCGTTGTGTATCCTGGTCGAGGTTGGCAATTTGCAGGCGTTGGGGATCGTGTCGCGCGCCACTGAGCGCTTGAGCATCGGCGAGATCTTCGAGATCCAGATCGGCGACCAGCGCGACACGCGCGAGGAATCCTACTTCGCGATGGTCAGCGACAAGACCGCTTCGCTGATTTCGGCGGCGGCGCGGATCGGGCCGATCTTGGTCGGCGCCGACGACGAGGTCGTGCGTTCCATGGGCCGCTACGGCGAGCTACTGGGCCGGGCGTTCCAGGTGGCCGACGACATCCTCGATCTCACCAGCGACGAGGCGACGATGGGCAAGCCGGTCGGCCACGATTTGCGCGAGGGCAAAATCACCCTGCCGCTGATCTGCGCCCTGCAGTGTGCGCCCGGCGCCCGGCGCGCCGAGATGGAGGCGCTATTGGCCCGGCCGCACAAGAACGAAGACGAGTGGGGCCAGATCGTGGCCTTTGTCGAGGAGTACGAGGGCGTTAAAGCCGCTGCCGAAACCGCGCGCGAGTACGCCGCCCAGGCGCAGAAGTGCCTGGGGGTGCTGGCGCCGTCGCCGGCCCGCGAGGCGCTGGAGCTGGCGGTGCGGCTGGTGGTCGAGCGCAACAACTGACGGACCGGGGCGGTGCTCAAGCGGATCCTGTTGGCGGCGGGGGGGCTGGCTCTGGTGCTGTATTTCCTGCCGCCGCCGCCGCCGGCCGAGCCGGTGCGCGAGGGGCGGCTGGTGCTGGGGACGCTGGTCACGGTCAAGCTCTACGGCGACGCCGAGACGGTGCGTTTGCCGGTCGAGCGCGCCTACGCTGCGCTCGACCGCGTCGATTCGCTGATGAGCCGCTACCGCGACGACGGCGCCCTGCGGCGTTTGGAACAGTCGGCGCAAAAAGGCGTCCAGACGCCGGCTGAGTTAGCCGCGGTGCTCGCGCGCAGCCAGCGTTTCGCCGCGCTGACGGGTGGGGCCTTCGACTGTACGGTGGGGGCATTGAGCCGGCTGTGGAATTTTCCCGACGCGCTGGCGCCGCCCGATTCGGCGGCGGTCGATTCGGCCCTGGCGCTGGTGGGCTACGAGGGGTTGCAGGTCGAGGGGGAAATCGTTCGCATCGGGCGGCCCGGAACGCGCCTGGATCTGGGCGCGGCGGCCAAGGGCTATGCGGTCGATCGGATGGTGGCGGTCTTTGAGGAGGCGGGCATCGCGGGCGGGCTGATCGACGCGGGGGGCGATATCCGCTATTGGGGTGCAAAGCCCGACGGGCGGCCCTGGGTCTTTGGGGTCCAGCACCCGCGCGACCCGAAGCGCTATATAGAGGTGGACGACCTGGGGCTCGCGGCGATTGCGACCTCTGGCGATTACCAGCAGTATTTCGAGTGGGAAGGCGCCCGCTACCACCACCTGCTCGACCCGCGGACCGGCTATCCGGCCCGGGCGTGCGCGAGCGCGACGGTGTGGGCCGGAACGGCGCTGGATGCCGATATCCTGTCGACGGCGGTGTTCGTGCTGGGGCCCGAGCGGGGCCTGGCACTGGTCGCGGAGTTGGAGGGCGTCGAGGCGCTGGTCTTTTACGAGCGGGATGGCCAGCTCGAGTACCGGGCGTCGGCCGGCGTCGACGGGCGCTTTCGCTTTATGGAATAGCATTGTACTTTTGATGAGCTGCGCCCGATGCGCGGCCATAGCAATCGCGGAGCAAAGGCAAGCAGTATGAAACGCAACTGGAAACCCCTTCTGATCGTGGCGCTGATCGCCGGCGCGGTGTACTACCTGCTACCGAGTGTCAAATTCTACGGGATGAGCGACGAGGAACGGGCGGCGATGGACCTCAACGCCCCCGAGCAACTGATCGATCTGCACAAGCGTTCGCTCAACCTCGGCCTCGACCTGCAGGGCGGCATCCACTTAGTGCTCGAAGTCAAGATCGACGGCCTCGAAGCCGAGGCGGCCAAGGACGCGGTCGCCCAGGCGCAGGAGGTTATCCGCAATCGCGTCGATCAATTCGGCGTGGCGGAGCCGACCATCCAGCGCCAGGGCGACAACCGCATCATTATCGAGTTGCCGGGCGTGCAGGACGTGCAGCGCGCCAAAGATCTGGTCGGTCAGACCGCGTTGCTGGAATTCCAGCTGCTGGAGCCCTACGAGGAACGCACTCGTCTGCTGCAGCGCATCGACAAGATACTGGGCGCCGACGAGAGCGGCGCCGACGGTGGCGAGGAGGCTACGGAGGAAGATGTCGGGCTCTTCGAGGAGACGGCCGAGGCTCTGGATGCGCCGGCCAGCCGCACCCTGTCGTCGATGCTCGGCGCCGTCGGCGACGACTTCGTAGTCTCGCAGCGCGATTTGCGCCGGGTCAAGAGCATGCTCAACTCGCCCGAAGCGCAGAAAATGATCCCCTCCGACGTGGAGTTCCTATTCTCGAGCAAGCCCGAAGGTCCCGAGGGCAACGAGTACTACCGGCTGTACCTGGTCGAGAAAGAGCCGAAGATGACCGGCCACAAGATTCAGGACGCCTTTGTCTCGATCGGTCAGGCCGTCGAGTACATGGGCCAGCCGATCGTCAACTTTTCGACGACCGACGAGGGCGTCAGGATCTTCTCGCGGATTACCGGCACCAATATCGGCGAGCGCATGGCCATCGTCCTCGACGAGGCGGTCTACTCGGCACCGACGATCCAGAGCAAGATCTCCGAGGGCCGCGGCATCATCACCGGCAGCGGCACCCAGGAGGAAGCCAAGGACCTGTCCATTGTGCTCCGGGCCGGCGCACTGCCGGCCGAGGTCGAAATCATCGAGGACCGCACCGTCGGCCCCTCGCTCGGGCGCGACTCTATAGAGATGGGTCGCACCGCGGCCATCTACAGCATGGTGCTGGTGGCGATCTTTATGATCTTGTACTACCGCGCGGCTGGCATCATCGCCGATTTTGCGCTGCTGCTCAACATGCTCTTTATCATGTCGGCGCTGGCTGGATTCCACGCCACGCTGACCTTGCCGGGCATCGCCGGTATCATCCTGACCATCGGCATGGCCGTCGATGCCAACGTGCTGATCTTCGAGCGCATCCGTGAGGAATTGCGCTCGGGCAAGACGGTGCGGGCCGCGATCGACTCGGGTTACAGCAATGCGCTGTCGGCCATTATAGACGCCAATGTCACGACCTTCCTGGTCGGCATCGTGCTCTACCAGTTCGGCACCGGGCCGATCCGCGGTTTCGCGCTGACCTTGTGCATCGGCATTATTTCCAGTTTGTTCACCGCCTTCTTCGTTACGCGTGTGGTCTTCGATCTGATGACGCGCAAGTCACAGGGCGGCAAACTGAGCATCGGGCCGATCAACCTCTTTGCCAACCTCGGCATTCCGTTCCTGTCGTTCCGCAACGGCGGCTTCGGCACCTCGGCGGTGGTGGTGGTGCTGGGCGTGGTGTCGATGGTGGGGATCAATGGCATTCCGCGCGGCATCGACTTCGAAGGCGGGACACTGCTCGAGTTGCACTTCGATCCGCCGCTGGAGATCGAACAGATCCGCGGAAAGCTCGGCACCGTGCCGGTTGGCGACGAGACGCTGGATCTCAGCAAGAGCGAGATCAAGCAGTTCGGTTCGCCCAACGACGTCTTGATCCGCGTCAGCGAAAGCAAGGCCGGCACCGAGGTCGCCGACGGCATCATGGCGGTGCTCAAGACCGGCTTCGCCAGCAATATATCCGAACTGGAGTGGATACGGCGCCAGGAGAAGGTCGGGCCCAAGATTGGCAGCGAACTCAGCGGCGCGGCGATCCGCGCGGTACTGGTGTCGCTGGCGCTGATCCTGGTCTATATGGCCTGGCGTTTCCACCGCTTCCTCTACGGCATTGCGGCGGTGGCGGCGCTATTTCACGACGTGCTGATAACGGTCGGGCTGCTGTCGCTGTTCAATATCGAGATCACCCTGGCGGTGGTCGCCGGCCTGCTGGCGATTGTCGGTTACTCGCTCAACGACACCATCGTGGTTTTCGACCGCATCCGCGAGAATCTGCACACCGCCCGCAAGCAGGGCTTCGAGGCCACGGTCAACCTCAGCATCAACGAGTGTTTGAGTCGCACGCTGGTCACCTCGCTAACGACATTGGTGGCCGTGCTGATCTTGATGATCTTCGGCGGCGAGGTCAACCGCGATTTCACCATCACTTTGATAATCGGCATTATCGTCGGTACGTATTCGTCGATCTTCATCGCCAGCCCGGTGCTCTTCCTGGGTCAGCAACGGGCCGCCGCCAAAGAGAAAAGCTGAGCGTCGGCGCGTTAAACGGTGCGGGGGGAGGGGGTCGGGAGACTGCCTCCCCTTTTTTTTGCTATGAAGAATCTGGTAGTCGCCGCCTTCGTATTGCTGCTGGCCTACTACGGGCCGCAGCGGGACGAGGCCAGCCGCTTCGATGTCGCCTGGATGCTGGGCGCCCTGGCGCTTGTGGCCGCCAGCTTCGGCCAACTGGCGCAAGCGGCGCGGCTACCGGCGCTGGTCGGCTGGCTCGCCGCGGGTCTGGTGCTGGGCGCGAGCGGTCTGCAGGTGGTGGGGCCGTCGTCTCTGGCGTTGTATCCCGTGCTGCTCTTACTGGCGGGACTGTGGGTCGGTTTTCAGGTCGGACTGCACGTCGTCTGGCTGCCGCAGTGGGATTGGCGGGGGCCGGTCTTGATGGCGCTGGCGACGATCCTGGTGTTTGCGGTGACTACCGCGGCGGTGGCGGTGGTGGCGGAGCTGCCGTGGGACACCGCCGTACTCATCGGCGCGCTAGCGAGCCTGTGGGGCCCCTTTACCGCGGTGCCAGAACACCGGCGGCGCAGCGCCTTGTTGCTGTCCCTTATGGGGAGCGGTTTTGCGCTGGTGCTTTTGAGTGGGGCGCTGGCGGTGCTGGAGGGGGAGGCGCTGGTTGAGGCGGGGGCGACGGCCTGGGCCGGATGCGTCTGGTTGTCGCTTGTGGCTGGTGGCGCCCTGGGGTTGGGGCTGCGCCTGGCGGGCTTGTTCGACGGTGCGGCATCGACGCTGGTCACGGTGCTGCTGGGCGGCTTTTTGTGTACTGCGATCGCGCTCGCCGAATGGGGGCTGATGGCGTTGCCCTGCGGGTTGGCCGTCGGCCTGGTCCAGGGCTCTGCGCGGCTCGCCACCCGGCGGGTGCGCCTGCTCTTGCACCGGGCGGCGCCGGTGCCCTTTATCCTCTTTTTCGCGCTGGTGGGAACCGCGCTCGATCTCCGCGCGTTATGGCCGCTAGAAGAGGGCCTGTGGCAAGTGGCGTTGGTGCTGGTAGCGGTTCCGGTGCTATTGCGGGGGCTGGCCCCGATGGCCTATTACCCGCTGCCGGGTTCGGGGCAGCGGATCGGCTGGCTATTGCTGCCGCGCGGCGCGCTGCTCTTCGAGCTGTTCTACGGACCGCACGGTCTGGCGCAATACGCGGGGGTGGGGGGGCTGCTGGGGCAGGCGGTACTGGTTGACGTGGTTTTTTCGGCGCTGGTTTTTTCGGCCTTAGCGCCTCTGTTAGGAACAGGTGAAGAGGACGGCGATCCGAAGCAAGCCGCTTGAGTTTGTGTACTGTCGTTGCTACTCTTATCTTTAACCGTCTCGTGTTTTTATGGATCATATCCGCAAAAATTGGGCAGCGCTACGCGAGCGCATCGAGCGGGCGGCGGTGCGAGCCGGACGCGATCCCGATGCCATAGAAGTCGTCGCCGTTAGCAAAACGCGCAGCGCTGAAGAGGTCGCGGCAGCCTACGAGTGCGGCCTGCACATCGCGGGTGAAAACCGGATCCAGGAAGCGGCGACCAAGCGGCCGCTGGTCGCGGCGCCGGTATCCTGGCATCTGGTCGGCCACTTGCAGACCAACAAGGCCGCCCGCGCGGTAGAATTGTTCGATCTGGTGCAGTCGGTCGATTCCGAGCGGCTGGCGCGGGCCCTCGACCGGCGTGCGGAACAGGCCGGCAAGGTGATCGAGGTGCTGATTCAGGTCAACACCGCCGGTGCCGCCGGCCAGTCTGGCATCGAGCCGGCCGCACTTGAATCGCTGGTCGCGGCGCTGGCGCCCCTCCAACACTTGCGGATTCGCGGTCTGATGACCATCGGTGCCCACAGCGACGACGAGGCGCTGGTGCGGGGCTGCTTCAGCGGTCTGCGCGAACTCGGCGACAAGATCGCCACGGGCGGATATGGGGGCGTATCGATGGACTATCTGTCGATGGGCATGAGCGGCGACTTCGAGTTCGCCGTCGCCGAGGGTGCCAACCTGTTGCGCTTGGGCACGGCGATCTTCGGTGCGCGTCCCCCGATGTAGAGGAGTTGGCATTGTTCGATTACGGCGGTTTCTTTATGGGTGTCAAAAGCCTGATAATTTCCCTGATTGAGATCTACAGCTGGGTGGTCATCATCCGGGTGCTGATCTCGTGGATCAACCCCGATCCCTACAATCCGATCGTGCAGTTTTTGCGCGGAGTAACCGACCCGGCCATCGAAACGGTGCGTCGTTTCATGCCGAATTTTCTGTGGTCGACCGGCCTGGATTTCACGCCGCTGATCCTGATTCTGCTATTGCGGGTCATCATCATGTTTCTCGCCAGCATCCGCATCTGAACGAGCTATGTCTACTGTAGAGACGAAATTCGCCGAAGCTCCGGCCAGCGTCGATTTTCCCGCCCAGGAAGAAGAGATTCTCGCGTTCTGGGAAGAGGGGGGCTACTTCAATCGCTCGGTGTCCGCACGCTCCGAGGACAAGCCCTTTATCTTTTACGATGGTCCGCCCTTTGCCAGCGGTCTGCCGCACTACGGGCACCTGCTGGCCTCGATCATCAAGGACGTCGTCCCGCGCTACTGGACCATGCGCGGCTATCGCGTCGAGCGCCGCTTTGGCTGGGACTGCCACGGGTTGCCGGTCGAGAACGAGGTCGAGCACCAACTCGGGCTCAAGTCCCGCCGCGACATCCTCGACTTCGGCGTCGGTCGCTTCAATGAGTCGTGCCGCGACGTGGTGATGCGCTACACCGACGAGTGGCAGCGCTTTATCCAGCGCGTGGGCCGCTGGGTCGATTGGTCGAACCAGTACCGCACCATGGATCCAGAGTTTATGGAGTCGGTCTGGTGGGTATTCAAGTCACTGTGGGACAAGGAGCTAATTTACGAGGGCTACAAGTCGCTGGCCTATTGCCCGCGTTGCTCGACGCCATTGTCCAACTTCGAAGTCAACCAAGGCTACCAGGATACCCAGGATCCCTCAATCACCATCCGCTTCAAGGTCGCGGGTGAGGAGCATCTCTCGATCCTGGCCTGGACCACCACGCCGTGGACCCTGCCCTCGAATATGGGTTTGGCCGTTGGAAGGGATATCGAATACGTCAGAGTGACGCGTAAAGATGGCGAGCAGTTGATCCTGGCCGCGGCGCTGGTCAAGCAGGTGTTCAAGAAGTGTGAGGACGAGATCGAACGGGTCGAGCCGCAGCCGGTCGACGAATTGTTGCAGATGCGCTACGAGCCGCTGTTCGGGTATTTCGCCGACCAGGCCGCCGAGGGTGCCTTTCGCGTGGTGGCGGCCGACTTCGTCTCGACCGAGGACGGCACCGGCGTGGTCCACACCGCGCCTGGTTTCGGCGAGGAAGACTACCAGCTCGGTCTGCGCGAGGGCCTGCCGGTGGTTTCGCCGATCGACGAGGACTGCAACTTCAGTGCCGAAGTGCCCGACTACCAGGGCCGCTTTGTCAAGGATGCCGATCGCGACATCATCCGCTCCTTGCGCGAGTCGGGCCAGCTCTTCGCCGAGAGTACTATCGAGCACAGCTATCCTTTCTGCTGGCGCTGCGATACGCCGCTGATCTATCGCACGATTTCGACCTGGTTCGTAAATGTCGAAAAGATCAAGGACAATATGCTCGCCGCCAATGCGCAGATCTGGTGGATTCCCGAGCACATCAAGGACGGTCGCTTCGGCCGCTGGCTCGAGGGCGCGCGCGACTGGGCCATCAGCCGCAACCGCTACTGGGGCACGCCGCTACCGATCTGGCGCAACGAGGAGACTGGCGAGACGGTGTGCGTCGGCAGCCGCGAGGAATTGGTCGGCCTGTGTGGTGAGGATGTTGACGATTTGCACAAGCATGTCATCGACGATGTGGAGATCCCCTCGCCGACCGGCCGCGGCACGCTCAAGCGGATCCCGGAGGTACTCGACTGCTGGTTCGAGTCGGGGTCGATGCCCTACGCTCAGAACCACTACCCGTTTGAGAACAAGGACTATTTCGATGCCAATTTTCCGGCCGATTTTATCTCTGAGGGCCTCGATCAGACCCGCGGCTGGTTCTACACTCTGACGGTGCTGTGCGCCGCGCTCTTCGACAAGCCGGCGTTCAAAAACTGCATCGTCTCAGGGATGCTTTTGGCCGAGGACGGCCGCAAGATGAGCAAGCGGCTCAAGAACTACCCCGAGCCGACGGAGATGATCGATAAGTACGGGGCCGATGCGCTGCGCCTGTATCTGCTCAATTCGCCCGCGCTCAAAGCCGAAGAGATGCGGATGACCGAAAACGGCATCAAGGAGAGTCTGCGCGCGGTGATTATCCCGCTGTGGAATGCCTATAGCTTTTTCGCGACCTATGCCGCCATCGACGGCTGGGCGCCCGAGGACGACGCCGGCGGGGCCTCGGACAACCACTTGGATCGCTGGATTCTCTCCGAACTGCAGACGCTGTTGCACGAACTCAACACCGAGATGGAAGCCTACAGGCTCTATCGCACGGTGCCGGCGATGGTGGCCTTCGTCGATAAGTTGACCAACTGGTATATACGCCGCAGCCGCCGTCGGTTCTGGAAGTCGGAAGACGATACTGACAAGGCTGCTGCGTACGCCACGCTTTATCAGGTGCTCGTAACTTTCGTCAAGGCGCTGGCACCGGTGCTGCCCTTCATTACCGAGAGCATTTACCAGAAGCTGGTTCGCCGCGTAGATGACAGGGCTCCCGACAGCGTACACCTCTGCGATATGCCGCTGGCCGATGAGTCCTTGCGCGACGCCCGGCTCGAAGAACAGATGGAGCTGGCGACCCGGGCCGTGGTGCTTGGGCGCTCGCTGCGCAGCAAGCACGACCTCAAGGTACGCCAGCCGCTGCGGCGCCTCTATCTGCTGCCGCCCGACGAGCACAGTCGCAGCGAACTGGCGCAGATGACCGAACTGCTGGCCGACGAGCTCAACATTAAGGAGGTGGTGCTGGTCGAGGACGAGACCGAGCTGAGCGAAGTGTCCTACAAGCCCAATTTTCGCGCCCTCGGTCCGCGCTTCGGCAAGCGGATGAAAGACGTGGCGGCGCGGGTGGCGGCGCTGACGGCGGCGGAGATGCAGGTGCTGGTCGCCGGCGGCAAGATTGGTGTCGCCGACGGCGAGATTGGTCTCGAGGATCTCGAGGTCCAGCGCCAGGAGAAGGAGGGCGTGGTCGTGGCGATCGACAACAACCTCGGCGTGGGGCTTGACGTGCAGCTCGACGATGAGTTGGTCGCCGAGGGCATTGCACGCGAATTTGTCAACCGCGTGCAGAATATGCGCAAGGACGCCGGGCTCGACGTCGCCGATCGGATCCGCATCTGGACGCGCGGCGACGCCGCACTGGAAAGCGCCGTGGATCGGCACCGCGACTATATCTCCGCCGAAACCCTGGCGTTCGATTTACAGGCCGGGTCGCTGCCTGCTGCTGCGCTTTTACAACAGGATTGGCGGGTCAATGATCTGGATTGCACCATCGCCATTGCGCGGGCGGAAGCACCGTAAGATACATTTAGTAGAGAGGCTGGATGTAGATGAACAAACAAGACCTGGATTTCTTCAAGCAATTGGTACTCGATAAGCTCGAGCAGACCTCCGACGATGTCGAATCGATCGAAAACACTGCGCGCAACAACGGTCGCGAACTGGCCTCCGAGGACCGCTCGACCTATTCGCTGCACATGGCCGACCACGGCACCGACGCGATGGAAAAAGAGAAATCTCAGCTTTTGGCCCAGCGCGGTGGCGACTATATCGAATATCTCAATGAAGCCCTGCAGCGCATCGAAGAGGGTACCTTCGGTATCTGCCGCGTCTGCGGCGGCGAAATAGGCCGCGCCCGGCTCGAGGCGGTACCCACTGCCACCCAGTGCATAAGCTGCAAGTCCAAGCGCGAGCAAGAATCGGACACCGAGTGAAATTCCTGTGGATCATACCGCTGACCGTGGCCATAGACCAGGCCAGCAAAGTTATCGTCCGCGGGTCGATGACGCTCTATCAGTCCGATCCGGTTTGGGGCGATTTCTTTCGCCTGACCTATATCCACAATTCGGGCGCGGCCTTTGGTCTGAATATGGGCAGTCCGCTCCTGCACACCCTGGTATCGATTGCGGCGCTGGGCGTGCTGGCCTACCTCTATCGCGGTCTGCAAAACGACGAGCGGTTGCTGCAGGTCGCACTGGCGCTGGTATTGGGCGGGGCCGTCGGCAATATCATCGACCGCTTGCACCTGGGCGAGGTGGTCGATTTCTTCGACTTCGGCTTTGGCGATCTGCGCTGGCCGATCTTCAATTTCGCCGATTCTTTCGTCACGGTAGGCGTCATCCTCCTGGCCCTGGGTTATTCGCGCCGCGACGAAGGGGCTGCGGATCCGTCCGTACCTTCTGCACCCGACGAGGAAGTCGCCCGGGGCTGAAATCCCCATGCTGATTGTCGTACCTCCCGAGGCGGCTGAAGAGCGGCTCGACCTCTTTTTGCGGGCTCGATGTCCCGACCTTTCCCGTAGCCGCATCCAAGCGTTGGTCAAGATGGGTGATGTTTTGGTCAACGGCGGCGAGGCCCGTCAGGCCTATCCGGTCCAGCCGGGCGACGAGATTGCCTTCGAGTTACCCGAGCCCGAGGTGCTCGCAGCCAGGCCCCAGGACTTACCCTTGAATATCGTCTACGAGGATGCCGACCTGCTGGTCATAGATAAGGCGGCGGGGATGACCGTACATCCGGCACCGGGTGCTTCCGACGGCACGCTGGTCAATGCGCTCCTGCACCACTGCCGCGATCTGTCGGGCATAAATGGCGTGTTGCGGCCGGGGATTGTGCACCGGCTCGACAAGGAGACCAGCGGGTTGATGGTGGTGGCCAAGAACGATGCCGCGCACCGGGCGCTGGCGGCGAGCTTGCAGCAGCGCGAAATCGAAAGGCGCTACGCAGCGTTGGTGTGGGGCGTGTGCAGGGACGACGCAGGGCGGGTGGCGGCGCCGATCGACCGCAACCCGAAAAACCGCAAGAAGATGGCGGTGGTGGTGGGTGGGCGGGACGCGGCGACCAATTTCACCGTCGGCGAGCGCTGTCCTTTTACCACGCTGGTCGAGTGCCGGCTGGAGACGGGGCGGACCCACCAGATCCGCGTGCATATGGCGCATATCGGGCATCCGGTGTTTGGCGACCCGGTATATGGCGGGCGCGATCAGACGGGGGGGATCCGGCCGGAATATCGGCGGCAGGCCAAGTGGATGCTGGGGCTGATCAAGCGGCAGGCACTGCATGCGCGGGCGCTGGAGTTTGCGCATCCGCGGACCGGGGAGGGGTTGGCATTTGAGGCGGGATGGCCGGGGGATATGGCGGCGGTGGTGGAGGCGGCGCGGGTCTCGGTTTAGATTGTGTTTGGACGGTCTGGGCGGATGTCTTATATCGGCTTCTTCTCGTTCGGCTCCTGCCTCGCTTCGTAGGATGTCTTGCCGACTTCACCTCCTGTGAAATCGGGCACATAACCACTGCGATAAAACACCCGCCCAGACCTCAGCGGCTGCTGAAAGTCTATTGATTACTTCTTTTGCCCTTTTTCGACTTCGATATCGTCGGCTGTAGTTGGAAGGTCCTACGCTTTGGCCGTATTCTATCACAACAACCTGCTCGATGGCGCGCCGAGCGAACAGTGGGCGCTGTTCATTGCGGACTACGAGTCGGCGCGGCCGCTGAGTGACGCGAAGATGGCGGCGCTGGTGCCCTTTGCCGTTGGGCGGCGGATCTGGTGGGTGGGGGTGACCGCGCAGGAGGCGGTACATGCGGGGGGACAGGGACTTCACGATTGCGGCAATTACCGGCAATTTGCGCTGGACGCGATACGGCGCTGAGACGAGGAGATGGCGGTGTGAACACGCTCTACTTCGAGAAGCTTTCGCAATTCGACCGCGTCGCCGAGCCGGTCACGGTGAGCGTGCCCTTAGCTCAGGGGGCGCTCTGCGATCCACAGTGTCTGGTCGTGCGCGACGGCGAGCATTTGCTGGCGGTGCAGCGGCGGGCGCTGGCGCACTGGGAAGACGGCAGCGTTAAGTGGCTGCTTTTGCACTTGCAGCCGGACCTGCCGGGCAATGGCGACAAAACGCTGCATTTCGAGATCGAATCCGAGCCGATGGAGATCCCGTCGCCGCAGTCGGTCGCGGTGGAGGAGACTGCGGCGGGGGTGGCGGTCGATACCGGTGTGCTGGCTTTTCTGATCCCCGCCGCGGGCTTCTGGCCAGTGCAGGAGGTCGAGTTGGAGGGCGAGCGGCCTTGGGGGGAGTCGCCTTTCGGTGGGTGGGAGCTGGTCGTTGGCGGCGAATCGCTCGACACCGCCGGTGGGGCGGTGCAACTGGAGGTGGAGGAAGCCGGGCCGCTGCGCGCGGTGGTATTGATCAGGGGTGCGCAGCGGCGGTGTGACGGCACGGGGTATGTCGCCTTTCGCGGGCGCGTAACGGCCTATGCCGGGAAATCCTATATAGAGGTCGAGCACCAGTTCATCCACGGCGAGGAAGAGGAGGAGTTGACACTGGAGGGCCTAGAGCTGCGTTTCGTCCCAGGCGGCGCGGGCGAAGTCGCGCTAGGCGAGGGCTACTACCAGACGGCGGTGCAAAAGGGGGCAGGGGTATCGATGTTGCTCGATGCCGAGACGATGCTCTACCAGGCGAATGAACACTTCATCGATTCATTCTATGGCGACTTCTGGGTCGACTGGCGCAACGAGCGGGGCGGCCTGACGTGCTCGATCCACCAGGCGCACCAGAATTTCCCCAAGCGGCTTGCCGCCGACGCCGAGGGGATCACCTGCGCGCTCTATCCGAGTGAGGCCGGTCCGGTGCCGCTATTGCAGGGGATGGGCAAGACACACCGGATCCTGTTGCACTTCCATGCCGGCGACTTGTCGCTCGCCGAGTGCGGCAGGCGTAGCCTGCAATTTCAATTGCCCGATCGGCCCGCGCTCGACCGCGCCTGGTACGAGGCCAACAATCCCTGGGTCGAAACCTGGTTCCCCGCAGGCTTGCCCGGCCGGTTGCTGACCTATCTCAACGAATTGCACGACGGGCGACCGCAGGCATTGGGGATGTTCCATTTCGGCGATGCACCGGATTCGGGTTATACCGACCAGGGCCGCGGCGGAGGCGAGAGCGTATGGGTCAACAACGAATACGACCGGCCGCATTGCTGCGCGCTGTTCTACGGCTTAACCGGTCAGCGCCGCGCGCTCGATTCGGCGCTGGTCTGCGCCCGTCATTGGCTCGATGTCGATTTGTGTCACTACAGCCCGGATCCGCTCCTGCACGGCGGGCTGAAGATTCACACCCGCTACCACGTGACTGGGCGGGTGACGCCCTCGCATGAGTGGACCGAGGGCTTTCTCGATTATTACTTCCTGACCGGGCGGCTCGAGGGGCTGGAGGCGGCGGTGTCGGTGGCAGAGAATGTCCTGCGCCACATGGCGCGGCCCGAGATGAGCGAGCCCGGCGCGACTTCGGTGCGCGAGGGGGGCTGGGCACTGCGGGCGATGGTGGGGATGTGGCTGGGGACGGGGGAGGAGCGCTGGCGGGACGAGTCGCGGCGTATTGTCGATACTTTCCTGCAGTGGGCCGATGGCTACGGCGCGCTGTTGGCGCCCTATACCAGCCATTCTATGCCGCGGGTGCCCTTTATGATCTCGCTAACGGTGGCCTCGTTGGGGCGCTACCTGCTGGTCGCGGACGATGCGCGGGTGAAGAATCTAATCGTCGAAGTGATGGACGACCTTATTGCACACTGCCTTGGCCCCGATGGTATATTCTACTACAAAGAACTCCCCTCGCTGCAGCGCACCGCGCCAACTCCGCACGCGCTGGAGGCGCTGACCTACGCCTTCCGCATCAGCGGTGACCGGCGTTACCTGGAGATCGCGGCGCGGCAGTTTGCGGCGCTGCTGGATCGGTCGGAGGGCCTGCGCGGCGGTGGCAAGCGCATCGACGCCAGCGGAGCGGTGGTGCAGGGCATGGGTGGTGGGCGGATTTTTGCCGACAAGTACACTTCTATTCTGGTTTTCGCCAGTGAGGCGGCTCCGCGTGGTTTGCTGGATTGGTGCGAATATCCCTTTGCAGCGGTCAAATGAGCATAGATACTACCTTAGTCGGCACGCGCTATTTCGCCGGAGTGGGGGTGCGCGTTGTCAAACGCCTTGATGGCGTGGACAGCGAGAATTANTTCGTAGAAGCCGCAGGTCGAAAATACGTACTCAAATGGTATNCGGCAGCCGACCCAAAGAGCCTCGGCGAGGAACTNGCGGCCATGCAGTGGCTGCGTGGNCGCGGGGTGCCGGTGCCGGCGGTCGTGCCGGACCGGGCCGGCGGTTTGTTGGCCGAGGTCGATGGGGCCTGTGCGGTCTTGCTCGAATTTATAGAGGGCGACGCGCCNGGAGACGAGTTTGCCACGGGCCTGCAGATCGCGGCATTCCTCGCGAAATTCCATCGCGAATCCTCGGCGTACAAAGGAGAATTTTGCGCGGCGCGGGCTGCAGAGGTCCGGCTCGCGGCCTTTGCGGCGGCGTGCGGGGCGAATCCCGCCTATATGGCCGTTGACGGCATGGCGGAATTTATCGCCGCCTATGGCGAAGAAGTGGCGNTTTACAAGACCGCGTTGGAGCAGGGCGGTGGCGCGCAGGGCATTATCCACCACGACCTGCACCCCGGCAATTTCCTGGTTGCTGCCGGCGAGATCGCGGCGNTTCTCGACTTTAGCGAGGCGCACAGAGCCCCGCTGATTTTCGATCTGGCAGTATTGCTCGGGTATTGGGCGTTCGATGCGGATCGGGGCCGGCTCGACCTCGGCAAGTGCCGCCAACTGCTGACGGCCTATGCTGCGACAAGGCCGATCCCACCCGCCGAAATGGTGCTTTTGCCCCACGCCGTGCTGGTCTATTTTGCCACCGACGCGACGGGCTATATTTTGCCCAGGTTGCGCGATCAAGGCGCTTTTGCTATTTCCCAGTGCAATATGTACCGGTGGTTTTGCGCGATGCGGCAAGAGCGCGGATGGATAGATGAATTGTCCGGCGTGTTTTGATATGGATGTGGCGGATGAGAGCGAATGGAAAATAACAATCCACAATTCATCTCGCTGATCGACTACACTGNGCAGACCGACCGCCACGTGGTCATCGCCGCGGGCACCGCGGAGATCTACCAGGGCCACCCGACCACGGTGTTGCTCGCCGATGGCGCGACCATGCTCTGCGCGTGGTGCATAAATCACGGCGGCCACTGTGGTCCGCTGGCACGCAGTGAAGATGGCGGCCTGACCTGGCGGCGCATCGCCACGCCGGACAATTGGCAGCGGGCCCACAATTGTCCGAGCCTTTACCGCATGACCGNCCCCGCGGGCGGAGAGCGGATCTTCGTCTTCGCCGCCCGCGCCGATGGCGACCCGACGATGCAACAAGCCTGGAGCGAAGACGGTGGCCTGACCTGGACTCCCTTCCGCAGCATCGGCGACTTCCCGTGCATCATGGCTTTCACCACCATTATGCGGCTCAANAACGGCGACTATCTCGGGTTGTACCCGCGCGGCAAGGACGANCGCGACCAGACGCCGCTGAAAATGTGGCAGTCGATTTCCACAGACGGCGGTCTGAACTGGGGCGCGCCNACGCTCTTCGCCGAGGACGTGGCCCGAGGCCGCGATCCAGACGAACCGGAGTTGGTGCGCTCACCCGACGGCGACCAGTTGTTGTGCCTGTTCCGCGAGAATTTGCGCCAGGGACATTCGCTGATGAAGACCTCCGCCGACGAGGGNGCGACNTGGTCGGATTTGCGCNAGACGCCGTGGGGTCTGACCGGCGATCGCCACAAGGCGCGCTACGCTCCNGACGGCCGGCTGGTGGTGGCCTTCCGCGATATGGCGCCCGGCAGCAGTGCCAGGGGGAGTTTCGTGGTGTGGGTCGGCACCTATGCGGATATTATCGCGGGGCGGCGAGGGCAGTTTCGCTGCAAGCTATTGCACCAGCACGGGCCAAANCAGCACGACTGCGGCTATCCGGGGTTGGAGCTGTTGCCGGACGGGACCTTTGTCGCCACGACCTATGTGAAATACCGGCCTGGTTGTGAACAAAATTCGGTAGTCAGCGTGCGGTTTACGATGGAAGAGTTCGACGAGATCGAGGCGCTCCAAAGCGCGACGGGAGCTGGCGAATGAGCGATCAATTACATGCCGGAGCCGCGATGATCGATATCACGCCGCCGCCGGGCACGCATCTGGCGGGTAGCGGCGCCGGCGAGCATCGCCCGGCCCAGTCGGTNATGGACCCGCTCTACGCCAAGGCCATCGCCTTTGCTGNAGGTGGGCAGCGCGTGGTAATGGTGGTNCTGGATCTGACGATCGTCACCGGCGACTACAGCGAGCGGATTCGCGCCGAGATCGGAGCCNGGACCGGCATTGCATCCGAAGCGGTGATGGTCGCGGTGACGCAGACGCATTCGGCGCCGGGTCTGGGGCATTTTATGCTCGATCCAGATTTTCCGCTGGCATTGGCTGCAGAGGACGAATATATCCGCGGCAGCCAAAATGCCTATGGCGACCAGGCGGCCGCAGCGGCGGTGGCGGCAGCGGTCGAAGCCGTGGACAAATTGCAGCCGGCGCGGATGGGTTTGGGTCGCGGGGTGTTGGGAGATCTGGCCTTTAATCGCCGCGGAATCCGCCGCGACGGCACCATAGCCATGCCCAAGCCGCAGGGCCGCGAGCGCCAGCCCTTCGGTATCGACGATATCTGCTATCTGGAGGGGCCGATGGATCCGGAGGTTGGGGTGTGCTGTATCCAGGATTTGGATCTAAAGCCCATAGCTTTTATGCTGCACTACACTTGTCATCCGGTCAACGCCTTCGGCAATCCGCAGACCTATCGCGCGGTGACGGCGGATTGGCCCGGCGCCTGGTCGAAGAATATGCGGGCTGCCTTCGGCGAGGACGTAGTGCCGCTGGTGGTCAATGGCTGCTGCGGCAATATCAATCCCTGGCATCCCTTCGACCCGGAGTGCCGGCCCGATCATCTGCGGATGGGGCGCGAGTTGGCTGAGATGAGCGAGCGGATCGTCTACAATATGGGCTTTGCGGAGGATGTCGCGCTTGCTTGCAAAACGGGAGCAATCGGCTTGCCGTATCGCCAAATACCGGTTGAGCGCCAGCGGGAGATAGACGAAATCCTCGCCAAAGACCCGCAGCCGCCGCGTGCCGAGAGCGGCGAAGTCGATCCGCGTTGGTTTCGCGCCGCTTCGACCAAGAGCATCGAGTATTGCCGGGCGCGGGCGGCGGAGTTTGCCTATGAGATCCAGGTGTTCCGCATCGGCGATCTCGGGGTCGTCGGTTTGCCCGGCGAGCCTTTCGTCGAGGGGCAGTTGGCGCTTAAGGAGCGCTCGCCGGCGCCTTTTTTGTTTCCGGCGCATATGTCTTGCCACTACGTGGGGTATTTGCCGACGCGGGCGGCGTACGAGCGGGGTGGGCACGAGGCGAATGAGGATGTGACGTACTGGGCAAAGTTGGCGCCGGGGTGTTTGGAGGCGGTGGTGGCGCGGGCGCGGGGCTGTGTTGCGGAGGCTTTTGGATAGGGAAGGCGTGTCGCCGGACCTCTGGTAGTCTTGCGTTTTTCGCTAGGATTGTGACCTCAACAGAGAGGGGGATTTGATGAAATACAAACTCGCTTGCGCCGATTTTACCTTTCCCTTGTTGCCGCACAACAAGGTCCTGGATCTGATTGCGATGCTCGATCTGAAGGGGGTGGATATTGGGCTTTTTGAAGGGCGCTCGCATCTGTGGCCGTCGCGGGAGTTTAAGAATCTGCGGCGAGCGGCGCGGAGTCTGAAGAGGAAACTCGGTGACCGCGGGCTGGTGGCGGCTGATATTTTCATGCAGATGGGCGAGGATTTTGCCGAATACGCGGTCAACCATCCGCAAGCGCGGCGGCGGCGCAAGGCGCGGGACTGGTTCGGCAAGACGCTCGAATACGCGGCCGAAGCGGGCGCCCGACACGTGACGGGATTGCCAGGGGTATTGTACGGGGAGGAATCGCGGGCGGCGTCGTGGGGGCGGGCCGTGGAGGAATTGAGCTGGCGGGTAGAGCAGGCGCGGGCGCACGGGTTGGTCTATGGGGTTGAGGCGCATATCGGTTCGCTGGCGCCCAGGCCCAAAGCTGCGGCCAAGCTGATTGCCGCCGTGCCGGGGTTGACGCTGACTTTGGACTATACGCACTTCACCCGGATTGGCCTGCCCGATAAGGAGGTCGAGCCGCTGGTGCAGCACGCCAGTCACTTTCACGTGCGCGGCGGGCGCAAGGGGCGGTTGCAGGAGCGTTTCGCGCACAATGCCGTCGATTATAAGCGGGTGGTCGATACGATGCAGCAGACGGGCTACAAGGGCTGGCTGGGCATTGAATACGTGTGGATCGATTGGGAACACTGCAACGAGTGCGACAATTTGTCTGAGACGATTCTTTTTCGCGATTTTCTGCGCGGACTCAAATCATGACCCCCCAGGAGCTGTACCGCTACGACATCAATGGCTATATGTTGCTCGAGGGCGCGATTGCGCCCGGCGAACTGGCGCGACTGAACGAGCGCCTCGACGCTTGGGAGGAGCGGGCGGCCGAAGATTTTCGCGCTAAGTCGGCAGGGGAAAACCCCGAGGTGCGCTACGACGACATTATCAACGCGGAGCCGAGCTTGGTCGAGTTGGCCGCCAATCCCAGGCTATTGCCCTATCTGGCCGAGATGATTGAGAACCCGCGGCTGAAGTCGACCTGGATCGCCTTTAAATGGCGCGGCGGTACGACCAAGCTGCACTCCAACCACACGCCGTCGATAACGCACAACTTCTACCACTTCAACGGCCAGATTCGCCACAATTTGCTCAATGTGATGTACGCGATGCGCGATATCGAGCCGGGCGGCGGCGGGCTGCAGGTGGTGCCGGGTACGCACAAGGCTAGCTATCCGCGGCCTCCGGGCGATATGGTCGCGGACATGTTGGTGGAGTTGCCGATGCGGGCGGGGGACGCATTGCTCTTTTCGCACGATATGGCGCACTGCTCGCGCAACGAATCCGCCGCGGTGCGGCGGACGGTGATGTACACCTATTGCCCGGGGGTGATCGCCAATTCTTTCGGCGGCGACGGGCTCTACGACGAGATTTTCGCGGCAGCGACCACGGACAGCTGGCTCAAGTACCTGACGCGGCGGCCGAATGGCTTTAAGGAGACCTACGCACAACCGGTGGTGTAGGAGCGGCAAATCTCCGATCCGCTCGACGGGTATGCGCTCTGAGCACTGGCTTTGACGATAGCTATTGGCACGCCACTTCGCGCTCGCCGCCGTCGGCGGCCTGCTGGATGCGGATAACCTGCCGCGCCGATCGCAATACCGCGGCGGTGTCGAGGCCGTTGTGGGGTGTCTCGCCCGCGATATCAGCGAGGAAGGCGCGCAGATGTCCGCCCTTTTGCGCTGGCGCCAGCGGCAGGATCTGCACCTCGTCGTCGTCTTTGCCCAGCAGGTGGATCTCTTTGGCCGTGGTCGCGGTTTCGATTACGCCGTCCCGGCCCCAGAATGTCGTGCGCCAGTAGTAGGGCATGCGATAGCCGGCCCGGTCTGGCGCGAAGTAGGATACGTCGCCCAGCACTCCGCAGCCATTTTCCATCTCCAGCATCATCTGGCCGGCGTCTGCAAAGTGCGGATATTCTGGTGCGAAGGCATTCCAGCAGCGCGCGGCATTGATCTTTGCCCACTCCAGGCCGGTAATCCACGGCAGCGCGTCGATGGCGTGGATGCCGATATCGGTGATGGTGCCGCCGTGCTTGCCCTCCTCGAAATACCACTCCGCCCGCGACCCCAATAACAGGGGGTGCTGCCCGCCGAAGGCAATGGCGTGGATTGCGCCGATGCGCCCGGCTTGGATTAATTCGCGCACTCCGATAAATTGTCCCGAGTCGCGCATGGTTAGCATGCAACCGACCTTGAGGCCTTTTTCCCGCGACAGCTCTTCGATGCGGTTGAGGTCGTCCATGCCGGTACACAGCGGCTTGTCGGCGATGACGTGCTTGCCGCGTTCGAGGGCCTTTACCAGCACCTGGCCGCGGCGGGCGAAATAGGTGCCGGTGGCGACGATATCGCAGTCTACGTCGTCGAGCATTTTATCAACGCGGTCGTGGGTGATTGCGGCGCGGCCTGTGGCCAGAATATTGGCGCGGGTTGGTTCGTGGCCCTCGCAGGCGCCGACGATTTCCAATTCGGCGGATTCGCGAGCGAGGTTGTAGAGGTCGAAGATGTGGCTGTGGCGAAAGCCGGCGAAAGCGATTTTCAGGGGCATGATCCGTCTCAATCTAAGGGTTTGGCAAGGCGCACTTCTAAAACTGCGAGATGTTCCCGGGCCAGGGTGGACACCCCGTTAGGGCAATGGCCAGGCCGCAGGTGTTGCTGGTATCAGGAGGGCGGATTGAGCGTGTAGCCACCGTCGACTTTGAGCACGGTACCGGTGATGTAGTCGGCGGCGTCGGAGCAGAGGAAGACCGCGGCGTTGGCGATATCTTCGCTGGTAGCCAGCCGGCCCCAGGGCAGCCGCGCGCCCTGCTGGCGAATTTCGTCCTCGCTGGTGAACTGCCGCTCGCCGGGGGTGTCGGTCCAGCCGGGCTCGATGGCATTGGCGCGGATCCTGTGCGGAGCCAACTCGCGGGCGATGGTGGCGCACATGTGCTCGACGCCGGCCTTGGCGGTGTTGTAGGGCAGCGAGGTTGGCATCGGAATCTGCGCCAGCACCGAGGTGATAAAGAGCAGCGCGCCGCCCTGGCCCTGTGCGTCCATCTGCCGTGCGGCGGACTGGGCCAGGTGGAAGGCACCCCACAGGGTGACGTCGAGGGTCTGGCGCATGGCGTCGAGCGAGAGCTCGAGGAAGGGCTCGCGCTTGGAGTAGTAGGCATTGGCTACGGCGATATCGAGGTGGCCCAGCTCGGCGACGGTCTGTGCGACCATGGCATCGACCGCGGCGCGGTCGGAGACATCGCAGCCGACGACGATGGCCTGCCGGCCCAGATCGCGGATCTCGGCGGCGACGTCCTCGGCTTCTGCGGGGTGCGAGCGGTAGTTGACGCAGATATCGGCGCCAGCGCGGGCCATTTCGATGGCGCAGGCCCGACCGATGCCGCGCGATGAACCGGTGATCAGGGCGACTTTGGCGGTGAGGTCGATCAAAAGAGCATCCTGGAAAAGACAATATTGTCGCTCGAGTAAAGAAAGCCGTACCCGGGCTCGCAGCAAGTGGAAAAAATCACTACGTATGCTTTTTTATCCCGGCTTCCCAGGCTTTCCGTTCATTCGCCAAAAAATCTTCGACCTCAGACAAGTTGGGCAGACTGCTGCGGCCCCCCAATTGGCGACAGTTGAGCGCCGCCACCGCCGAGGCAAAGCAGAGAATATCATCGACGGGCCAGTGTTGCATCAGCCCGTAGGTAAAGGCGCCGTGGAAGGCGTCGCCGGCCCCGGTGGTGTCCACGACCTCGACGGGGAAGGCGGGATAGTGGAAGGTGCCGTGCTGCCAACGGGCGACGGCGCCGCGCGCGCCGAGCGTATAGACGGCTATTTGGGCGCCGTGATCGCCGAGCCGATCGACGACCTGCTGCGGCGTGGCGTCCGGCATCCATTTTCTGACCAGCGGCTCGGAGACGATGGGAAAGTCGATCAGGTCGAGAAATTCGTCGAGGTCTTCGTGCAGCCAGGTGCCGTCGTAAACGATGGGGCGTCCGGCTTCGCGCGCCCAGCGGGCGGCCTGCATACATCCGGGGTCTGCGTCGTCGAGGTGGAGGTAGTCGGCCGCAGTGATGGTCTCGCGGTCGATCTCTGCGGGGCTGAGGTCGGCACAGGATTCGGGGCGGGTGGTGAAGCCGCGCTCGCCGCTGGCGGCCTCAACCAGCACCAGCGCCACGCGCGACAACGCGCCCGGGACGACGACGCAGGGCGAGGTATCGACGCCCTCGGCTTCCAACTCGGCGCGGATAAAGTCGCCATCGGGATCGTCGCCGACTTTGCCGTAGAAACTCGCTGCGGCGCCCAGCCGCGCCAGCGCCACCAGTGCGGTGGGCGTCGGTCCGCCGCCCTGGCGCAGATATTGCGAGGCGCGCATCGTGGTGTCGAAGGCGGGTCGCTCATCGACCACGAAGAGCATGTCGACGGTGCAGAGCCCGAGCCCGATTGCCCTGGGGCCGCTCATGGCGCTAAAGTCACTTTGATCGAGGCGTTGCCAGCGGCGACGAGGTCGATGCCCTGCTGGAAGTCTTGCAATGGCAAGCGGTGCGTAATGATCTGGTCCATGGGCAATAATCCCTTGGCGAGCATGTCGATGGCGATGGGGTAGCAGTGCGGACTGAGGTGGGCGCCGCGGACGTCGAGTTCCTTGGTGTCGCCGATGATGGTCCAGTCGACGGT
Source organism: Gemmatimonadota bacterium (assembly GCA_002724215.1). Lineage (GTDB taxonomy): Bacteria > Latescibacterota > UBA2968 > UBA8231 > UBA8231. The sequence goes on along the minus strand of PBOD01000075.1, from coordinate 42,036 downwards.
GACCGGTTCGCGCATGACGCTGAATTCGACGAAGGTCCCCAGCTTGCAGATCATGTGTAGGCCCTGCTCGACGGCGGTGGGGTGGCCGGTAGCCTCGATGTAGACATCGCAGCCGTAGCCGTCGGTGAGCTGGTGGACTGCGGCGACGGCATCGACCTTGCCGGGGTTGATACACAGGTCGGCGCCGCAGGCCCTGGCGATTTCAAGACGCCGGTCGTCGAGATCGAGGGCGATAAGCAGGCGCGGGTTTTTCAGCCGTGCGGTGGCGACCATGCCGAGCCCGAGCGGGCCGCAGCCGGCGATGGCGACGGTGTGGTCGAGCTCGATTTGGGCGCGCTGGACGGCGTGGATAGCGCAGGCCAGCGGCTCGATATAGGCGGCGTGTTCTGTGGGGACGGCGTCGGGCACTTTGTAGTTGAGGGCATTGGCGGGCAGCAGGACGTACTCGGCCATGGCACCAAAGGCGGCCTGGCGGAAGCCGTAGATGTCGTGGACCTGACACATCCAGTACTGGCCGCGGCGGCAGTAGCGGCAACTGTTGCAGGGAACGATTTGCTCGGAGACGACGCGGTCGCCCAGGGCGAGGCCGCGGGTCGCGGCGGCGGCGGGCCCCAGGGCAGCGACGGTGCCGACGAATTCGTGCCCGGGGATGACCGGGGCCTGACAGTAGCCTGCGCGGTGGTCGTCGCCCCAAAACAGGGGCGCACCGAGGTAGCATTTGAGGTCGGAGGCACAGATGCCGACGGTGTGGGTGCGGAGGAGGACTTCGTTGTTTTTGGGGATTGGTACCGGGTGTTCTTCGAGGCGGTAGTCCTCCGGGGCGCGGCAGAGGATGGCCGGCATTGAGTCGGGAATTGGAGGAGTCATGGGGAGTCCTGTGGGAGTGAGGCTGCGGCTCGCAGGGTGTGCGCTGGGCAACAGGGCGGTAACGCCGCCGATCCAGACGATTGCGCAGAGAAGGCCGCCGACGTAATTGTGGATCCAATCATTGCCGGAGCCGGTGTAGGCTTGCTATAGACGCCCGATGGCGCAGCGCTTAGCGCCAGGATGGCTGACGCCAAGCGCTGCGCGGGGCATTACTTTTCTTCTTCATCGCCGTAGGAATGGCCGCCGAAGATGGCTCTCAGTTCTTTGGCGGAAGTGGCTTTGCGCATTTTGGCCATGCGCTCTTCCTCTTCCTCCTGCAGGGCGCGGGCATTTGCGAGTACCTGGGGAAGTTTGTCGGCGGGGAATTTTACCGCGCCGTTTTCGTCCATGTGGATGATCTCGCCGGGTGCTACGTCCATGCCGCCGACCGAGACCGGAACGTTGACGGCGTGGACGGCCTGAGCACCGTGGCCGGCGGTGACGCCACTGAGCATGTACTGGAATTTCATCGGGCGGATCTCGTCGATATCGCGCGAGGGGCCGTTGGAGATCGCGCCAACGCAGCCGATGGCCTGCATCGCGGTCGTCATATTGCCGCCGGCCAAGCCGACCTTACCCTGGATCTCGGGCGGAAATTTCTGCTCGAAGACGAAGACCGTCGGCTTGGGCGAGGCGTCGAGGGCGTCGAGGACATCCATGAAGGTCACGCCGCTGTAGTTGGGGTCGGGCAGCCCGTAGGTGCAGGTGACGGCGTAGCCGACGGTGCGGCCCAACTCGGGGTACATGCATTTGATCGTCTGGTCGGTGTACCAATTCTCGCTCCAGGGGTTGTAGAGCCCGAGGCAGAGGTGGTGGTCGGGATAGGTGGCGACGACATTGGTGATCGAGGGGGTGTCGAAGTTCTTGAGTTCTTCGATCATTTCCTGGTCGGTCATGGGATGCTCCTAGTAAAAGTAAGAAATGGCAGAATACACTCTAGGGCGCGGCGATTCGCTTGTCAATCAGTGCTGGTCGTGGCGCGGTGGGACGGGCTGGTTTTTGAGTTCGCGGATTAGTTCGATCAGGCCCTCGGTCGCGGCGGCGAGGAATTTCTCGCCTTTTTCTGTAGTGGCTTTGGTGGCGTCGCCGATCACGCCGCTGGCGGTCTGCTGACTCCAGTAGGGGGTCAGGCGCGCGCCCGAGCCTTCGGGGTGGGTGCCGGCGAGCAGATCGGTGCGGAAGCTCTCGGACAGCGTGGTGCGCTCATCGACGGCTTTGTCCATTTCGACCAGTTCCGGCTTGAGCGCGAGGTAGAGCGAGGTCTCGTATTCGCCGGCGTGCGAGGTGCCACCGTAGTCGGAGTCGCGCAGTTTTGCGCCGACGGTTTTGGCGCGGCGGATATCCCAGTGGCTGACCATGGCACAGAGGATCTGGCCGTCGTATTCGAGATTGGTAAGGCGAGCCGACAAATCGAGCGGCGAGGCGTTGGAACCGTGGCCGTTGACGATGAGGATGCGCTCGAAGCCGTGGTGGGCGAGGCTGCAACAGACGTCTTTGACATAGCGGATAAAGGTGTCCCAGGCGATGGTCAGGGTGCCGTGAAAGTCCATGTGGTGTGGGCTGTAGCCGTGGGTGACCGGCGGTGCGAGTACGGCTTCTTGCGGGATGCGGGAGACCGCGGCTTCGCAGATGCCGTTGCAGAGCACGACATCGGTATCGACCGGCAGGTGCGGGCCGTGGTCCTCGTGGGTGGAGACCGGCAAGACGGCGACGCGGCCCTGTGCGGCGGCTTCCCTGGTTTCGTTCCAGATCATTTCGGCATAGCGGTATTTCACGGTGCGGGCTCCTCAGTAATCGCGCAGGCCGCCGTCGGGGTGGATGACCGGCGGGCGCTCGTACGGTACAGGTGGGTAGTGGGCAAAGGCTTCTTCGTTGAGTTCGATACCCAAGCCGGGGCCGTCGGGCAGTAGCAGGAAGCCGCCCTCGCGGCGCAGGGGGGCGCGCACTAGGTCGCGCTTGGGTCCCTGGGCGTCGTCGGCGGGATATTCCTGCACCGCGATATTGTGCAGCGCGGCGTCGAGGTGGGCGCAGGCGGCGGTGAGTACACAGCTCAAAGGGTTGTGCGGGGCTAGCTGTAAATAGCTGGCTTCGGCGAGGGCGGCGATCTTGCGGATATTGGTGATGCCGCCGGCCAGCGAGGGGTCGGGGCGCAAATAGGCGGCGCCGTTTTTGTTGAGCAGGTCGCGGAATTGGTGCAGGGTGTAGAGTCTTTCGCCGACGGCCAGGGGCACGGGGACCTCGGCTGCGACGTGGGCCATCGCGTCGATATTTTCGGGCTCGATAGGGTCTTCGAAGAAGTAGAGGTCGTAGGGTTCGAGCGCGCGGCCGATGGCGATGGCCTCGGGTGGGGTCAGGCGGTTGACCACGTCGATCATCACGTCGATGTTGGGGCCGACAGCATCGCGCACGGCTTCGACGCTCTGGACGGCGGCGCGGACCAGGCCGCTGTAGCTGAGCTGATCGAGTCCTCCAGAAAAAGGGCCGAAGGGGTAGAGGCGCACGGCGGTGAAGCCCTCTGCCACGCATTGCCGCGCCCGATCGGCTAGTTCGGCGGGGGAATCGCCATTGATATGGGTGTAGAGCCGGATTTTGTCGCGGGTGGGGCCGCCGAGGAGTTCGTAGACGGGTTTGTCCAGCATTTTGCCCTTGAGATCCCACAGCGCCATATCGATCGCGCCGATGGCCGCCATAGCGTCGGCGCCGCCGCGGAAAATGCAGCGGCGGAACAGGTGCTGCCAGTGGCTTTCGATGGGCAGCGGATCTTTGCCGACGAGGTATTCGGCGCAGTATTCGACGCCGGCGATGGGCAGGTAGGGCGTGCCAGAGGTGCCGCTACCGGGGNGGAGNTCGCCGACGCCGCGCAGGCCGTCGTCGGTATCGACGACGACATACATGAAGCGGTCGGCGCNTAGGGTGTCGATGCGGATGATTTTCAAGGTTNGATCCCGGTCGGTGTGGCGGTTTCGCTCNGGCGGCAGGTGCTGGCCTGCNGCCGCAAGATCGACAGCNNGCAGCTCCACGGTAAGANGCCGCCNGGCNCTGCATAAGGGGCGGCTGACGCGGGGCTGGCAGAACGNAGGACAAGCAAAAGAGGCATGGCGGCCGTCTTTCCACAGCATGGTGCGCGCGGCTCGGGGAAGAGGCCGACGGCGGTGCCGGTGATGTGTCCGCTCGATGCGCTGATGCCGTAGCTGACGCGTCTGATGCAGACGATCTTATCCTCTGAATCTTCTGCAATCTCTTCGCTCGGGCGGCCCAAGGTGTCGGGCGGTTGCATCCGGCAGCGGCGTCGACCAGCGCGCGCCGCTGCCGGATGCTGAATCGCAGTNCGCGTGGCCTATTTCTTTTGCCAGGGCAGGGCGCCGGCGACCAGAGCCTGGCGCATATTGCCCAGCCACGGCCGCCAGAACCAGCTCGTTTNNCTNCCGGCGGGCAGGTAGGCGGNGTCGATGGCGTACTTCTTCTCGCGGTCGATATCCTGCTGTATATAACCGACCACCGCCGAATAGGGAATCCAGGCGAAGGCACCGCGCTCGAGAAAGGCATCGGTTTGCTCGGGAACGGGGTGGTTGCCGACNGCCGGGGCCGGGACGAAGTCCACTGCGGCGAAATAGGAGGCGAAGTCGCCGTCCATCACCGGCTCCTGTCCCGCGATGCGCCGCTCGAGGTCGGCGCGCTTGAAGAAACCGCGCGATTCTTCGTGGGCCTTGTGCGCGGCGGTTTCGGCAATGGTCTCGCCCGTGCGGCCGCCGCCGCCGAAAGCCGCCCAGCCGCGCTGACTGCCGGCGTGCTCGGCCAGCAGTAGGTAGACCTCGTCTCCGGATTGGAAATAGAGCACCATGCCCGCCGGGGGCTCGGCATCAGTTGCAGCGGCGAGAGCTNCCAGCAGCGCGCCGCAGAGGATCAGCTTTTTCATATGTTCCTTCCTTTAATGTCGTTTGCGCCGGGCCACGCCGGGCNCCAATCTCACTGCCTGCAATATCCGTTAGTTTGCCATATAGCTCAAGGGGTAGCCGGACAAGAACTGGTAGCGCGCCCGGGCACAGGGCCGGCCGGTTGGCGCGAGGGGCGGNTTTGTTCGCTCNGGCGCAGGCCAGTCTGGGCGTCCCGCAGAGCCAGGCGACGTGCGCGNCTCAGCGCCCGCGCATACCGGTGCGCCGGGGTTCGGGCATGAGTGCGGAATCGCGCCAGCCTGTATACTTGGGCACGTCGTCGTGCAGGTCCAGTACGGCTTCGTCGCAGTGGATGTGGCAAGCCGCCTCGTGGACGAAGCCCGAATCGACCACGACCGCAGCATAGACCGCGATCAGGTCGTCGCGCAGGCGATTAAAGAGACCCGAGCCGCAGTTTGTGCANCAGTGGCGGTCACTCGCTGCGTGGGCAAAATGGGCCAGCAATTCCTCGCCCTGCGCGATGCGCACAGCCGCGCTGGGCCAGACGGCCACGGCGTTGANCGGCGCCGCGTGCCAGGTACGGCAGTTTTTGCAGTGGCAATAGCAGGCTCTGAGCGGCGCGCCCTNCACTTCGAGGGCGATTTGGCCGCAGAGGCAATGGCCTCGGTATTTCACAGCATCCGCTGACATAATTTTTNCTCCTCGTCGTTGTTTCTCGAATATCGAATCCCACCGCCGGTGCGGTACCTTCACAGGTCGCATGCCATACCATCACGATCCATCATATGTAGCGCCGGGCATCCCCGTCCAGTCTCAATTCTTTCGACAGCGTCCAATATCGCTCCTATATTTGTGCGATACAATAAGGTTGATTATCACTCCACCGGTGCGGGATCTGCGATCGAGGNCAGAGATAGCGCCGCCCGAGGCTTTCAAGCGGAGGAACACAGTATAGTGAAACGCAAAATACGCGTCGGTGTGCTCTGCGGCGGGCGCTCCGCCGAGCACGAGGTGTCGGTGACTTCGGCGCGCTCTATGCTGGAGGCGCTCGACCGGGACAAGTACGAGCTGGTGATGGTGGGCATTTCCAAACAGGGCCAGTGGTTTACCGCAGCAGACGCCCAGCAGCTATTGGCTGCTGGCGCGGTCGAATCGGACGGATTGACGCCNGTGGTGCTGGACTATCTGGGCACAGGCGCGCTGGTCGCGCAGGACGGCAGTGGNGCGGNNCAGGCGCTCGATGTGATTTTTCCGCTGCTGCACGGCCCCTACGGNGAAGACGGCACCGTNCAGGGGCTACTGGAGCTGGCGAATGTGGCCTATGTGGGCGCGGGGGTGGTCGGCTCGGCGGTGGGCATGGACAAGGAGTTGATGCGCCGGGTGTTTTGCGCCGAGGGCTTGCCGCAGGTAGACNACGCGGTGGTGCGGCGAGCGCGTTGGGAGCGGGGCCGTGTGGCGATAGTGGAACAACTGGAGGAGCGGTTCGGCTATCCGGTCTTCGTCAAGCCGGTGAATCTGGGTTCGAGCGTCGGGGTCGGCAAAGCGCGGGACCGTGCCGGGCTAGAACTGGCTATCGATGAGGCGGCGCAGTACGACTACAAGATCATGGTCGAGGCGGAAGCGACCGGGTGCGGGGAGGTGGAAGTGGCCATTCTGGGCAACGAAGACCCGCAGGCCTCGGTGGTGGGCGAGATCGTGCCGGGCAATGATTTTTACGATTATAACGCCAAGTACATCGACGACAACTCGGATCTTATCATTCCGGCGCGGGTGTCGCCGAGGACGCAGGAGCTGATCCGCGAGATGGGGGTCAGGGCATTCCAGGCGGTCGAGGCCTGGGGGCTGTCGCGGGTGGATTTTTTCGTGCGCGAGGGCGACGAGGCGATCTATATCAACGAGATCAACACGATGCCGGGCTTTACGCCGATCAGCATGTATCCGAAGTTGTGGGAGGCTAGCGGGGTGGGGTATGGGGAGTTGATTGATCGGTTGATTGAGTTGGGGTTGGAGCGGTTTGCGGAGAAGCAGAAGACCAGGACGGTGCGGTAGGGCCNGCTGACGGTCTGTTTGGGAGCATTACAGTCNCTCATTCTCGTGGCGCAATCCGGCGCCACTGCGAGGATAATCCGCTCCTTGTAATACTCCCAAACAGACCTCGGTGGAAGCCGTAATTGTGCGGTGAAAACGGTAAATCGCGGGAATAGAGTATGAAGAGAAGTTATTGGGAAAAGGGCAATGTCAGCAATCTNATTTCGTTTGCGGTGCTGGTGGCGGGTGTGGTGGGAAGGATGGAGGAGATCGCGGGCAGCGAGTGGGTACTGGCGGCGGGTCTGTTCGGCTTCGCGGGCGGGATGACCAACTGGCTGGCNGTNAAGATGCTGTTCGACAGGGTGCCGTTGCTCTACGGCTCGGGGGTGATCCCGATGCGGTTTCGCGAGATTCGGCAGACGGTCAAAGACGCGATTATGCGCTACTTCTTCGACGAGGAATACCTGGAGCGCTTTCTGGGCGAGCGGGTGGGGGAGTTGGCCGGCGGCGAGGAGCTTGGTGCTAAGGTAGAAGCAGTGCTGGAGTCCGCGGAGGTCGATGCCATTATTGACGCCAAGTTGGAGGAAATGGCGGCCTCGCCGCAGGGAATGATGATTAAAATGGTCGGCATCCAGACGGTCAAGCCGCTGGTCAAGCAATTCATTNTCGGCGTCGGCACCGAGATGGCGCCGCTGCTGGCCGGCGAAGTGGCCAAGCCCGAGCTGGAGGTCGGCGCGCTCAGATCGAAGGTCGATGGACTGCTGCAGACCAAGCTGGAGGAATTGACGCCCGAGCGGGTCAAGGAAATGATGGAAGAGGTCATCCGCGAGCACCTGGGCTGGTTGATCGTCTGGGGCAATGTATTCGGGGGGACCATTGGACTGGTATCTAAAGCGATGGGGTATTGAGATGAGTCGATTCGATTTGAGTGGTGAAGTAGCGGTGGTGATCGGCGGCACGGGGGTNTTGGGCGGGGCGATCGCCCAGGGCCTGGGCGAGGCNGGGGCGAAGGTCGCGGTGCTGGGCCGCAGCGAGGAACGGGGCCGCGAGCGGGTGGCGGCGATACAGGAAGCNGGCGGCGCCGGCTTCTTTGCCGCGTGTGACGCGACCGACCGATCGTCGCTNGAGGANGCTCGCGCAGAGGTCGCGAGCGAATTCGGTGCAGCGGGCGTACTGGTCAACTCGGCGGGGGGCAACCAGCCGCAGGTGACGCTGACCGACGAGCTGCGCTTTGAGGGCATTACCAACGACGACTGGCGCAATTGCTTCGATTTGAATCTGGGCGCCGGGGCGTTTCTGCCGTGCCAGGTGTTCGGGCCGGCGATGGTGGCGCGCGGCAGGGGCAGCATCATCAATATCGCCTCGGCGGCGGCGCGCCTACCCGTATCGCGGGTGGTGGCCTATTCGGCAGCCAAGGCCGCGGTGCTGAGTCTGACGCGCTTTCTGGCGCGCGAGTGGGCCGAACAGGGGGTCAGGGTCAATGCCATAACACCGGGTTTTTTTCCCGCCGAGCAAAATCGTCGCCTGCTCTTTGAGGAGGACGGCAGCCCCACGCCGAGGGCGCAGCAGATTCTCTCGCACACGCCGATGAATCGCTTCGGCGGGCCGGAGGAATTGGTCGGNGCGGCGGTGTTTTTGGCCTCGGATGCGGCCAGCGGTTTTGTAACCGGCACGGACATCGTGATCGACGGCGGCTTTTTGTCGACGACGATCTGAGCGGGACAGCGTCCGGTCTATAGCGGATTCGCTTCNACAGTTNTCGCGCGGGGCGCCGGCAGNAGATCGTCGATGAGCTCGGCGGCCGAANAGCCTANGCATCNTCCTCCAAAACACGAGGGCNGGAGGCTGTGCCCTATTTGCGTCTGTAGCACCCGCTGCATATACGGCGAGCAACAGGAGCGACAGAGGATGGTGCGTTGGACNAAATAGCGATTCGCGGCGAGCGCCCCGGTGACGAGGAGGCGATCAACATCGTCAACTGTCGTGCGTTTNGNCACGCTGACGAGGGCCAGATNGTCGATGATATGCGCGTCCATTATCCGCGTTACGACCGGCGCTTTTCGGCGGTGGCCTGGCACGGTGAGACGGCGGTGGGGCACGCGCTGTTCACGCCGGCGCGGCTGCGGCTGCTGGGCACGACGGTGTGGACGCTGGCGGTGGGGCCGGTAGCGGTGGTGCCCGAATTTCAAAAGCAGGGGATAGGTGGGGACCTGCTCCACTATGGGCACGAGCTGGGCCGCTGCGAGGGCTATGCCTTCGCGTTTTTGCTGGGGCATTCGTCGTATTACCCACGCTACGGCTATCGGACTGCGATGCACGGCTTCAGCAAGATCGCGCTCGCTGTCGACGCACTGCCAGCGCCAGATATCGAAGTGGATGCGCGTCCGGTGCAGCCGGCGGATCTGCCGTGGCTGGCAGAGCGGCTTGCGGCGGAGCTCGCCGATGTGGATTTCGGCTGGCTGGCGGGGCCGACGCTGGGTGCGTGGCGGCTGCCGGGGATCGATGCGCTGGTCTGGCGCGACGGGAACGGCCGCCGCGCGGCCTATACCATGCGGCCGGCCCGCGCCCGCGACAAGTTGTCGCTGGTGCTGGCCGACGACCCCGAACTGGCGTGCCAGGTGATCTACCACTTGCGGCCCAATGCACTCGAACACCACCCCTCGGGCTGGCTGGCGCGCACCGCGCTCGATCCGGCTTGGTCGTCGGTCGAATGCGCACCCAGCGCGGCGGCGATGGCTTGCGAGTTGCAGCAGGGCGCACTGGACGACTATCTGGCGGCCGTGGGCGCAGGGCGACCGATCGGCTACGTCAATTGGCCGCTGCCCTTTCTGGCGCATTGAGGCGATGGCCGTGCGCGGTGGTGCGGATCACCGCTGAATCTTTCCGGATCTCGGGGTCGTCGCGGCGGTGATTGCTGCCCCTGCCGCTGTCAGCGGAAGAACAGCTTCAAATAGAACAGCGGGTTGACCAGAATTTTGCGCGGCACCGCGTTGGCCATCATGCCGCAGAGCAGGTCGCTGACCTCGAGGTTGTTGGCGGCCTTGCGGATGACCAGGTTCATCAGTGCAGGCCAGCGGCCTAGGCCGTGCAGTCGGGTGCTGATCTTGAGCTCGCTGCCGAGTGAATCCCACAGCTTGTCTTCGTAGCTCCGGCGCAAGAATCCCGCGGAAAAGTCGCCGGCGCTCCTGGCCGCGACCGCGGTATCGACTGCGAAGCGGGCGGAGTAGAGCGCGTTGCCGATGCCCTCGCCGGTAAAGGGGTCGATCAGGCTCGCGGCGTCGCCCAGCAGCAGCAAGCCGGGGCCGTGCGCGGGTCGCCGCCGCGAGCCGACGGGAAGGTTCCAGCCGACGGGTTCTTCTAGGGGCTTGGCGTCGGCAAAGCGCGTGCGGAAGGTCGGGCTGGCGATCGCCGCTTTGAGCGCGTCCTTGAGGTGGATGCCATTGGCCTTGATGTCGTTATGGCCCATACCTATGCCGACATTGGCGCGGTCTTCCTCGATCGGGAAAACCCAGAAATAGCCGGGCAAGACCTCGTCGATAAAGTGCAATTCGATCTGGTCGGTCAGGCCCTTGACGCCGGTGAAGTACTGGCGCAGGGCAACCATCCAGTGTTTGCTCTCGTGGCTGTAGAGCCCGCCCTTGCGCGCGACGATTGAGTTGAAGCCGTCGCAGCCGAAAACCAGCGGGGCGCGGATCTCCATATCGCCGCCGTCGTAGCGGCCTCGCACGCCGACGACCTGCTCGTCCTCCCGCACCAGATCCCGCACCGCGAAGCCCTCGATGGTGCGGTCAGCTGCAGCGCGTGCCTTCTCGAAGAGAAAGTTGTCGAAGATTTCGCGGCGGATGACATAGCCCTCCTGTTTGAGCGTGTGCCCGGTCAGGCCATTGGTCATGTCGAAACGGGTGAGATCGATATCGGCGGCGGTGGCATCGGGGCTGCCGAAGATGATGCGGGTAATGGCGGCGCCGGGCAGGGCTGCAACTTCCTCCAGCAGGCCCAGCTCGTGGAGGATGGCCACGGTTTTACCCGACAGCGCGTCGCCGCAGATCTTGTCGCGGGGAAAGTGCTCCTTGTCCACCAGCACGGTGGAGAGCCCCTGGCGCTGTGCGTAGAGGGCGGCGGTGGCGCCGGCCGGCCCGCCGCCGACGATGATCAGGTCGAAGGTATCCACAAACCCAAAAATAGGTCGCGGGCTACTAATTACAAGGGCGGATCCGCGAACTTGCCAAGTGGCCGTTCTTCCGTACATTTCCTACTGCTGTGCCACATGTGGTCTTATTGTCTGTAAATAAGAAAAAACAAGGAGTTGCGTCACGATGTCCGAAGATGTCAATGCCGATGAGGCCCAGGTCGAAGAGCGGACCTTCCAGACCGAAGTCCAGCAATTGCTGCACCTGCTCATCCATTCGCTCTACACCCAGAAGGAGATCTTTCTGCGCGAATTGATCTCCAATGCTTCCGATGCCCTCGACAAAATTCACCACCGTGCGCTGACCGACAAGAATGTTTTGGACCCCGACGCTGAACTCGATATCGAGATCGAAGTCTCGTCGAGCAACAAAACGCTGACCATCCGCGATCGCGGTATCGGCATGACGCGCGACGAGGTCAACGAGAATATCGGCACCATTGCTCGTTCGGGCTCGGCGGAATTCGCCAGGAAACTGGCCGAGACCGACGCCGAGGACGAGCAGGAGAAGCTGAAGCTGATCGGACAGTTCGGGGTGGGCTTCTACTCGGTATTTATGGCCGCCGATCGGGTGGTGCTGACCACGCGCTCGGCCGACCCGGACGCCGAAGCGGTGATGTGGGAATCGACCGGCGACGGTTCCTATACGCTGGCCCAGGCCGACAAGGCCGAGCGCGGCACAGAGATCAAGATCTATATCCGCTCCGACTGCGAGGAATTTCTCGACGCGCACCGCGTCGAGGCGGTGATCCGCAAGCACTCCGACTTCGTGTCCTACCCGATCAAGGTCGCCGGTAAGCAGGTCAACGACACCGCGGCGCTGTGGACGCGGCCACGCAACGAAATCACCGACGAGCAATACAACGAGTTCTACACCCATCTGACCGGCGACCAGGACGAGCCGCTGGCGCGCGAGCACGTGGTCGTCGATGTGCCGATTCAGTTCTACGCGGTGCTCTTTATCCCCAAGCACTCGCCGGCGCAGTGGTTGTTCAATCCCGATCCGAAGATTTCGCTCAACCTGCACGTCAAGCGGGTCTTTATCCAGGACGACTGCAAAGACCTGCTGCCGCTGTGGCTGCGCTTCGTGCGCGGGGTGGTCGATTGCGACGACCTGCCGCTCAACGTCAGCCGCGAAACCCTGCAGCAGAATCCGGTTATCGCCAAGGTCCGCGCCACGCTGGTGCGCCGCGTGCTGGGTATGCTCGAGAATATGGTCAAGAAGGACGAGGAGCAGTATCTGACCTTCTGGCGCGCCTACGGGGCGGTATTGAAGGAGGGCGTAGCGATGGAGTTCGAGCACAAGGACCAGCTCGCCGGGCTCTTGCGCTACCACTCCTCGCTCGAAGACGACCCAGAGGCCTATGTCAGCCTACAGACCTATGTCGATCGCGTGCAGAGCGAGCAGGAGAAGATCTACTACCTGGCAGGCGAGAGCAAGGAGTCTATCGCCCAGAGCCCGCTGCTGGAGACCTTCCGCAAGCGCGGCCTGGAGGTGCTCTATCTCGACGAGCCGGTCGATGAGTGGGTGATCCAGGGCCTGCAGCAGTACAGCAATAAGGAATTCCAGGCCGTGGATGCGGCGGATCTGGACCTTGGCGCCGAGGAGGAAGAGGTTAAGCTCGAGGGCGTCGATGACGAGGCCAAGGCTGAGACCATCGAGCTGATCGACTTCCTCAAAAAGCAGCTTGAAGGCCGGGTCTCCGACGTGGTCGAGTCGAAGCGGTTGATCGACAGCCCCTGCGTGCTGGTGGCGGCGCAGGGCGGCATGAGCCAGAATATGGAGCGGCTGATGAAGATGGCCGACCGCGATTTCGAGGGCAGCCAGCGGCAGCTAGAGATCAATCCCAAGCACGATATCATCCGCAATATGGGCGCAGTGCTCAAGCGCGACCGCGACTCCGCGCAGCTGACGGACTGGGCGCATTTTCTGGTGGATTTCGTATTGTTGGGCGAGGGTAAGGTCGACGATCCGCAGCGTATCGGTCGGACTTTGCAGGTGATTATGGGCGCGGCCACGGCTCGCGCTGCCGAGGAGGACTGAACATGTCAGTGCGAGCAATGGCGCAAGAGGCCCGCGCGGCTTCGCGGGCGCTGGCAGTGGCGTCCGCCGAGACCCGCAACCGGGCGCTGGCGGCGATTGCCCGGGCGCTGGAGCAAAATGAGGAGAAAATCCTCGCCGCCAACGCCCGGGATATGGCGGCTGGCGCGGGTCTGGTCGAGCAGGGCGAGCTGGATATGCCCTTGCTCAAGCGACTCGATTTGAGTGGGCGCAAATTCTCCGCCACGGTCGAGATGGTGCGCAGCGTACAGGCGCAGCCCGATCCGCTGGGGCAGACCCAGAGTGCGCTCGAGCTCGACGACCAGCTCAACCTCTACCGGGTGACCGTGCCGATCGGCGTGATCGGCGTGATCTTCGAGTCGCGGCCCGACGCGCTGGTGCAGATCGCCTCAATTTGCCTCAAGTCGGGCAATGCCGCGCTGCTCAAGGGCGGGCGCGAAGCCCGTGAGACCAACCGGGCGCTGGCCGAGGTGATGATCGCGGCGACGGCCGGCATCGAGGGCATCCCCGAGGGGTGGATGGCGCTGCTAGAGGGTCGCGAAGAGGTCCGCGCACTGCTCGATCAGGAGGACGAAGTCGATCTGATCATTCCGCGCGGCGGCAACGAGTTCGTGCAGTACATCATGCACAACACCAGAATCCCGGTCATGGGCCACGCCGACGGCATCTGCCACGTCTACGTCGATCGCGCCGCCGACATCGACAAGGCGGTGCGGATCGCGGTCGATTCCAAGACCCAGTACGTGGCCGTGTGCAACGCCGCCGAGACCCTGCTGGTGCACAGTGATATCGCCGAGACATTTTTGCCGCGGGCAGTGCCGGCACTGGCCGCCGCAGGTGTCGAGCTGCGCGGCGATGAACGCGTGCGCGAGTTGGCCGGTGCCAATGGCCAGGTCAAACCAGTGACGGATGAGGATTGGGCTACCGAATATCTCGACCTAGTGCTATCGGTGAAGGTGGTCGTCAGCCTCGACGAGGCCATCGCTCATATCAATACCTACGGCAGCCGCCACACCGACGCCATCGTCAGCGAAGACCGCGAAGCTGCTCTGGTCTTCCTCAACCGCGTCGATGCAGCCTCGGTGCTGCACAATGCCTCGACCCGCTTCGCCGATGGTTTCAAATACGGCCTCGGTGCCGAAGTCGGGATCAGCACCAACCGTCTGCACAGCCGGGGTCCGGTCGGGCTGGAGGGGCTGGTAATCTACAAATACATCCTGGAGGGGGACGGGCACATCGTCGATACCTATGACGGCGAAGAGCAGCGCTCCTTCACCCATAGGGCGCTGGCAGCGTCCTGGCCGAACTGAAGGAGCCTGTTATGAGCGAACCAACCGCCAACGCCGCAATTGAGCGCCATATCTTCCTCTGCGCCACCCCGACCAAGCCCAAGTGTCACGCGGACGGCACGGGTGCTGAGTGCTGGGATTATTTAAAGAAGCGGCTCAGGGAGTTGGGGCACGGCGATCCGCGCAATGGCATCCACCGCACCAAGGCCGATTGTCTGCGGGTGTGTGAGTCGGGACCGACGGTGGTAGTTTATCCGGAAGGGGTGTGGTACCACTCAATGACGGTGGAGAAGTTGGAGCGGGTTATACAGGAGCATTTGTTGGGTGGGGAGGTTTGCGAGGATCTGGTGATTGCGGAGCCGTTTAAGAATCTGGAGGCGTAGGGCTATACTGAATGGGATGAGCAGGGCCGGCCCGTTGATTGGGCCGGTTTTTTTTGTGGGGGTGCCAGATACGGTCTTCATGGTCAAGCACTTTCGCCGGTATTTGCTAAGACTTTGGTGCGCGCGCAATCCCGATCATATTGGATAGTGGCCCCGAGCCTACTACGAACGTCGCGGAGCAGCCCGTCTGCTCCGCGTTTTTTATGCCCGCAGTGCGCTCAAAAGGGACGCCAGCCATGTTGGGATTTGATCCGGCGGATGGTGGGTTGGTCGGCGTCAAAAGGCAGGGGCAGTCGGGTGGGGGCGGGCAGGTGGTGCGCGGGACCGAGGGGTGTGCCGGCGAGTTTGGCGTTGTAGGCGATGACCATTAGCGCTTCGAGATTGATCACGTCGAGCGCGTTGTAGGCGAGCAGGGTGTCGAGCGCTCGAGGGTTGCCGCGCTGATAGTCGTGCCAGAGCAGGACGGCGAAGAAGCCGTCGATGTCTTCGAGGCCCTGGCGCGGGATGCCCAGCTGTTGTTCGCAGCCCTTGAGACCGCCGCGGTAGCCGAGGCTGCCGAGCACGTAGCGCAGGTCGATGTGGGGTTGGTCGAGCGGAGCGCCCAGGCAACGGCGCACAAAGGGCGCGTCGAAGGTCTTGCCATTGTAGGTGACCAGCAGCCGGTAGGCGGCGATATCGCGGGCGAAGTCGTCGAGATTGTGGCCCTGGACATAAGCGCGCAGGTCGCGCCCGTCGTAGAGCACGATGGTGGTGATATAGTCTTCGGGGTCGCCCAGGCCGGTGGTCTCTATATCGAAATAGGCGACCTGGTGGCGGAAGGCGGCGAAGAGGCGCCACTGCTCGGCGGAGGGCAGCAAGCGGTAGAAATAATCGGCGTTGCCGGCCCGCAGTTGGTCGGCGGATTCGCGGATATAGCTGTTCAGGGTCGCCTGTTTCTTGGGGCTCAAGGGCAGATCGGCGCGCCCGGCGAGGTCGGCCCAGCCCGACAGGCCAGACCGCCACAGCGAACGCTCGGTGCCGGGGCCGAAGCCGGGGATGTGGCAAAAGGTGTATTCGAGCATGGCATCCAAGAAAAGGGGATTGTCGCACCGGGGCAAGGGGTTGGGGTAAATGGCGACGGCGAAATCGCCTTTTCGTCGGCAAATGGCAGCGGCGAAAAGCGAAGATACTTACATGTATTTGTTTATTATGAACTTGAACAAATAAAGGCATTTGTGGTCTGCCTTTTGCTATACTACACAGTTGAGGGGTGCGTAACAGCCAGATGGATCGATCAGATAGGATATAAGGAGGAAATTCATGGGTTTGCCGACCTACGCAGAGCACGGACAGATCGTGGTAAGTGATGATGAGGACGCTCTGCGCTATTACTTCAGCGATATTTCTGGTTCGAAGCCGTTGTCGCGGGAGCGCGAAATCGAGTTGGCATCGCGCATAAAGGATGGCGATATGGACGCCCGCAACGAATTGATCCGCTGCAATCTGCGCTTTGTCGTCGATGTGGCGCGGCGCTACCGCTATCGCGGTTTGGGCCTGGCCGAGTTGATCAGTGCCGGCAATATGGGTCTGATCAGCGCCGCCGAGCGCTTNGANGGTGATCGGGGTTACAAGTTTANATCCTATGNGGTNTGGTGGGTTCGCCAGTCGATCTTGCAAGGCATCGCCGAGCAGGGCCGCACGGTGCGGNTGCCGCTCAACAAGGTCAGCCGTNTACGCGAGATCTCGCGCACTGCCCAACAACTGGCCAAGGNCAACGAGAACGAGCCGGATTTCGAGGAGATCGCCGCCGAGATGGACGTGCCGCTCGACGAGTTGCTGGATGTAGTGTCGTTGGCGCGGTCGGTGCGCTCGCTCGACGAGTCGCTGATTGACGACGAAGAGGGCTCGCTGCTCAANGTGCTGGCNGACGATCGCCANGATTTGCCCGACGTCNAGGTGGACAAAGAGGCGGAACGAGACCACGTTCGCAAGATACTCGGCTGCCTACCCGAGCGCGAGGAGTTTATCCTCAGCCTCTATTTTGGGCTCGACGGCGAGGGCCGGCGTACCCTGATGGATATCGGCGAGCAACTCAATTTAACGCGCGAGCGCGTGCGGCAGCTTAAGAAGCAGGCGCTGGCCCGGCTGCGCGGCACCCGCTACGGCGCGGCACTGAGCGCGCTGCGAGAGGAATCCGAGATTTTCTAAAGGCGGCGGCTGGGGGCGCACTGCTGCATCGCCACGCGAGTCGCGTGATTTTGTCCTCTGACGTCGATGCGCCCTTTAGTCGTGCGGCAATCGCAGCACGGCCGCTTTGCTATCCCGTAAATTCGATTTTCTGCACCATCCCCCAGCAGTTGGCGTAGCACATCCCGCGTGGTGCGGGTGCGGGTGCCACCGTGGCAGACCAGGGCCTGGGCAATCACATTATGTGCGATCTGGGCCAGTGCGTCCTTGCGTCTGCCGCTGCGCTCGGCGGGCCGACCGGGCCGGTGCTGCGTTTGGGCCGGTGGCGTTGGGCTGAGCAAAGCCGGCGGCGATCCTTGCCGCAATGCCACTTTTTTTCGATATATTATTGTTATGATAATAGACTCGCATACCCACGCCTGGGAGTATTGGCCCTATGAGCCGCCGGTGCCCGATCACGAGAGCCGCGGCCGGGTCGAACAACTCCTCTGGGAAATGGACCGCAACGGCGTCGACAAAGCCGTGCTGGTCTGTGCCCGCATCGAGCACAATCCCGCCAACAACGACTACGTTGCCGATCGCATCAAGGCCTATCCCGACCGCCTAGTGCAATTTGCCGATGTCGATTGCTCGTGGTCNCCCGAGTACCACACGCCCGGTGCGGCGGATCGGTTAGCCGCTGCNGCCGACAAGTACCAGCTCAGGGGCTATACGCACTACGTCAAGAGCGATACCGAGTGGTTTTCCTCGGAAGAGGGGATGAGGTTTTTCGGCGTCACGGCCGAGAAGAACCTGATCGCCAGCCTGGCCATGGGTCCGCAGTGGCAGCCGGCGCTGCGCGAACTGGCGCGGCACTTCCCGTCGGTGACCTTCCTCTGCCACCACATGGCCGGGGCCAATGCCCGCGAGGGGGCGCCGCACGAGACGCTCAACGAGATCCTGCGCTCGGCCGAGGTGCCCAACATTTGCATAAAGCTCTCGGGNTTCCACTANGCGTCGAATGTGNCGTGGGATTATCCCTNCTCNGATACGCANTACGTGGTGCGCAAGCTCTATGAGAACTTCGGCGCCGAAAGATTGTGCTGGGGCTCGGACTACCCGGTGGTGCGCTTCAATATGACCTACCAGCACGCGTTAGAGGCCTTCCGCACGCACTGCACCTTCGTGCCCGAAGCGCACAAGGCGTTGATACTGGGTGACAATCTCGCCCGTCTGCTCGACCAGTCCGGCGCTTGAAGCTCGTCTCCTGGAACGTCAACGGGATCCGCGCGGTCTGGAAGAAGGGCTTTCCCGCATGGTTTAAGAAGGCCCGGCCCGACGTACTCTGCGTGCAGGAGACGCGCGCCTGGCCCGAGCAGTTGGANCCGGAGCAGATCGCGCCGAAGGGCTACGAAGGCTTCTGGGTCTGCGCCGAGAAGAAGGGCTACAGCGGCGTCTGCATCTTTACGCGGCACAAGCCCGAGGAAGTTGTCGAGGGGTTGGGCGATGCGCAATTCGATCGCGAGGGGCGGACGCTGACGTTGCGCTTTGCAGACTTCACGCTGGTCAACGCTTATTTTCCCAATGGCCAACGCGACCACGCGCGCGTTCCGTACAAAATGGACTACTGCGCGGCTTTTATCGATTATTGCGAAGCGCGGCGGGCGGCGGGCGAAAATTTGCTGATGTGCGGCGACTTCAATACCGCGCACCGCGAGATCGACCTCAAACGCCCCAGGCAGAATCGGAATACCACCGGTTTTCTGNCGGTGGAACGGGCCTGGATGGACGAATTGACCGCCAAGGGCTATGTCGATACCTTCCGCGCCGCGCACCCCGACGAGGGCGACCACTACACGTGGTGGTCAAATATCGGCGACGCGCGCGGGCGCAATGTCGGCTGGCGGATCGACTACTTTTTTGCCGCAGAGGGCGTCGAAGTAAAAAAGGCCCAGCACCGACCCGAAGTACTCGGGTCGGATCACTGTCCGGTGGAAATAGAACTTTGAGATGAACAACGCCAACGACTACGCAAACCACCTGCCGAGCAAGTTGCGGCTGGCGCTGTGGAAGCGGATAGACCGCCACCTGCAGCAGGGCGAGGCGCTGATTTCCACCGAGCATTTTTTTCGGGTGATGGAGCAGGAGTTTGCGCGGCTGATCGGGGTGCGGCCCTCGGCCAAGATCCGCCAGGCGCTGTGCGAGATGATCGCCCACGTCAACGAGCAGTACTCCGACAAATACATGGCCTGCGGCATCCACAACGCCGTCAAAGACTACCTCGCCCGGATGCCGCATCAGCGCGACGGCGGCGAGGAGACGATGGAGCAGACGCGGCAGCGGCTCAGGCGGACGGTGCGCGATGGACGCGCCGGAGCCTTCCTCGAGAGCATCGGCGTCGAAGTCGGGCCCACGGGTGCGACGCCGAGCATGGCAAAGGCCATCGAGAAGGCGTTGGAGGTCAATAAGGAGGTGGGCGTCGCGGTCGAGTCCTCTGAGGTCAAGGTCCGGCGTCGGGGGGCGGGATTGGAACGGGTCGCGGTCCGCGTCTCGGGTGCCGATCTTGCTGCTGCAGCAGCGGACGAGGGTGCGGTAAAGGAGTCGCTTGCCGAAGACCAGGGCTCGGTCAAGCAGGTCGNACACATATCGACGCGCGAAGCCGAGGTCGCCGCCGGGCAAATGGTGCGACCCCGCCCGCACCCAGANGGCTGCCAGGACGAGGATGTGCTTGACGACGANGACTTGGCCGCGCTGCGCGCGCTCTACGGTATCGACGACCAACTCGCCGCCGGCGAGATCGACGCAGCCGAGGCCGATCGGCAGCGCACTGAGATCGACCACTTCCTCGGCAGCGCACGTCCAGNACGCACCCGGACCTCGTGCNCGAAGAAGCGGGCGAAACNGTGATGGCCTTTATNGNCNCCGGGCGCGCNGTTGNGNACTCANAGGTCGNTATGCAGTAGTGCAGAACGTGTCAACGGTCTAATCTCGTGGCAACCATGCCAATTCTAATCCTCCTATCCCTCCTGGCCCTCGCGGGCTGCAACTCTGAGGCTCCGGCCCCCGTCGAGACCGGGCCGCGCTCGACCTGGGGCGTGATCCAGGAGGATATTTTCGCCGCCCGCTGCGTCGGCTGCCACGCGGCGGGCACTTCGTTCGCGAATCAATCGGCGCTTGTGCTGACGGGCGATGCGGCCTACGCCCAGCTCGTCGGCGCCGCTCCCGACAATGCCTCGGCAGCCGGCGACGGCCTGCTGCGCGTCAGCCCCGCAGCGGGGCTGCCTGGCTTGCTCAAGAGCTACCTCTGGGAAAAGATCAACGCCCCCGATCAGGCCCACTTCTACGGCGATCACCCCCAGTACGGGGCGCTGATGCCGCTGGGGGGCAATCCGCTGACCAATGGCGAGCTGGCCTTTATCCGCGCTTGGATCGAGGCCGGGGCACCCGAGACGGGCCAGGTGGCCGATCCGGCGCTATTGGCCGACGACAGCTATTATGAACGGCCGCCGTTTGCGCCTTTGCCCGAGCCCGAGGACGGGCTCCAACTGCACCTGGGGCCCTTCGACGTGCCGCCCTATTTCGAGCGTGAGTTTTTTTCGATGGTGTCCTTCGACAGTGGCGAGGATCGCTTTATCGACCGTTTCGAGATCTCGATGCAAAGTGGCTCGCACCACTTCCTGATTTACACCTTCCGCGACGACACTCCGGCCGAGCGGCTGCCGGCCTCCAGCGAGGTCCGCGAGCTGCGCGACGCCGACGGCAACTACGTTTTCGACACGGTGCGCACGATGCTCTTCCACGTGCCCATCGTCGGCAGCCAGTGGCCCTTCTTCGACTTTAGCTTCCCTCCCGGAGTCGCGATGCGGCTGCCGGCCGGCTCTCGCCTCGACCTCAACTCGCACTACATCAATCGCACTGGTGAAACGACCACCGGCGAGGTCTACGCCAATCTGCATTTCGCTAATTCGTCCGAGGTGGTGCACGAGGCGCAGATTTTTGGGTTGAGCAATGTGGACTTCACTCTGCCGGCGGGCAAAGTCACGACCCTGACCGAGGAATACCAATTCCGCGAGCGGCGCCACATCATGCAGCTGATGTCGCACGCGCACGAGCACATGCTCGAGTTTCGGGTCGAGATCGCGGGCGGCGCGCGCGACGGCGAGTTGGTCTACGTCTCCTACGACTGGGAGCATCCGCCGATCCTCGAGTTCGACCCGCCGCTGGTGCTGGAGCGCGGGGAGGGTTTCAAGGTTGAGGCGACCTACGACAACTGGACCGACCGCGATCTCGGTTTCGGCTTTTTGAGCGAAGACGAGATGATGATCCTCTACGGCTTCTACTATACCGAATAAAAGCACAACGCCCCGCGGAAGACCGCGAGGTGTTGGCTGGATCTGCATGGAGGTGATGAAGAAGAACAGGCTCTCCTCCTCACCTCAGAGGATCGCCAATCAAGGTGTCTGTTTGGTTGCTACAACATGGCAATATGGCAATTAGGCGATAGATGCGTTGGGTCATAGCCGGGCCCAGCCCGGTTTTTTGCGTCCTGTCGGCTTGCGGTGAGGATGCGGATGCTACGGCAGTCTGGTGCGGCCAAGCCGGTCGCCGCAGGCTCTGGCGATTTCGTCGGGGCCATAGGCGGTGTCGGCGATGAGGATTTCGGCGATCGCTCCGCGGAAGGCCGCGGCGCCGTCGGCGAACTGGCCGACGCTCAATGGTACGGCACAGCGCTGTATGTGGCCGGTGCCTTTGCGGGCGGCTGCTAATTTTCCATCGACATATAGCCTGATCTGGTGCCCGTCGTAGGTGCCGGCGATATGATGCCAGCCGGGCGCGAGAGTGCGGTGTGCTGAGACGCTGCGAGGCCCTTGCTCGGCATTGACGATAAAACTCGGTCCGGGTACGGCGGCGGATAGGCCTCCGTTGTGGCCGCAGTCGCCGTACTTGAGCGCGAATGCGCCCTCGTCCAGGGTGTCGTAGCGCAGGATGCGCCCGTGAAAGGCTTCGTCGTCGCAGACGGGGGCGGCGTAGAGGAAGCGCCCGTCGAACGTGCCGCCGTTATAGCCAATGGTTTTAATTCGGTTGGTGCGGCTCGCGTCGCAGGCGGTCCAGCTCTGCGGGTCTGCGAATGCGCCCAGCGTGTCGTAGCGCAGCCAGTTGGCGTGGTGGCGGCCCTGCGAATTGGTCCAGGGGATGAAATAGACATAGCGCCCATCGCCAATAGCACCGTCGAAGCCACCGGTGTCGAGTCCGGCGGTGCCGCTGGCGTCGTAGGTGGCCCAACTGGCGTGGTCGTCGAATGCGCCCAGGATATCGCAGCGGACAATGGTGCCGTGGGCGTAGGCGACGAAGTAGATGTAGCGTCCGTCGCAGAATGCGCCGACGTACCAGCCGTCCTGGTGGAAACGGCCGATGTCGTAGTGGTGCCAGTATTGCGGATCGGCAAACTCGCCGCGGGTATCGTAGCGCAGAACGACCCCATTGCTCAAGGGCGCGAAGTAGATGTAGCGCCCGTCGTATGTCCCGCCGTCGAAGTTACAGGTGCGGTCGGAGAGGATTTTGCTGTTGAAGGTCTGCCAGTATTGCGGGTCTGCGAATGCGCCGCGGGTGTCGTAGCGAATAACCTGGCCGCTGTGCTTGTCTTCCCTAATTGCGCCATATGAAGCGGTGCCTTCGTAGCCGGGAGGAAAGTAGATGTAGCGTCCGTCGCAGGCGATGCCCTGGTGCGAGTGGATCATGCCGAGGTCGTGCACAGACCAGCTGGCGGGATCTTTGAAGGCGCGGTGGGTATCGTAGCGCAACACCCGGCTGTGGTACTGGTGGCCCTCGTCCTGGGGGGAGAAGTAGATATAGCGCCCATCAAAGGCGGCGCCGTAGTAATTGACGGTGCGCAGGGGGGTGACGTGCTCGACGTCGAAGGCGGCGTAGCTCTGGGGATCGCGGAATGCGCGGTGGGTGTCGTAACGCAGCACCCTGCCGTGGACCGACTCGCGGTCGTTGCCGTCGCGGTTGGGTGCAAAGTAGATGTAGCGCCCGTCGAAGATACCACCCATATAGCCCTTGCAGGCGAGGCCATCGGTGGCGCCCGCATCGCAGGCGGAAAAGGCGTTGAAGGATGCGGAGAGCTGCCACTGGGCAGCTATAATCTGCATAGACTCGGCGCGGGGCTCTTCGGCGCGGATCCAGGCGGCGACGGTCAACTGGTCGCTGAGATTGGGCGCGACGGCTGAGTCTAGGAGGTCTCGGCAGACGGTGCGGTGGCCGTCGATAAGCAGATGGATTGCGGTCATGGAATTCGCTTTCTTAGCCGTATGCGCACAATATAACAAGCGAGTGGGCTTCGCAGATCGTGGCTGTGCGTTGCACAGTGAACTCGCCCCTCAATAACAACACCCCATCGGGAACCTGAAAAATACCTTTTGACCCCGCTCGAGATAGACCGGCGCGTCCACCGGAAATTCGACGCTGCACAGAATGCCCCGCTGGTGCTCTGAGTGGTCCACGAACTTGCCGGTTAGTCCTTTGTCGCCGTATTGCGCGGCGATGGCGCGGCCCGTGCGGCTGCAGCCCTTTTGCTGCACATACTGTATCAGCGTGGCCAGAGGCGGCTGCGGCGGTTCGCCCGCATCTCCGGGGGCGATGGCGAAGTAGGTATTGTTCGGCACTTCCGAGATGGAATAGTCGGTCCCATCTGCGCGGCCGATAACCAGATTCGCACCGAGCAACTGAGGCGTTACCTCGACCTGCAGACGCTCGCTCAACAGCGCGCATTCGTAGGGCGAGACCGCGAAGAGTTGGCGGCGATTGACAATCGTCGCCTGGGATCGCTTGTAGAGCGGCGCTTCTCGGCCGGTGGCAGGCCGCGTCAATCCGCGGTGTCTGTCTCCTGCGATGCCGTGACAGTCGATGGCGAGCCGGTCTACCTGCTGGGTAACCGAATGCCGGCCGGGATTGGCATCCATGTCCTGGTTGTCGTTGGGGCCCAGCACATCTAGGATGACGCCGACCTCGGGAATATTGGCCTGTTTGAGCGCCAGCAGTTTCTCGCTCTGATCTGCTATATAGTCTGCCAGGTTATCGTAGAAGAGCATGATTCAGTCCTTGTAGTTTGTTAATTGTGACTTTTTCGGCGTAGTCGTTGGCCACAGCGCATCAATTGCGTCCTGGCGTCGCGACCGTCTTTAAAGCCGAGTTCTTGCCGTGCGCCCAGGTCGACGTGGCCGCCCTCGCGCACGGCGCCAGTGCCGAACCACCAGAAACCGTCCGGCTGGTATTCGCACCAGGACCTATAAAGGTTTTTTTAGGCAGTCGGGTCAATACGTCTTGGCGCATTGGACTTGACCCGATGCAAAGGAAATCATATCCCATGTTAGAGCGGTGGCTGGCAGGAGGTTTATCTGAGCAGGCGGTACAGGTGGCTAAGGGTAGCACGAACACATGTTGAGGAGAGGGGGGATCTACCTGTGATGCGCAACCCGATTGAATACTATAGGGTCGCCTTAGTATCGGAAAGGCGACCTAGATGCCCGTAGCTGATCTACACGACTTTCCCCGCGCAGAGTACCAGCGCCGCCTAGACGGCTTGCGGGGGTTGATGGCGGAGCGCGGCATGGACGCCGTGTTGGTCACCACTGAGGCCAACCACCGTTACTTTACCGGGCATGTGACGCATCGCTGGTCGCATCACTACGTGGCGATCTTCGCCCTGTTGCCTCTGGAAGGTGAGCCCATGCTCGTGGTTCAGCCCAACGAGGCCTATATGTGCGAGGCGGATTCCTGGATCGACACCATCCGCACCTTCCCCGCCGTACACGAGCTGCAGGGTGTGGCGGCGCTGGTCGATGCGGTGCGTGCAGCAGGTCTGGCCGCAGCCCGGATCGGCACCGAGCTCGGCGGGATGGTCCCGCTGCGGATGCCGCACGGCGATTTCGCGGCGTTGCGGCAAAGGCTGCCGCAAGTGGAGTTCGTCGACGCCTCGCCCCTGTGCTGGGCATTGCGCGCGCGCAAGTCGAGCGCCGAAGTGGAGCGCATCCGCCGGGCCGTAGCCATCACCGATGCGGCGTACCAGGCCCTGTTCGCGAAAATCAAACCCGGTATGAGCGAGCGCGAGGTCTACCAGCTGCTGGCGATCGAACACTTGCAGCGGGGTGCCGAGATGCCGGGCTCGATCACCTTCGCGCCGCATATTCCCGGCGATCTGCGGATTCACAACCGGACCCTGCGGCGGCCCACTGACCGGGTGCTGACGGCTGGCGAGTTGATAACCCAGGACGCCGGTGGCGTCTATCGGGGCTACTGGTCTGACTACACGCGGATGTACGCGCTGGAGCGGGCCAGCGCCGAGCACAAGGACGCCTATCGCGCCGCCTACGACAGCATGCAGGCGGCGATTGCGGCGACCGGGCCCGGCGTGCCGATCGCCGATTTGGTCCGCGCTGCGATCGCGGCGCTGAAAGCCGCAGGCTACGGCGAATGCGCCGAGCGCATTACCGGTATCGGCCACGCGATGGGCCTGGAAATCATCGAGCCGCCCTTTATCAGCCTGGCAAGCGACGCGATTCTCGCCGAAGGCATGATCCTGACCATCGAACCCGGGCTTTTCGTCGGCGACGCCTTCTGTATGCTCGAAGAGGACGTGTTGGTTACCGATCGGGGATACGAGGTCCTCTCGGTGCCCGCCAACCCCGAACTGCCGGTGCTATGAGCCGGCTGGAGAAGAATATGGACGACTTGCACATCGGCGTCATCGGCTCGGGCGGCCGCGGCAACCTGGCCCGCAACGCCCACAAACCTGGCGAGGGTAGCCGCGTCGTCGCCTGCTGCGACATTACAGAAAGCGTCCTTGACCACAATCGCGAGTGGTATGGCGACGATATTTATACCACCGTGGACTATCATCAACTCCTCCAGCAAGACCTCGACGCCGTCTTTGTCTGTTCCCCCGATTTCCTGCACCAAGAACACGCGCTGGCCGCCCTCAACGCCGATTGCGCCGTCTATTTGGAAAAACCCATGGCCATTACCATTGATGGCTGTGACCAAATATTGACCACCGCCAGGACGCGTGGCCGAATCATCTACGTCGGTCACAACATGCGCCACTTCGCCATCGTGCTAAAGATGAAAGAACTGATCGACCAGGGTGCTATTGGCGAGGTCAAAACCGGATGGTGTCGCCACTTTGTGTCGTACGGCGGCGATGCCTACTTCAAGGACTGGCACGCCGACCGCAGCAAAACCACGGGCCTGCTGTTGCAGAAGGGCGCGCACGATATCGACGTATTGCACTGGCTCTGCGGCGGTTACACCCGGCGCGTCGCGGCCATGGGCGCGCTCTCCCTCTACGACCGGATCGGCGACCGCCACGACCCCGCGGAGCGGGGCGATGCCAGCTTCGTCGCCGACAACTGGCCGCCGCTGTCGCAAAAACAGCTCAACCCCGTGCTCGACGTCGAGGACATTTCGATGGTGCTTATGCAATTGGACAATGGCGCAATGGCCTCCTACCAGCAGTGCCACTACACACCCGATGCCTGGCGCAACTATACGATTGTCGGCACCGAGGGTCGCATCGAGAACTTCGGCGACGGCATCGGCGCTGAAACTTGCGTCAAACTCTGGAACAAGCGTCAGGACACCTTCCGCCCGGAAGCCGACGAGACCTTTACCATGGAACTGGTCAGCGGCGGTCACGGCGGCGGTGACCCGCGCATCGTTGCCGAATTCGTGCGCTACGTGCGCGAGGGCGGCGCGATCAATACCTCGCCGGTGGCGGCGCGCTACAGCGTGGCGGCCGGTTGCAAGGCGACCGAATCGCTGCGCAGTGGCTCCGCGCCGATGGACGTGCCCGAACTAGACCAGGAATTGCGGACCTATTTCGACCAGTTGTAGGTGGGGTGAACTTTTAGGCGGAAAGCGACCGGCTCGGCCGTTAATTCACACGGCATGATTTGGCCTCGGAGTGCGCAAGCTACTCAGCGGCTCTGTTTTTTCTGTGCATCCTCCGGGTGGTAATAAGGGGCTAGCAGTACGTGTTTCTTGAGCGGGTCGGTTGCCACGCGCCGCAACAAGCTGTCGGAGGGTTCGCAGCCGGGCCAATCGACCATGTACGAAGGCCCGTAGTGGTACGCCAGCCAGCGTCGCTCGCTCGGGTAATCCCCCACGGCATAGGCCAGACTCTCCGTGAATAATACACCCGCTCCCGGCGCCAGTTCCAACCAGCGCAAAGGTGGTATTTGCTCCAGTGGGATATCCGCGTAGGGATGGGGGAATTCGGCCTTGTGGCTGCCCGGCACCACCCCTAGGGCCAGCGGCTCGAGGGCGATGTACAGGCTCATCATCAAACAGCGGAACTGGCCCTCACCTGTGCAGCGATAGCGGGCATAACGCCGCTTGTCGGCTCGCCCGCCCTGTTTGAGGCGCTGCTGTCCTCGGCTCGGCTGTAACGAAGCCCGGGAGCCGACAAGGCGGTACTGGTTGCCCCAGATGAATTCCTGTAAATAGGGCTGCACCGAGGCCAGCGCCATGGCATCTTCGAGCACGCCCCCGGCCTCGATAATATGGATCCATTGCTCGATCTGGTCGTCTTTTTCCGCCCGCGCCGTCTGCAATTGCGCTCGGGCCTGCTGCACCTGGCTTGGGCTCAGCAACCTGCCCAACTCCAGATATCCGGCGATATCGAAGAAATGCCGGTCCTCAATCGCCACGCACGACTGGCCCAGGCCGATCTGCAGGTCGAAGACGTCCTCTTCGGTGGGTCTTTGGGTAGCGGCCATAGTGGCTCAGCCCTGGAAAGGCGCGGGGCCCTCGACCAATTCGACCCGCCGCTCGTTGCCCCGCGCCGCCAGACCGGCAGCCGGATCAGCCAGGTCGCGCCAGCGGCAGTGAAAGGCGGGGGCGTACGAATAGAACAGGGTGCGTCGCACCCGCTGGCCCCTGTTCTCGACCGCACCATGCGATAGATCTTCGGAAAACACCACGGCATCGCCGGCCCGGCAGGGGAGGGGCTCGACCAGGGGGTGGGCTGGATCGGGGACCTGTCCGACCAGCGGATTGGCGAAATTGCTCTTGTGCGAGCCCGGGATCACCGCCAGGCAGCCGTCTTCCACCCCCACGTCGGTAAGGGCGAAAGAGATCTTGACGCTGACGCACTGAAAATGCCCGTCTTGCACCGCATATTCGCTGTAGGGCAACAATTCGGCTCCGCCGTGGTGAAAGCGGAAGGCCCCGGTACTGGTCCGCGACATGAAACTGGCCGCATCGAGCCGACAGGGCACGCCGATCATCTCCTCGACGTAGGGCAAAGCAGTAGGCAGATCGATTAATTCTTCAAAAACGCCGCCATAGCTCAGCACATTGCAGTAGTAATCGCCCAACCCGCCGCCGCTGCCGACCTGGGCGTACACATTGTCGGGGTGCACGTAGGCGCGCGCGGCCCCGCGGGCCGTCGCTGCCTCGTCGCCGAGGTTTTCGAGCTCGTCGATAGTCTGGTTGAGGCGGTCGATCAACTCGGGCGCCAGAGCCTGCTCCAACACCAGGTAGCCGCGTAGGTCGTAGAGGTATTTCTCCTCTGGAGTCATGGTCTTATCTCCCCGCTTTTACCCTCTCAGTAACAAGGCCGATCCAACCTGTCAAGTGCCCGCTTGAAGCCCGTTGCCCGCCGACCTATATTCGCCCAATCACTCAACATTCCAGAGGAAGTTCCATGATCGACAAAACCGCCTTCACCTGGCCGCAAAATTGTCGCGGCGCGATCGCGCTGACCTACGACGATGCCCTGCCCTGCCACTGGCAACTGGTCGCCCCGGCCTTGGAAGCCCAGGGCCTGCGCGGCACCTTCTACGCCAACATCCTCAGTGCCGCAGCGGCCCCCGAGGATTGGCGCCGGGTTGCCGCCCGGGGGCACGAACTGGGCAATCATAGCATTTTTCATCCCTGCCAAAAAAATCCACAACGGCCCCGCCCATGGCTGCCAGACGAGTACGATCTGCAGGGCTACACCCCCAGGCGCTGGAGCGACGAGATGCGTGTCGCCAACTTCACCCTATCGCTCATCGACGGTCGCAGCGAGCGCTCTTTTGGCAATACGTGCTGCCATACGGAAATCGGCACCGGCGATACTCTGACCAGCCTCGACCCACTCATCGCTGAATTGTGCGTCGCCGGACGCGGGCCCTACAGCCGGCAGATCGTCGATCTGGGCACCATCAATTATCAGGCGCTGGGCCACTGCGGCGCCGACGGCCGCGCCTTTGACGAGTTGCGCCCGGAAATCGACCGGGCCATGGCAGAGGGCGGCTGGATCATCTATATGATCCACGGCGTCGGCGAGGGCACGCACAGTAGTTACATGAACCCCGACGAGCACCAGCGGCTGGTCGAGTATCTGGGCGCGAACCGAGCGGATATCTGGACTGCGCCACTGGTCGAAGTGGCGCAGTACCTGCANGCGCGCGATTCGGATTGGATCTGAGCGGGTAGNNGTTTGGGTCGGGGCTGTGGGGCGCGGATANGGCGGCTATGCCGCGNGGGCGGGCGCTATCGCATGTAGTNGCGTCCTACNAACGCCTTGCCCCGGAACGAATTTCCAGTGTNGCAGCAATAGCCGGGAGGAAACGATGAGCGATTTGAAGATTCGCGATATGCGGACGATGATCACGGATCCACCTGGGGCGCGCACCCTCACCGTGGTCAAGGTGGAGACCGGTGAGCCGGAACGCTACGGCCTGGGATGCGCCTCTTTCTGCACGCGGGCGACGGCTGTGGCCGTTGCGGTCGACGATTATCTCAAGCCCTTTCTCAGCGGCAAGCCCGGTTTGGGGGTCGATATCAACGAGGAGCTGGCCGCCAAGTTTCCCATGACAGATACGCGTCTGCGGCAAGAAACCGCCCGTCGTCCCGACGGCACCGTGACTCGGCCTTGAGCGGGGGTAGGTGGTGTTCAGTTATCAGTCGTCCTGTGCTGCTGGCCACTGGTAGACATGGACCTGCAATGGTTCGAAGAGGTCGGTAAACGACTGCACCCTACCGGTCGAGACGCGATCCTCGAACAGGACGGTGAGTGGCACTGGCTGCTCGAAGCGCCATTCTGCGAGGACCATTTCCGGCTCGACGTTGACCGCGATCAGGGTGTGAGTGCTCCCNGCGGAGAGTTCGAAGTACTGGATGGCTTCGTTGGACTTTCCNAGCNGCGCCGTGTTTGCCGGGGTGCCGGCCGCAAGCACNGGTGCTAGCAAGCGCACCTCGCTGGCGACCTTGAGGATCTCCGTCCACTGGCGGGGGGAGAGGGCCACGTCATTGGCAAANTCGGTGTCGGGGATATCNCCNCCGGCAGCATANAACAGCAGNCCTTTGGCGCCNCTGGTCAGAGCCAGNTAGTTCATGGCGCGNATTTCNTCTCGACTGGGCCGGAAGCCNCCTTCGAGNGTGACGANCTCNCCNCGGTTCATGTCGAGGCGGTAGTCGAAAGCCTGCGACGCNAACCACATNTGCTTGCCTTTGCCTTCTTCGCGTGCCATNTGNAGCGCNGGCTGGATAACNAGNTCGTCGCTCGACATGATCGAGTTGTCGGGCAANAGCGGGTTGAAGATGGGGTAGGCNTAGACGAAGTAGGCGTCCGANAACTGGCCCCCCCANCCGAGCATGTAGATGACCGGATGCGACNGGTCGAGGCTGGTGATGAGATCATAGGTCTCGGTGGCCAGTGGCGACTGGTTGACGCTCGTGTACTCGTTCCACCAGCCGAGATTGGCCGGGTGATCCTTCGNGCGCTCAATTAGCGCGGTGAGTTCCTCGGGATCGCCGTCTCCAAGGGCCAGCGACGCGTAGTNCACGTGGACGAGTCCCTTCATGCCCAGCGCCTGCAGTTCGTTGAGCGTGGCGACGGCACCGTGCTCCCCGATCAGTTTGTAGTTGATGCCGGCTTGCGCGGCCTGCGCCAGGTAGGGCAAGGGGCCCCACGGAGAGACATTGGGCGAGTAGATACCGACGGGAAAGTGCGGCTCGCCGTTGACGCGGAACACGTCGCCATCGAATCGCGACACCAGCGGCACGGGCTGGCCAAGCCCGAAGCGCCAGTGCAAGCGATTGCCGGCGTTGCCGGCGCGGTCCGCGACTGTGACCTCGACCGCGTGAATGCCGTCGGCCAGGTCGGCCGGGGGAGTGAAAGTGAAGCCGTGTTCGTTGACCTGGGCGCTGGAGGTGACGTCNTTGCCGTTGAGTAGGATGTGCACCGTAGCGGGGTCGATGCCCGCCCCCNTGTCCGNAAAGCTCGCGGAAACGACCGGTGCGATGTCGTGCTGTGTGTCTGGCGGCGGAGTGGGCAGACTGAGCGTTGGCGGTGTCGTGTCGTGGTCCCGTGTCGGGCTGATCTGGGCCAGCAGGCGATCTCGCGTCGAGATGCGCAGATTCTTCTCTGTCTCGTATTGCGCCAGGATCTCGGCCTCGGGCAGCGCTCTGTCGTAGATCCGGACATCGTCGATCCGACCGGTGAAGTGGGCGCCAAGGCCCGGGCCATAATAGCTGGCACCGATATAGAGGGACGAGTCCAGAGTGCCGGGGACGAAGGCGCGCTCGAGCATACCCGTCGCTACGCCNTTGACGTAAACCGTGACCCGCTCGGNATCGTAGGTGCCGGCCAGGTGATACCAGCGGTCCGGACTGACGCCGCCGCCTGCGGCCGTCATTTCGTGTTCGGGGCAATCGACCAGGCCGAAGAAAACGCTGCCCTGGTCCAGACTGATGCGGTAATTCTGGCGCATAACGCTACAGCCATTCTTCCCGACCACGGTCTGCTGGGAGTGGACGGGGGTGTTGACCCAGGCCGATACGGTAAGCGCTCCGGCAAATTGCAGCAGCGGTGAATCGGGGATCTCGACGTAATCGTCCTCGCCGTCGAACTCGAGGGCAAAGCCCTCGGGCAGGGGCACATACCTCGCACCGTGTATCCTGCCATCGAGGCTATGGGCACCGCTATTGCGGGCGACGGTGCCCGTACCCTCATCAAAGGCATAATGTGCTACGAGGCTTTCCTCCGCCCGCGCTGCGCCAGCGACCAAGATAATACTCAGCAGTAATAGTACAGATCTCATATGATTTACCATCCTGGTTGCGACTCCGGCCGGTGAGTGCCGTGCCGCTGGGCCCTACCGGTAAGTTGTGTAAAGGAAGCTCGCTCGCAGCGATTGCGTGGCTGAACCCAGACTTGTCTCGCTGCTTCTACTATAAGGAAGAAGTGGAGCGTGCGGGAGCGTTTATCTCGCCTTCGGGCTCAATATAGTGCGCTGTCATCGCCCTCTAAAGNCGGGCATCCCAGNAGCANANAGGGCNGCAAGNCAGTCNACANCGCTTGCNCNAGCACCTNNAAANGGCTCTTTATATTTCCAATACAGGATNCNCNNCGTCTGNGCCAAGGATGTGAGTGANATGNCAGTCGAGAGCGAGATTCANATAGGACAAAGGATGTGAATGANATGACCGTCGTAGACGCAGTTCNAATGACNGATGAGCAGAGGTTCTTTTTCGATCTGAAGGGATGGATCACTCTACCGGGTGTTCTCGCAGCAGCCGAGGTCGAAGAGATGAAGGCGGCGGTGTACGGTGGCGCGAACAGGAGCTACGAAGCGCCGCTCGATCGCCTTCTGGATCATCCCGCCATCGTAGGCATCTTGACTGAGATCCTCGCGGACACGCACCACATTGGCGCAACCTGCCATCCGTTCCGCTGCGAAGGGTCTTTCACCACGATCCGGCCGCCGGGGTGGGATACAACCGCGAGAGGCGATAACGGGATGCCCCACGTCGTCCGACCACCGCAACGGGCCAACGCGATGCGCTATCAGACTGCGGGTGGGAAGATCTATTCAGGCCTTACACGCGTCGTCTGGGAGCTAGAGGAAGTCAAATCCGGGCAAGGCGCGACCTCTTTTCTGAGCGGATCGCACAAGGCGCACTTCAGCTACGGTGGACCAGATCTCCAGCGGCCGAATATCAGCGAGTCGCCGTGGGAAACTGCGATGCGCGATGCGATGGAGGACTATTCTTGCCCGCCTGGATCGGCTGTCATCTTTACCGAAAGCCTGGTGCATGCTGCGAACGACTGGACCAATCGAGACAACCCGAGATGTGCGGTTTTCAATTGCTATAACTCTCTGTGGGCGCAGTGGCACCGCACGAATCTGGACCACGAGACGATTGTGAAAATGCCTCCGAAGCGCCAATCGTTGTTCAGGGGGACTTGGCAACTCGGCAAAGGCGGAAATCAGGAGTACGCGGAAGACAATCGGGCCGTTTAATCATCGGATCCCATTTTTTCGGGGAATTGCCACGTCCGCAAACGACATTAAAATCTAGCTTGATCTCTTCATTCCCATACGCGACGGCACCCGATTCTACGCCGCTCTCTATCGCCCCGCCGACGGCAGCTGTTTTCCCGTGTTCCTCATTCGTGTCCCCTATAGCACTGGCGTTTTGCGCTGGCGCGAGCTGGAGCTAACACAACACGCATTGCGCAGCAGCAGGAATGGATATGGAACTGACAGCCAGGGACATCATGGACGCGCAGGTGATCTGCATCCAGGCGGACGCGACGGTCAAAGAGGCGTTGGAGTTTCTCGTCGCGCCTCCACTTCCTGGTGTCCTGGTACTCGATGCCGCCGGACATCTGGTTGGAACGCTGGCGATGCTGGATGTAATGGAGGGCGCGGAACCAATGGGCGGCGCTGTCCGGACGGAGATCGGTGCAGGAGATTCGGGTCTCGAATTTTATGAATACGACTCCCGCTTTTGCGAGGCGCCCGGTAAAATGGCCACTGTGCGGCTCAATGAGATGATGGACAAAACCCGTGCGATTCTGGGACCCGCAGTGATGAATCGGCCGGCGCGCGAGCTGATGTCCACGACGCTCATCAGCGTCGAGGCTTCAGCGCCGGTGGCGCAGGTGGTCGCGATGCTGTGCGACCGGCAAATCGACAGGCTGATTGTCGTCGAGAGCGGCAAGCCCTGTGGCCTGGTGGAGATGGCGGAGGTTATTGCCGCAATCGCCGGCGGTAAACTGAGCGGTAGTGGCGCCAGTACTGCGCTCGGCCCCGACCGCGATGCTGCAGAGAGCGAAGCAGAGAAGGGCTTGATGGCCGGGGACATTCTCGATGCGGCGGCGGTCGCCGTCAGGGACGACGTGGCGGTCGCCGGGCTATTATTACTGCTCTCGCAACGGCAACTCTGCGGCGTTCCGGTGCTCGACGGGGCCGGACATCTGGTCGGGACGGTAACGCTGATGGACATAATGGCGACATCCCAGACTTTCGGGGCGGATGGGCAGGTTGCTCTGGAGAACGTTTTTACCCAAGTGGCGGCGGATGCGGCTGATGAGAGCCATTTCGATTTAGGGGAAATTATGGAGAGGGCCAAGAGTGATGCAGGTGCCGAATATTATCGCCAGCGCCTCGAGCAGCCCTCCCCTGTAATCGCGATCACGGACGGAGGGGATGCGGTCTCGGTGCATGAGATGGCGGATAAAATACCCGCGGATCTGAAGGTGCGAGAGGTGATGTCCACGGCGCTGATCAGCGTCGTGGCTGCGACGCCAGTGACGGAATTGGCCGGTCTGCTGCACGCGCGCGGTTTGCGCCAGGTGACCATCGTCGAGGATGGCAAATTTTGTGGGCTGGTGGGGGTGAAGCAGATCTTCGGCGCGGTGATCGCGGGCCGGCTGCGCTGAGCTCACAGGTCGGGTTGCCGGCCCGCCCACGGCGCCAGCGCCTCGAAAGCCGCGCTCGCGCGCAACACCACAGCGTCCTCCCGGTAGCGACCTACGATCTGCAAGCCGACGGGTAGGCCATCGACAAAGCCGCAGGGCACGGTGGCGGCAGGTTGGCCCGTAGTATTAAAGGGATAAGTGAAGGCCGTCCAGCCAAGATAGCTGGTGGGCTTGTCGGCGATGGTGCCGGGGTGGTGAGCGCCGGCTTTGAATGCGGTGACGGGCAGGGTCGGGGCAAGGAAGAGGTCGTAATCCTGCATGAAGACGCGCCACCTCTGGAAATACTCGAGGCGGGCCTGGTGTGCGGCGGCGAGCTCGGCGGCGGTGTATTTAAGGCTATCGCGGATGATGGCGGCGAGTCCCGGATCGAGTTGGTCGCCGACCTCGTCGAGGTCGTAGGCGCCGGCAAAGGCCGCGGACCACACTTTGTCTACGATGTCCCAGGGGTCCGGCAGACCCGGATGGATTTCTTCTATAGTACAGCCCAACTCTGCGAAGCGGTGTGCGGCATGGGTCACCGCATCTTTGACTGCTGGCTCAATGGCGGCATAGCCCAGATCGCCCGAGAAGGCCACGCGCAAGCCCTCGATATCCCCCTCCATCGCGGCGATATAGTCGGTCTCGTCCGGTATTGAAATCCTATCGCGTGGATCGAAGCCGCGCATGGCGGTGAGCATCAGCGCGGCGTCGGCGACGGTGCGTGCGATTGGGCCGGAGTGCGAGAAGGGCTCGACGACGCTGGCCGGGTATTGCGGCACCAGCCCGAATGATGGCTTGATGCCGAAGACGCCGCAGAAGCAGGCGGGGATGCGGATCGAGCCGGCCCCGTCGGTGCCCTGCGATAGGGGTCCGAGCCCGGCGGCCACGGCGGCGGCGGCGCCCCCGCTCGAGCCGCCCGAGGTGCGGCCGTGCCGCCAGGGGTTATGCGTGGGACCGCAGACGCGGTTTCCCGAGTCGCCCTTCCAACCAAATTCGGGGGTGTTGGTCTTGCCCAAAAGCACGCCGCCCTGCGCGTAGAGGCGCTCGGCTAATGGAGCGTCGTAGTCGGGGATCCAATTTTCGTAGAGCAGCGAGCCGCGGGTGGTGCGGATGCCCCTGGTGGGGGTGAGATCCTTGAGCGAGAAGGGGATGCCGTCTAATGGCCGCGCCGCGCCGGCGGCATAGCGAGCCT
The DNA here is from genome assembly GCA_002724215.1 of Gemmatimonadota bacterium. Classification (GTDB taxonomy): domain Bacteria; phylum Latescibacterota; class UBA2968; order UBA8231; family UBA8231. Next base: position 6,215 of record PBOD01000075.1, on the reverse strand, counting down.
CGGCGGCGCGCGCCTGTTCGAGGGCGGGTGCGGCGGTGACGGTGACGTAGGCATTGAGCGCGGGATTGAGCTTGTCGATGCGCTCGAGCAGCGCGGTGGCGACCTCGACGGGGGAGAGCGCGCCGCTCAGATAGTGCCGGCGCAGCTCGGTCGCCGCGAGATAGGGCAGCTCGCTCATGCTGCGTCGGCGATGGCGGTCTGGATGGCCTGGGCGGTCTGGGCGCAGTAGTCGGCCTCGATCTCGAAGCCGACGCAATCGAGTCTGAGCTTGGCGGCGGCGATGGCGGTATGGCCGATGCCCATAAAGGGATCGAGGACCAACCCGCCCTCGGCGACGCCGTGCAGCTGCAGGCACATCTTGGGGATTTTGACCGGAAAGGTCGCCGGGTGCGGGCGTTGCTTGTCGCGGCTCTTGATGGTCTTGTACGGCACGAACCAGGTATTGCCGCGGCAGCGGCGGTCGGGGCGGTTGGCGCCACCCCAGCGGCCGACATTGCTCTTGTCCTGGTACTCGACGCCGATCGCGAGCCGATCCAGCGAGACATTGCCGGCCTTGGTCAGGTGGAAGATGTACTCGTGGCAGTCGTTGATATAGCGCGGGCTGTTGATCGGCTTGTAGTGGCCGACTGAGACATTGCCGCTGACGCCGGGATAGCGGCCGACGTCCTCCTTCTGAATGGCGATGGATTTGACCCAGTGGATGACGTTTTGCAGCGCGAAGTGCTGGCGCAACTCGAGCAATACCTCGAAAGGCCCCCACGGATCGGAGGGCTTGCCGCCGATATTGAGGAAGAGCGAGCCCTCGTCCTTGAGTACCTCGTGTACCGCGGCGCCCCAGCGCCCCAGCCACTGCACGTAGTCCTCGCGACCGATGCTGTCGTCGTAGCTCTTGTAGGCGGTGCCGAGATTGTAGGGCGGCGAGGTGACGACCGCATCGACCGAGCCGGGAGCGAGCCGCTCGCGCATGCCGTCGATACAGTCTTCGTTGTAGAGGGTATAGGTGCGGCCCTGGTGTTTTAGGGTAGTGGCTGCTGCCATGCTACCAACCCAGGGCGTAGCCGTCGCGGCGTGGGTCGGCCCCGCCCATAAAGGAGCCGGTGTCGGCGTCGATGGCGATGCCCTGGCCGCCGCCCACGCCCATCGACCAGTCGCCGATAAAATTGAACTCGTGGCCGCGGCGCTCGAGCTCGGCACAGACCTCGCGGTCGATGCGGTTTTCGGCGTCGACCTTGTAGCCGGGGGCACCGGTCTTTACGCGCGGCGCCTCGATGGCTGCTTGCACGTTCATCTGGTGGTCGATGAAGTTCATAATCATCTGCGGGGTGGTTTGGAGGATGCCGTAGCTGCCCGGGGTGCCGATGAGCAAGCGCAGTCCGGCGTCGTCCCAGACCTGGGCCGGCGAGACGCACATCTCGTTTTTCTTGGCTGGGCCGATGACATTGGGGCTTTGCGGCGCCAGGTCGAACCAGCGCATGAAGTTGTTGAGCGCGACGCCGGTGCCCGGCACGACCATTTTGGAGCCGAAGCCGCTGCCCAGACTCTGGGTGCAGGAAACGGCATTGCCGTCGGCGTCGACGGCGTCGAAGTGGGTGGTGCATTCATTGAGCCACTGCCCGGGGTCGCCGGGGGCGACCTCGCCCGCGGGGCCGTCGGGGGTCATGTGCTCGCCGGCGGTCGATTGGGCGCGGTCGGTGATCAGCGCTCGGCGCTCGGCGGCGTATTTCTTGGAGAGCAGGCCTTTGGTCGGCGGGTCGGCGATGGCGGCATAGGCGATGCGGTCGGCCATCGCCAGCTTGGTGGTCTCGATAAAGCGGTGCAGGGTCTCGGCGCTGTTGTGGCCCAGGTCGGCGACGTCGAAACCCTCCATGATATTGAGGGTCTCCAGGTACTGTACGGCCTGGCAGGGCAGCGGCGGCGCAAAGATGCGGTGGCCGCGGTAGTCGATGGCAATGGGATCGACGATCTGCGGGGTGAAGTCGGCGAGATCTTCCATGGTGATCAGGCCGCCGACCTCGGCCATATAACCGGCGATGGCTTCGGCGATGGCGCCCTTATAATAGATCTCGGGGCCCTCGGCCGCGACGCGGCGAAAGGTTTCGGCGAGGTCCTTCTGGACGACGACCTCGCCGGGCTGAGGTGCGCGGCCGTCGAGCAGGTAGGCCGCGCCACCGTGCTGGTACTGCAGCAGGCCGGGTGCGGCGGCGGTGTAGAACAGCGAATTCTTGACGGTGAGCGCGTGGCCCTGCTCGGCGTATTCGATGGCCGGGGCGAAGACTGCGGCGGGATCCATCGAGCCGTAGCGCTCCAGCGCCAAAAGCCAGCCGCCGCAGGCGCCGGGGACCAGCGGCGACAGCGGGCCCTCGTCCTGCTTCTGATCGTCGTAGAGGCTCAGCTCGGCGGCTTTGGGGGTTAGGCCGACGTAGTCGATGATTTTGTGCTCTTTTTCGCGGGCGCTGTAGATGTGCAGGTAGCCGACGCCGCCGATGCCCGACATATAGGGCTCCGTGACGTTGAGCGCAGCCGCGGTGGCGATGGCGGCATCGATGGCGTTACCGCCGTCCATCAGGATGCGCAGGCCCGCTACGGAGGCCAGCGGATGGGCCGAGGCGACCATGCCGCGGCGGCCGGTGACGGTGGTGCGGTGGGTGGTGCCCTGGGGGGAAAAGGCCATTGGACGCGACTCCTCGCGATGCGTAAGTTTGCAAAAACCGCAGCGAAAGCATACGGCCCTGAGGGGCAAGCGTCAAGCGAGGAGACCCCATGAGCGACAAGACGGTAGACCTGCGCAGCGACACCATTACACTACCCACCGAAGAGATGCAGGAGGCGATGGCCCGCGCCCCATTGGGCGATGATGTCTACGGTGAGGATCCCACGGTCAATCGCCTGCAGGAGTTGGCCGCCGACAAGATGGGCAAGGAGGCGGCACTCTACGTGCCGTCGGGCACCATGGGCAATACCTGCGCGCTGCTGGCGCACGCCAATTGGGGCGACGAGGCGCTTTTTGAGGAGCAAGCGCATATGTATTACTGGGAGGCCGGCACCTACGCCAATATCGCCGGGCTGGCCGCGCGCGCGGTCAAGGGCGAGCACGGCGTCGTCACTCCCGAGCAAATCCACGCCAGTGTACGTGCCGACAATCCGCATTTTGCGCCGTTGAAGGTAGTCTGCATCGAGAATAGCCACAACAATTACGCCGGCCACGCGTGGTCGGTGCCGGAGATGGCGGCGGTGGGCGAGGCCTGCCGCGAGCACGGGCTGAAGCTGCACATGGACGGGGCGCGGATTTTCAACGCAGCGGTGGCGATGGGTGTCGCTGCGAGCGACTATGCGCAGCACGTGGACTCGGTGATGTTTTGCGTGTCCAAGGGACTGAGCGCGCCACTGGGCTCGTTGGTGTGCGGCGACCGGGCCTTTATCGACGAGGTCTACCGCATGCGCAAAAGGCTCGGCGGGGCGATGCGGCAGGCGGGGGTCGTGGCGGCGGCGGGGATCGTGGCGCTGGAGCAGATGGTCGAGCGCCTGGCCGACGACCACGCGGTGGCGCAGGCACTGGCCGACGGATTGGGGAGTATCGATGGCGTGGAGGTGCTTTTTCCGCCGCGGCCGACGAATATATTGAAGGTAGATTTCGCGGCGTTGGGGTGGTCGGCGGCCGATGTGGTGGGGCGGTGGAAAGAGCGGGGAGTACTGTGCAATCCGCGGCCACCGCACGGGGCGCGGCTGGTGGCGAATCGGCACGTGGGGGTGGAGGATGTGGGGTATGTGGTGGAGGTGACGAGGGAGATGTTGGGCGCGTAGAGTTTTCCGGCCCTATGATCCCCAAATCTCATCTGACGCTGCGCTACCTGTGGGGCATCGTCGCGACGCTCGTCGTCGGTTGCGGCTCGAGCGTCCTGCGGGTGCATATCGATGCCTTGCGTGCAAGAGTGCTTGCCGCGCGCTGTCTGACACCGGCGGAGTTGAGCCGCAGCGTGCGGCTGGAGGTGGAGTGAGATGGTGGGGCGCGAGCAATTGGCCGCCTGCGGCCTGAGTGCGGCAGAGGTCGAGCGATGGGCCGACCTGCTGGCCGGATTGGACGGCGCGCCGGAGGACGACTGGCGCTCGGCGGTCGCGCAATTGCGACCCGACCATCCCTTCGCGCTGCACCGCCTGGTCTACGAGGCGATTTACGGCGCGGCGGGCGGGCCGGTGTACTTTCCGGCGGCAGCGGCGATTGAGCGCGCGCACGTGACGGAACTGCAGACCGAGTTGAGGCTGGGCTCGTACGAGGAATTGTACGCGTGGTCCATCACCGAGCGGGCGGCGTTCTGGGAAAAAACCGTGCAGCGGTTGGGGATCTGCTTTAAAAAGAGGTACGAGCAGCTATTGCACCCGGGGAGTGGGGGGTGGCTGGCCGGGGCCGAACTGAATATCGCCGAGAGCTGTTTCCAGGCTCCGGCCGAACAACCGGCCATCGTCTATCAGCGCGAGGGCGGCGCTCCGGCGCAGATGAGTTATGGCGAACTGGAGGCGCTGTGCGACCGCGTCGCGCATGGGTTGGGGGCGCTGGGCTTGCGGCCGGGCGATCGGGTGGCGATAGACATGCCGATGACGGCGGAGGCGGTGGCGATCTACCTGGGCACGGTCAAAGCCGGTTGCGCGGTAGTGGCGATCGCCGACAGTTTTGCCGCGCCCGAGATCGCGACCCGGCTGCGCATCGGCGCCGCCCGAGCGGTTTTTACTCAGGACGTGATCGTGCGCGGCGGGCGTGAGTTGCCGCTCTACTCGCGGCTGGTCGCGGCGCAAGCACCGCGGACGGTGGTACTGGATGGGTGCGAGGACGGGCCAGTGGGGGACTTGCGGCCTGGCGATTTGCGCTGGGCGGATTTTCTGGGCGTGGAGACGCCCTTTGCGGCGGTGAGCTGCGCACCCGAGGCGATCACCAATATTCTCTTTTCGTCGGGGACCACTGGCGACCCCAAGGCTCTGCCCTGGACCCACGCCAATCCGATAAAGTGCGGCGCCGACTCGCATTACCACCTCGATATCCATCCGCGCGAGGTGGTGGCCTGGCCGACCAATCTGGGCTGGATGATGGGACCGTGGCTGATCTATGCCTCGTTTTTAAACCGCGCGACAATGGCGCTGTACTACGGCGCGCCCAACGAACGGGGCTTCGGGTCGTTTGTGCAGGCGGCCGGGATCAATATGCTCGGCGTCATCCCCAGCCTGGTGCGGACCTGGCGCCGCTCCGGCTGCATGGAGGGCATCGACTTTTCCGCGGTGCGGGTGTTCTGCGCCACGGGGGAGTGCTCCAACGCCGAGGACATGCACTATCTGATGGCGCTGGCGGACTATCGGCCGGTGCTCGAGTACTGCGGCGGCACCGAATTGGCGGGAGGCTATCTGCTCAGCACTGCGGTGGTGCCGGTGGCGCCATCGATCTTCAACTCGCCGACGCTGGGCACCGAGTTGGTAATCGCCGACGAAGACGGGCGCTCGTGCGACCACGGCGAAGTATTTTTGGTACCGCCGGCGATGGGGATGTCGACCCAGATACTCAACCGCGACCACCACGAGGTCTATTACGCCGGCGCGCCGACGCACAATGGCATGCCGCTGCGGCGCCACGGCGATCAGGTCGAGCGGCTGGCACCACACCGCTTTCGCGTACACGGCAGGGCCGATGACGCAATGAACCTGGGCGGGATCAAGGTGAGCTCGGCGGAGATCGAGCGGGTTTTGAATGCGATGGAGGGGGTGGCAGAGACCGCGGCGATCGCGGTTTCGCCGCCGGGTGGGGGGCCGAGTTTGCTGGTGGTGTATGCGGTTTTGGAGGAGGCTGGCGATGTGCAGGGGGAGATGCAGCAGGTGATTCGGCGGGAATTGAATCCGTTGTTCAAGATTCACGAGGTGGTGGTGGTGGGGGAGCTGCCGCGGACGGCGTCAAATAAGGTGATGCGGCGGGTGTTGCGGGAGAGGTATGGGGAGCAGGGCGGTGCGGGCTGTTAGATAGCGTCTTATCGGGCAAGTCCTTGTGCTGCCTCTCGCGCTGCGGGTTGGGGGGCGAGAGGCGGGATGGGCTTCACCCTATGCCCAGACCTGGCTCAGAGAGGGAGAGTTCGTGCCCGGTTTTTTCCCCGCAATGGCGTGTAGTTGGCCGAGGACGGACCCGTTTTATCGACGGGCTGTGCTGCGCTGGTCGTTCAAATCCCAGTCGTAGATAGCAAAGC